>NZ_JACNDE010000006.1:0-232422 GCF_017351415.1 Pseudomonas sp. FW305-25 | reverse complement strand
AACTGCCTCCGGCCTTGATCGTCAGTTCGCTGCCCGCCTCGATCACCATCTTGGCCCCGGCCTTGAGGTGGATTTCCTGGCCGGCTTTGGTCAGTTGCGCGGTGCCGAGTTTGATGTGCTGGTTTTCGCCTACGGTCAGGTGATCGTCCACCTTGGTTTCGGTCTTGCGGTCGGCGTGGGTGATGCGATGTTCTTCGGCCTTGAGTTCGGTGTAGGTGTTCTTTTCCACGGTGTCGTGGCGTTCGTGGCCGATGCGGATTTTCTGGTCGTGCTCGATGTTTTCATCCCAGTCGCGCTGGGCGTGGATGAAGATCTGTTCGGCGCCTTTTTTGTCTTCGATGCGCAGTTCGTTGTAGCCACCGCCGCCCGGCGAGCTCATGGACTTGAATACCGTGCGGGTCTTGTTCGCCGGCAGGGCGTAAGGCACCGGGTGTTCCTTGTGGTACAGGCAGCCAGTGATCAGCGGCTGGTCGGGGTCGCCTTCGAGGAAGGTCACCAGCACTTCCATGCCGATCCGCGGGATGACCAGGGCGCCGTAGCGGTCGCCGGCCCAGCTGGAGGACACGCGCAGCCAGCAGCTGGTCTTGTCGTCGGCCTTGCCTTCGCGGTCCCAGTGGAACTGCACCTTGACCCGGCCGTACTGGTCGCAGTGGATTTCTTCGCCCTTGGGCCCGGTGACCACCGCGGTCTGACTGCCCAGCACCCGCGGTTTCGGGTGGTTCAGGGCCGGACGGTAGAACACCTGCCAGGGCGTGGCGAGAAAGCGGTTACGGTAGCCCTGATGGAAGTCATCCTTGTTGTCGGTGGTGTCGCTGGTCACCGACTCTTCCAGCACCTGCGGCTGCTTGCCTTCGTGGACGATATGGGTGAGCAGCCAGAGGTCGTTCCACTCGCTGCGCGGGTGCTCGGACAGTTCCAGGAAGTGGCCGCTGACCAGTCGCGCCTGGTCGCCCCAGCCTTCGGCCTGCTGGTAGTCGGCACGGTGGCGTTCGAGGGCGCGCTGGCTGAGGAACTTGCCGCGCGCGCGGTCGGTGAAGCGGCCCGGGTAGTCGTAGTCCTCCAGGTCCGGCTCTTCGCTTTCAGCCTCGGGTTTATAGGCGGCCTCCAGTTGCAGGCGCGGTTTCTCGAAGTCGTAATCGCGTCGAGTAGTACGGCGGGTGCGGGTTTCCAGGCGCAGGTTGAAACCCTTGATCACCGGCTCGTCGGCGACCATGCCACTGCCCTGGATATAGGCGGTGGGCTGGCCGAGCTTGGGGAACACGGTCTGGTCGTCGCCGAACACCAGCAGATGGCCCTGCGGGCTGTGCTGGAAGTGGTAATGCAGGCCTTCCTCTTCGCACAGGCGCTGGATGAAATGCAGGTCGGTCTCGTCGTACTGCACGCAGTAATCGCGCTCCGGGCACGGAGTGCCGAGCTGGAACCGGTAGGCATTGCCCTGGATGCCGTGCTCTTCGAGAATCAGGGCGATGATCTTCGGTGCCGACAGCTGCTGGTAGATGCGCTGGTTGGTGCGGTGCTCGAGGTAGGCCAATTGCGGCACCAGCGACACCTTGTAGCGGGTCAGGCGCTTGCCGGCATCGCCCTGGGCCACGCGGTAGATCTGGCCGTGGATGCCACTGCCTTGCGGATCAAACGCTAGAAAAGCCTGCTTGTGCAGCAGGGTCTCCAGGTCCAGGTCGGGGTTCTCGCTGACCAGCTCCAGATCGAAACGGAACGGCTGACTGATGCCTTCGATCCCCTCGAAAGACAGCACCTGCAAGTCACCCTGGAAGTCGTCGACCGTCAGGCTGAAGTGGGTTTCATTGGAAGGATTGAACATAGCTTGCTCCCTGTTCGATGGTCATCCGTTACGCCGATGGAACCAGCGTTGCAGCCAGGACGAATCCGCGCGCATGGCATCGCGCAATGCTTGGGCAGAGATGGTGCGTTCCGCCACGTCGAAGGCCAGCGCCGCACGCAGGGCTGGCCAACAGTGTCTGGGTAGATGCCTGGGCGCCTGCAGCGAGCGGTCCAGGCGTTCGTCGCGGGCCTGGGTCGACGGCAACCGGCGATACGGGTGCTTGCCGCAGGCCAGTTCATAGATCACACAGGCCACCGCGTACAGGTCGGCACTGGCCGACAAGGCGCCGCCCTCCAGCAATTCGGGGGCGGCATAGCCGGGCGTCCAGGCGTTGAAGCGGCTGCGGCTCAGTTGCGGCAGGCCGGGAAGGATGCCCTCCTCGGCCTGGCTCAGGCCGAAGTCGAACAGCCGCACGCCGTCTTCGCAGAGCATCACGTTGCTCGGCTTCAGGTCGCCGTGCAGCACACCGCGAGCGTGGCTGTACGCCAGGGCATCGAGCAGTGGCCGCACCACATCGCGCAGCTCTTCCCACGGCAGCCCCAACGGCCGCTCGCAGAGCAGTTTGTCCAGGGTCAGGCCGCGCATCAGCTCCATGGTGATGAAGGCGCGCTGGCACTGGGTGTCCACCTCGAAGCTGTGCAGGCGCACGACGTTCGGGTGGCGCAGGCGTCGGGTCAGGGCGAACTCGCTGTAGAGCAAGGCGCTGGCATCCGGCGTCTCGGAAAATTCTTCGCTCATGACTTTGAGCGCTATATAAGGGTCGGGATCGCCGAACTGCTCATGCAGCAGGTCCCGCGCGCGGTAGACCGCGCCCATGCCACCGGCCCCGAGCAGGCGCTCGAGGCGGTAACGTCCGGCCAATACGTCCGGCAGCCCGCCCACAGGCACCACGGCCTGGGCCTTGGAACGGGGGCGGCTCCTGGAGCGGTTGCGGCCCTTGCCCTTGGCCTTGGGCGCCACGGGACGCGGCGCCTCATTGGCCTTGGCGAAGGCGAAATAGGTCAGGTTGCTGGCCTCTTCCTCGCTCATCAGGATGTTATCCAGACCGGATTTGAGATCACTCATTGGCGGATCACCACGGCTGTCAGGTTGTCCCGCGCCGAACCGCGCAGGGCGCCGTCGAACAGACGCTCCAGCGCCACCTGCGGCGAAGCCAGGCTCAAGGCATTGCCCAGCGCATCGCTGGTCAGGCCCTGGTACAGGCCGTCGCTGCACAGCAGGAAGGCATCGCCGGGGTAGACCTGCAACTCCAGCACATCCAGGGTCAGCTGCTCGCTGGCGCCCACCGCCCGGGTCAGGGCATTGGCCGCCGGATGGGCCCGCGCCTGCTCGACGCTCATCTGCTGCTCGTCGATCAGTTGCTGCTGCAGCGAATGGTCCTTGGACAGCTGGTACAGACGCTGCCCGCGCCACAGGTAACAACGACTGTCGCCGGCCCAGATGCACGCCGCGCGGTCGCCTTCGAGCAACAGCGCGACCACGGTGCTGCCCATGATGCTGTCGTGGCGCTCGGCGGTGACGGTCAACTCCTGGCCCAGGCGCCGGTTGAGCCAGTGCAGGCACTGGCGCAGGCCCTTGAGCCGCTCGTCGAAGCTGTCTTGCGCCGGCAACTCGGCCAGGCTGGCGACGATCAACTGGCTAGCGATGTCGCCACCCTGATGCCCGCCCATGCCGTCCGCGACCACCCAGAGCCCCTGCTCCGGACAGTCGAGGAAGGCATCTTCGTTGCGCGCCCGAACCTTGCCCGGGTCGGTGCGCGCAGCGCTGCGCCAGGTACTGGCAACCAGCATCAGAGCTGCACCGGCATGCGGAAGGTACGCAGCACACCCATGTCGAACGGGTTCGGCGTGCGCTGGCTCATCAGCAGGTAGTTGGCGCGCAGGCCGCCCAGGTCGGCCTTGAGCACCAGCACGTCACGGCCGGTCAGGTACTCGGTCTGCATCAGGTCGAACAGACGGAACAGCGACCAGGGGCCGGTGTTCTTTTCGATACCCACCGGGCGCCCGGCCATCTTGTCCAGCACCAGGCTGGTGCGGCCGTCTTCGGCATCGGTCGGCCACTTGAAGGACACCGGCACGATCGGGCCGTGGCGGTATTCCATGGTCTTGTCGCCGAAACGGAACTCGGAACGGCTCACCGCCGGGTCCAGGGTGTAGGGCTCCAGCTTGAACTGCACCTGCGGCTCCGCCGGGTTCTCCGAGAAGAAGCTCTGGCGGATCACCTGGGCCGCGGCCATCTGGTCGAGGTAGACCTTGGACATCGGCAGGCTGTGGCCGTCGATGCTGCGCAGGCGGTAGTTGCCCGGATCGCCGCTGACGAAAGGCCGCATGTAGTTTTCGAAGAAGCGGTCGGCGATGCCCTGGGCCTTGAAGAACTCGCGGAAGTCGCTGATGGCGACATCGCTGGTGCTGTGGGCGCTGAACGGATAGCGCTTGCTGATGGCCTTGCCGTAGAAGCTGTACAGCTCGCTCTGATAACGCTGGTTCAGGTACTGGTAGGAGTCGTTGAGCACCAGGCGCCAGGTGTCTTCCGCCAGCACGTTGAACCACACGCTCACCGGACGCGGCAGGCGCACCGAGGCGTTGCGCAGGTTGCTCAGGGCATCGCGCTGGCCGCTCATGCGGGTCTTGGCCATCTCGAACGCCGCCTGCTCGGGCGCGCTGGCACGGGCCAGGCCGGCCAGTTGCAGTTGCAGGTCGTTCAGCGCTTGCAGCGCCGGCGTCAGGTCCGCCGCCGGGCCGTTGTTGTCGTCCAGCAGGCGGTGCAGCGGTTCGAAGCGACGTTGCAGCGACTTCTTCGCGGTGTCCGGCAGGTTCTTGGCCAAAGCTTCCTGGGCCTTGCCCGCGGCAGCCGCCGCGACCTTGCCCAGCGCCCCGCCCTTCTCCGCGGCTTTATCCGCCGCGGCGGTCACGTCTTCGGCGCTTTCGGCGATGGCCTGGAAGCGGGTGTTCTCACGCACTTCCACCAACAGTTGCAGCACCGGCGAGTTGGCCGAGGTCAGGCCGGCGACCTGATCGGCGCCTTCGCCGGCATCGTTGAACGGCTGCAGGCCGACCTGGCCCACCGCTTCGCTCCAGAAGTTGGCGTAGTCGCGGAAGTACAGCTGCTCCAGCTCCACCATCAGGCGGCGCAGGTCCATGCCGCTGATGCCGCTGCCTTCGCCCAGCACCCAGTTGTCACGCAGGATATCGGTGACCAGCGCCGTGCCCTGGACCGAGAAATACTGCTGGTAACCCTGCTGGGTGTAGAAGCCCGGGATCGCGTAGTCGGTGCCGACGAACAGGCTGCCCTGCGGCCCCAGGTGCTGGCTCAGGCGGTACTCCGGCAGGCTCCGCGCCTGTTCGCGCAGCACGCGGTAGACCACGTTGGCCAGCGACTCGCTGCGCAGCACCTGGCGCGCCTGGGCCACCAGCGTGTCGTTGAGCGGGTAGCTGAACGGCAGCTTGAGCAGGCGTTCGAAGTGCGCGTTCAGGCCGTTCTGCACCGCGGTGTTGCCGGCGTAGCGCGTCGACCAGTCGCTGGCCACCCAATCCTTGAGCCAGGACGGATCGCGACGGTCCTGCATGTTCAGCATCAGGTACGCCCGCAGGCTGTTGAGCAGGCGGTCGCGGTCGCGCATGTTGCCGCGGATCTGCCCTTCGAGCATCTGCGCCACCCGTGGCAACAGCTGCGCTTGCAGCTCACGCTCGTAGGCACTGAGCACCACCGGGTTGCTTTCCTCGCCCTGGTACAGGCCGACCCGCTCGTGCAGCGAGACGTCGCCCTTGGCCGGGAACACCTTGGTGGCTTCGAAGCTGGTGTCGAGGGTCTTGAGCGCCGCCATCGCGTCGTCGCGGGCGGTCAGCGCCGTGCGCTGCTGGTTCCAGTTCTGCGCCAGGGAGCGCAGGTTTTCCAGGCGCTCGTAGTTGGCGGAAAAACCGCCGGCCCAGAGCAGGCCGAACAAGGCCAGGGCCACCAGCGCGCCAACGTACAGCGCACGCTGGCCCCAATGGATGCGATTGCGCTCGCGCTTGTCCAGGCCAGCCAGGTCGGCCTCGGGGAAAATCACCCGGCTCAGCAGGTGGTGAATGAAGCGCGAACGGCCGCTGCGCAGGGTCGGCAGCACGCCGGCCGCCATGCCCAGGCTGGCGCCGATGCTGGCGGTGTCGGGGTCGAGCTTTTCGGTCAGGTGCGGCGCGCTGGTCAGGTAGAAACCGCGCAGCTGGCTGGCCCGCTGGTAGCGGTTGCCGGTGAACGCCATGTCGACGAACAGGCACAGGTGCTCGCCGATCTGGCCCAACTGGTGCGGGAAGTCGAGGATGCGGCCACGGCGCTGGGTGTCGCGCTCCTGGTGCATGCGCATGATCACCTGGCTGTTCAGGCGCCGCAGCAGCTCTTCGAACTCCTGGCGCAGCACAGCGACGTCGGTGCCGTTCTGTTCCTTGCGGAAGCTGGTGCCGAGCACCTGGTCGCTTTCCTCGCGGCTCAGCTGGTCGAAGAACTCGTCGAAGCCCAGCAACTGGTCGGCCTTGCTCAGCACCAGGTACACCGGCACATCGACATGCAGCTTCTGGTGCACGTCCTGCAGGCGCGCGCGGACCTGGCGCGCCAGGGTCTCGAGATCCTGCTCGTTGCCGCTCAGCAGCAGCTCCACCGGAATGGTCACCAGCACGCCATTGAGCGGACGCCCGCGACGGCGCTTGCGCAGCAGGTTGAGCAAGGTGCTCCAGGCGCTGGCGTCGACTTCCGCGTCAGGCTGGGTCAGGTAGCGGCCGGCGGTGTCGATCAGCACGCCGTGGTCAGCGAAGTACCAGTCGCAATGCCGGGTGCCGACGGTGTCGCGGGTCAGCTTGCGGTCGATCTTGTTGATCGGGAACTCAAGGCCCGAGAAGTCCAGCAGGCTGGTCTTGCCGCTGCTCTGCGGACCGATCAGCAGGTACCAGGGCAGGTCGTTGCGCCAGCGCTCGCTGCGCCCGCGGTACAGGCTGGAGGTCTTGAGGGTGCGCATGGCTTCCTTGAAGCGGCTGCGCAGCTCTTTCTGTTCCTCGTCGATCAGCTCTTCGCGGCGCAGGCGTTCCTGGCCGTCTTCGCTGTCTTCCATTTCTTTCTTGCGGACCCCGGCGCGCCAGCTGACGAAGACCATGGTCAGGCCCCAGATCAGGAACAGCACGCTGATGGTCAGCAGGCGCGAGGTCGCGCTTTCCCAGAACTTGTAGTCGTTGACCGCCAGCAGCGGCCCGACGAACCACACCAGCAGTGCCACGAACAGCACCAGCAACAGCGTCCAGACCCACGTCTTGCGCAGGAAGGCGCCGACTTTCTTGAAGAAGTTTTTCATCACACGTCCCTGTATTACGGCTGGGGCTGGACCACGGCCGGGTCAAGCTGCTGATAAGGTTGCAGAACGGTCTCGCGCTGCTCGCCCAGAACCCAGGCGAACCCCGAATACATCACCACCAGGCAGACCACCGTGAACAGCGCGACCATCCACCACGGCACGATGCGTACCAGGCTGCGGCGCTTGTCGTGCAAGCCTTCCCAGTGTGGCGACAGCTCGCGCGGCACGTCGCCACGCAGCTGACGGATCTGCCGGTACAGCGCATCGCGAATGCCTTCGAGTTCGAGCATGCCGCGGGCCATGACCCGGTACTTGCCCTCGAAGCCCAGCGACAGGCACAAGTACATCAGCTCCAGCATCGGCAGGTGCTTGACCGGGTTCTTCGACAGCCGGTCCAGCAGCTGGAAGAACTTCTCGCCACCAAAGGTCTCGTTGTGGAAGCTGCTGAGCAGGCTCATCTGCGACCACTCACTTTCATTGCCCCACGGGGTGGTGACCACCGCCTCGTCGACCACGGTGCACAGCACGTAGCGGGCGGCCATGACCTGGCTGCTTTCGGCACCGTTGTGCAGGGCGCGCACCTCGAACAGCTTCAGGGCCGAGGTCAGGCGCTCGTTGAGCGCGTACAGGTCTTCGCGGGTGTCGCTGTGCTTGAGGCGCACCACTTCCGACAACAGATCCGAGGCCGCCGCCACCAGCGCGTTCAGGCTGATGTTGAAGGCCTCGGCCGGGCGCAGGCGCGCGGCGTAGATCATCCGTTCTTCCAGTTGCTCGAAGCGCGGCGGCGCGGCGAAATCGGTCAGCGGACTCTGCGCCGGGCCATGGCCCTGGCGATCGAGCAGGACGGTCTTGTCGTCCTGGTTGTGTTCCATGTCCTTGATCATGTCGGTCAGTTCCTGATGGCCCAGAATTTCAGTTCAAGCTCGGCGAATTCGCCGGACACGTGGAAGGCGAAACCGCCGGAACGCTCCAGTTGCGCCAGGTCTTCGGAACTGAGTTCGAGGATGAAATAAGTTTTGTTGGAGTGGAACGCGATCTGCCGTGGCGCCACCGGCAAGGGTTTGACCTTGATCCCCGGCAGGTGCAGGTTGACCAGCTGGCGAATCCGCTCCACCGGGCCGACCTTGAGGTGCGCCGGCAAGCGATGGCGCAGTTCTTCGGAGTCGCAGTTGGCACTGGCGGCCAGGACGAACGAGGCCGACCCCAGCAGCTTGTGGTCGTGCAACGGCGACACGATGATCCCGTACTGACGCGCCTGCAGCACCAGCTCGATGGCGTGCTGTTCGAGCACCATCGACAGCACCTGGCGGATCGCGTCCATCAACTTGCGAAAGCTCGCGCCCTGGTCGCTGTGCTGGTAGCGGCTGTCCAGGCGCGGGCGCTTGCTGTCGCTGGCGAAGGTCGCCAGATCGCCGAGCATGGTCAGCAGCGTGCGGTACAGCTCTTCCGGGTGCACCTGCTCCAGGCCCAGGTAGTGGCGCAGCAGCAGCTCGGTGCGGTTGATCAGTTGCAGCATCATGAAGTCACCGACTTCGGCGCCGCCAACCTTGCCGTTGGAACGGATCCGGTCGGCAATGGTGTCGCCACGGTGGCTGAGCATGCTGATCACTTCTTTCAGGCACGACAGCAGGTAGCTCGAGGCATGGGCGTGGATGAAGGTCGGCACGAAGTCCGGGTCGAGGCTGATCACCCCGTCGGGCGTGGTGTCGAGGACTTCGCAGAGCTTGAGCTTCACATAGGCCTGGTCGCTCTGTTGCTCGCCCAGCAGCAGGCGGAAGTCCGGCCGGGCGCAGCTGACCTGGCTGCTGGAATCGTCGCCGGCGTTGGAGTCGGCCACTTCCGCCTCGTAGGCGGTGTAGCGCGCCAGCACATCGGACTGCTCCGGACGGCGCGCCTCGATGTGGTTGCCGGTCACCAGCGGCAAGGCCAGGTACACCGGGGTGTTGCCGGTGTTCGGCGGCACGTCGAGGGCCAGCGGCTCGGTGTTGCCGCCCAGTTCGAACAGGCTGCCGTCGGGCAGGATGCCGGAGGCCTGGCTGATCACCAGCTTGCCCATGTTGAGGAACTGCAGGTCGATCTCCAGGCTCAGGAATCCCCAGGAATAACTGCCCAGCAACTGGGTGCGGGTTTTCATCTGGTAGTCGTAGTAGCGATCGTTGTGCTGGAAGTGCTGCGGGCGCAGCAACATGCCTTCCTGCCAAATGACTTTATGCACGTTCATGATTACTTGTCCGCCTTGGCGAGCGTTGCGTTGCTGGTGCGGATACCGGCCTGGTCGAGGGTCAGATCGGCTTCGGTCAGCTCCACCGGAGTGAGCTGCACCACATAGCGCCACTGGGCTTCGGAGATATCGCGGTAGGCCGCCAGCACGCCGACGTAGCGGCTGCCTTCTTCGACGCTGAGCTTGAGTTCCACGGTTTCACCCGGGCGCAGTTCCAGTTCTTCGCTGGCCACCATGTCCGGGGCCAGGGACTCCTTGGCGCGCTCGTAGAGGCTGAAGAAATCGGCGTTCTCGAAGGCCACCGGATGCTTGAGCTCGATCAGCCGCACCACGATCGGCGACGGGCGACCGTTGAGGTCCGGGTTGAGCTGGTCGCTGGCGGTCAGCTTGAGGTTGAGCTTGGTCATGGTCGAGTACGGCGACAGCGACGAGCAGCCGGCCAGTAGCGCCAGGGCGGTCAGCATGGCTAGCGTCTTGAGTAACAGGGTCGAGCAGCGAGACATGCGCATCATCCTTGGTGTTCGGTGTGAAGGGTGGAGATCAGGCGGATCTGTTCTTCGTAGGCCTGGGCGAAGTCACGGGCCAGCAGGCGTTCGCTCCAGTCATCGTCCTGACGCAGGGCCTGGTGATAGCGGTTGTAGGCTCTCCAGCGGCTGCCGGAGGTGGCCAGCAACGGCTTGTTGTCGCGCTCGAAACGCAGGGTCAGCTGCTGCGGCGAGAAATGCTCGAGGGTGCCGCGCACGGCCGCGCGGCTGGCGGTCAGCAGCGCCACCTGGTGCGCCTGCAGATCGCGGAAGGCGCGGGAAATCGCCTGCTCGGCCGGCAGCTGGCCGGGCTTGTTGCCTTGCAGCAGGATGCCCAGCGCTTCGCTGGCGTCCACGGCGAACTTCAGTGGGTTCTTGCTGCCGCCCTGGGCGGTGGTCAGGGCCAGGCGCAGTTCGTTTTTCAGCTCGCTGCGGGTGCGCAGGCTCTGCTGCAGGCCACCGATGCTTTGCTTGAGCAGGCGCGCGGCATCGATTGCCAGGGCTTCGCGGGCGTCGTGATCGAGGCCTTTGAGGTCCACCCCCAGCGCCGCGCCGAAATGCTCCCAGAAGCCTTCGCTCTGGCGTTCCACCGGGGCCGGCTCGACGGCGACCGGCGCCTCGGGCTGTGCCACCAGTTCCGGCACCAGCAGGCTTTCCATGTCGATCCGCGCATAGTCCGCGCGCTGGCGTGGTTCCTGGCGCGGCGTGTTGAGCGCGGTCAGTTCGTCGATTTCCGAATACACCCGCTCCTGCTGGTCCAGCGCGTTGAGCGGGTCAAGGTCGAGGAAGGCGTCATCGGGAATGATGCTGCCAGCGGCCTGCGGACGCCCGACTTCGGCGTCGAAGGTCGCCGGATCGCGCACCAGGCGCGCACGGATCTCGAAATCCCCCAGCACATAGACGCTGCCGTGCTCGATACGCTGGGGCTCGCCCTTGCGCAGGCGCGCGCCGCTGTCACTGGCCTGGATACCGTTGCTGCTGGTATCGGTGAGGAAGAACGTACCGTCGCGGTAGCTGACGATCGCGTGGTGATTGGACAGGTGACGCTTGCGGTCCGGAATGATCCAGTCGCAATCCTCGCCCCGCCCGATCACCCCGCCGGCCTGCTTGAAGGTTTTGCTGCTCAACTCCGTGGGCACGAACTGCTTGGTGTTCAGCATTTCGAAAACCAGTTCCATGATGATGCTCCTTGCGGTCACTTGCCGCGATTGACCGCCTGCGGATCACCCAATGGGCGATAGGTGTTGTCGTTGAATTTGTAATTGCCGCTACAGCCGCCGAGGCCGCTGAGAACGATCAGAGCCAGCAGGGCGGCTTGCCAGTGACGAACAGACATCAGAGGATCTCCATGGGTAGACAATGCACAAAGCGCCGACCCTTGCGGGCGACGCTTGGCGAAACGAAAAAGGCGCTGGGGAAAGTCATGTCGCGCTAACCCTCGAAGTCGCCAAGATTGATGTTCAGCCGCCCGAGGCGGTACAGCAGCGTGCGCCTGGGCAACCCCAGCTCGCGGGCCGCGAGGGTTTGGTTGCCATCGTTCTTGCGCAGGCAATCGAGCAGCAGATGACGCTCGACCTTCTCCAGGCGTTCGCGCAGGTTCAGCCCGGGTTCCTCCGGCAACGCTTCGATGCTCAGGGAGAAATGCTCGGCCAGCAGCTCGCCGCCTTCGCACAGCAGCACCGCCCGCTCCACCAGGCCCTTGAGCTCGCGCACGTTGCCCGGGAAGGTGTAGCCCGAGAGGTGATTGAGGGCGGTTTCCGACCAACTCACCGGGTCGCGCTGGAGGAAGGCGCAGGCCTTGTCGGCGAAGTGCCGGGCCAGGTCGAGGATGTCGCCTTCGCGCTGGCGCAGGGCCGGCAACTCGATCGGGAACTGCGCCAGGCGGTAGTACAGGTCCTCGCGGAACTTGCCCTCGCTGACCAGCACCGCCAGGTCGCGGTGGGTCGCGGCGATGATGCGCACGTCGATCTTGTGGGTGTCGTTGGAACCCAGCGGACGGATCTCGCCCTCCTGCAGCACGCGCAGCAGCTTGGCCTGCAGGGACAGCGGCATGTCGCCGATTTCGTCCAGCAACAGGGTGCCGCCATTGGCCGCGTCGAACAGCCCCGGACGGTCGCGATCGGCGCCGGTGAAGGCGCCCTTGCGGTAGCCGAACAGCTCACTCTCCAGCAGGTTCTCCGGGAACGCCGCGCAGTTCTGCACGATGAACGCCTGGGAGCGCCGCGGGCCGTAGTCGTGGATGGCCCGCGCCACCACTTCCTTGCCGGTACCGGTCTCGCCACGCAGCAATACGGTGTAGGGGCTGTGCAGCACCTTGCTGATCAACTGGTAGGTCTGGCGCATGGCCGTGCTGTTGCCGATCAACCCGTAGCCGCTGGCGCTGACCGGGGTGCTGGCCACAGGCGCCGCGTCGCCCACCGGACGCCGCAGGCGTTGCAGCAGATGCAGTTGCCCAAGCACAAACGAGCCCAGCTGGCCCATGGAATCGGCGAAGCCCTGCAGGTCGATATGTTCGCGACTGGCGCACAGCAGCAGGCCCTCGACAGCCTTTTGCGTGTTCACCAGCGGCACGCACAACAGCGACTGCCAGGGCGTGTCCCGGGCCGGCAGGAAACTCGTTTCGTGCAGGCTGCCGCTCAGCCCCACCAGGCTCACCACGCGGTTCTGGCACAGGGCGAACTGCAGCAACTGCTCACCGTTGTAGTCCGCCGGCAGGCTCGCCGCTTCCCGCGGTTGCAGGATGCCGCCCAGGCATTCGGCGCTAAGGCCGAGCCGGGTATGAGTGGCATCGAGCAGGTACAGCTGGCTCAGTTCGCAACCGCTGAGCCCGGCCACGCCGCGCACGAAATCGCCCAGCAGCGCGCCACCGTCGGCCGCCCGCGACAGGCTGGCGAACTGCGCCAGCAGCGCCTCGGCGTAGATCAGCGGTTGCGGTACACGAGTGAACATCACACCCACCTCAGGCGAACTCGCAGGTCACGCCGCCGCTGCTGTCGAGCGTCGCGTGCACGCGCTTGAGGTTCTCGCCGGTGGCCATGGCGTCCAGCAGGCGGTCGGCCACCAGCGGCAGTACGTGCAGGTCGAGCAGATGGTCGATCAGGCGCGCGCCGCTTTCGCTCTGGGTGCAGCGCTCGGCCAGATGGTCGACCAGGTTCTGGCAGTGAGTGAAATCCAGCTGGCGACGGTTCAGGCGTTCACCTAAACGGCCCAGCTTGATTTCGATCAGTTCGCGCAGCACCGGGCCGCCCACCGGGTAGTACGGCACCACACGCATGCGCGCCAGCAGCGCCGGCTTGAAGTGCTTGCTGAGCACCGGGCGGATGGTCTCTTCCAGGGTCTCGGCGCTCGGCCGCTCGCCGTTCTCGCACAGCGCACTGATGCGGTCGCTGGCCAGGTTCGAGGTCATCAGGATCAGGGTGTTGCGGAAGTCGATCTCGCGCCCTTCGCCGTCGTTGGCTACGCCTTTATCGAAGATCTGATAGAACAGGTTGAGCACGTCCGGGTCGGCTTTCTCGACCTCGTCGAGCAGAATCACCGAATAGGGTTTCTGCCGCACCGCCTCGGTGAGCATGCCGCCTTCGCCGTAGCCGACGTAGCCTGGAGGCGCGCCGATCAGGCGCGACACGGTGTGCTTCTCCTGGAACTCGGACATGTTGATGGTGGTGATGAAGCGATCGCCGCCGTACAGCAGGTCGGCCAGGGCCAGGGCGGTTTCGGTCTTGCCGACGCCGCTCGGGCCCACCAGCAGGAACACGCCCACCGGCGCGTCCGGCTTGTTCAGGCCAGCGGCGGTGGCGCGCATCGAGCGGTCCAGCGCATGCACCGCCTGCTCCTGACCACGAATGCGCGCGCGCAGGTCGCTGGCGAAACTCGCGACCTTGGCGTTGTGCTCGCGGGCCAGTTGCGTCAGCGGCACGCCGGTCCAGGCACTGATCACTTCGGCCACCAGGCGCGGACAGACTTCGAAGCTGACCAGGCGCTCCTGGCTCTGGGCATCGCTCAGGGCGCGATGGGTTTCGTTGAGCGCGGCTTCCAGTGCCTCGACGCTCTGTCCTTCTTCCACTTCAGCGGCAAGGGTTTCGATCACCGTGCCTTCGGCGTCTTCTTCCACCGACACCCGCGGCGGCTGGTTGGCCGCATCGCGGGCCTTGGCCAGTTGCTGGCGCAGTTCGAGCAGGCGCTCGGCCAGGGTGCGCTGTTCGCTCCACAGGGTTTCCAGGGCTTGTTGCTCGGCCTCGGCTTCGGCCAGGCGGGCCTCCAGTGCGTCCAGTGCTTCCTGGTCGATCACCAGGCCGGCTTCGGCATCGCGGCGCAACGCCTGACGCTGACGGCCGCCTTCGGCCAGCTCGCCACGCAGGCGCTCCAGGCTCTCCGGCGCCGCGGCCAGGCTGATGCGCACCCGGGCACAGGCGGTGTCGAGCACGTCCACCGCCTTGTCCGGCAGCTGGCGGCCGGCCAGGTAGCGGGCCGACAGTTCGGCCGCGGCCACCACCGCGTCGTCGCGCAGGTAGATACCGTGGCTCTTCTCATAGACCTGGGCCAGGCCACGCAGGATGGTCACCGCCTCGCTGACGGTCGGTTCATGCAACTGCACCGGCTGGAAGCGACGGGCCAGGGCCGGGTCTTTCTCGAAGTACTTCTTGTACTCGGCCCAGGTGGTGGCGGCGATGGTGCGCAGCTCGCCACGGGCCAGGGCTGGCTTGAGCAGGTTGGCCGCGTCGGAACCGCCCGCGTTGCCACCGGCGCCGATCAGGGTGTGGGCTTCGTCGATAAACAGAATGATCGGCTTAGGCGAAGCCTTGACCTCGTCGATCACACCCTTGAGGCGGCGCTCGAACTCGCCCTTCACGCTGGCGCCCGCTTGCAGCAGGCCCATGTCCAGCGACAGCAGCTCGACGCCCTTGAGCACTTGCGGCACTTCACCGGCGGCGATGCGCGAGGCCAGGCCTTCGACCACCGCGGTCTTACCGACACCGGCTTCGCCGACCACGATCGGGTTGTTCTTGCGGCGACGGGCAAGGATGTCGACCATCTGGCGGATCGCGCTATCGCGGCACAGCACCGGGTCGAGCTTGCCCTCGCGCGCCTGCTGGGTCAGGTTGTGGGTGAAGCGCTGCAACAGCGATTCGCCCGGCGCCGCCGGCTTGCCGCTGGCCGGCTCTTCCTTCTGCGACAGGGCGAAATCCTTCAGGCGCTCGATGTTCAGCTTGGCCAGCAATGGCTGGTAGCGGCTACCGGCGTAACGCATCGGGTTGCGCAGCAGCGCGAGAATCAGCGCCGCCTGCTCGACCTGGCTCTGGCCCAGTTCGAGGTTGGCCACCAGCAAGGCGTCCTGCAGCCACTGCACCAGCTCCGGGGCGAACACCGGGTTGCGCGAGGCGCTGTGCTCGACCCGCGATTGCAACGCCGCGCTCAGCTCGCCGGCATCCACTTCGGCGTCCTGCAACGCGCGTGCGAGCAGGCCTTGCGGGCGCTCCAGCAAGCCCAACAGCAGGTCTTCGACCAGGATCTTGCTGCCGCCCCGGGCGACGCAGCGTTCAGCGGAGCTTTCCAGGTCACGGCGGGTTTCGGCGTCCAGCGCCTGGATCAGTTGCTGCAGGTCTACGTTGATCATGTCATCTGTCCTTAATGAATTTTGCTGCCCAGGGTCACCACGCCGTCCGCGCGTTCGCGGCCGAGCCAACTGGTCCACCCCAGGCGACAGGCGTTCTGCTCACCGATGCGCAGTTCGCGGATTTCTTCCTGGCGCAGGACCAGGCGAATGTCGTAGTCCAGCGGGTCACGCAGGGTGAACCGCACCAGCGCGCACAGCGGCTGGTAGCCGAAACCGATCGGCAGGAATTCGTGGAAGCGTTGCCAGTCGAGCTGGCGGATATGGATGCGGAACTTGCCGCTGCGGTCGCGCACCCGTTCGCCCAACACCAGGTCCTCGCCGAGCTGGCTGTTGGCGCGGCCCAGGCGGTTGCGTTGCTCTTCGAGAATCTCCACCCGGCGCTCGATGCACTGCTCGATCACCAGGTCCGCATGCTTGAAGTAGTAGCGCAGCACGGCCTCGATCAATGCCGCCGAGTGGGCCCGCAGGCTGAGCAGGCCGAGGTACGGCAGCAGGCGCTTCCAGTTCAGCTCCTTGGCCTTGCGGATGTCCTCGCCGCCGAGGCCGATCAGGGCGAACAGCTGGGCGGAAAACGGGTCGAGCGCACCGCTCTTGAAGCTGGCGCGGTAGCGGTACTTGCGCCAGATCGGCAGCATCAGCCGTTGCAGGCGATGGTGGAACAGGTCGAGGAAGTTGCGGGTCGGGTTGCCGTCTTCGCTGTCGCCCAGGGCCTGCTCGCCGTAGAACGCCGGCAGCGGCGAGCTGGAGCCGAACAGCCCGATCAGGTTGAACCGCAGGCGCGCGCGCATTTGCCCGTGCTCTTCGAAAAACTCCACGCGATCGACATCGCTGCCAGGGAAACCCAGGCTCGGATTGGCCTGAAATTCCAGCTGGTCGTAGAGATCCTCTTCGCTCAGGCCCGGATGGGAATCGCGCAGCCGGTCCACCACCAGCAGCACGGCCTGAAACAGCGAGTACTCGCGAATGACCCGGGTCAGCCCGCTTAAAGCAGGGGCTGTAGACCCATACGTGGTGTCCATTGGTACACCTCTCCCTGTGTACTTTTTACCCGCAGCTCGTGGTACGAGTTGAGACTGGCGTAAAGAGCGAAAAACTCGTTGAGAACCGAGGCGAAGACGAACATGTCGCCCTCACCGATATAGCCTTCCGGATCGATGGTCAGCTCGGTGCGCAAACCGCGCAGCGGCAGGCCCCGATGCAGCCGGTCGACATGCTCGTGGCGGATCGACTTGAGCCCGCCCAACAGGCGCTTGCTGACCTTTTCCAGGTGCTGGTCGTAGTAGCGCGGCAAGTCGTAGGTTTCGAGAATCACCTTGAGCGCATCGACGTTGGCCAGCGACAGATAGTTGAGCGACATGTTGCTGATCAGCTTCCACAGGAAGTCGCGGTTCAGCGGTGGCGCGTAGCTCGAGGTGGCCGGGGTGATATTGCGGAAACTGAGGAACTCCGGGGTTTCCTCGCACGCCTGGTTGATCTCGCCGAGCTTGAGCCGGCGCGGCAGGTTCTGGTTGGTGCAGGTCAGCTCGATGGACAGGGTTTCGTGGGCCTCGGTGTGGCGGATGCCGAAGCTCAGGTAAGTGTCCAGGCCGTCGTGCAGCAGCGAGGAACGCTGGCGGATACTGTAGTGCGGGCGGCTTTGCGGGACGTCGAAACTCGGGTCGTGCTCGAAGGATTCGAACGGCACGTATTCCTGGTAACCCAGGCCGCCGGGCTTCCAGCCGGTCACGGTTTCCACCGAGAACACGCCGCAGTTTTCCAGGTCGTATTCGGCCGGCAGCAGCAGGTACTCGTCCTGCTTGCCGTCGAGGCGGATCGGCAGGGCGTCGTGCTTGAACAGGTTGGCGATCGGCGTGCAGTACAGCTTCACGTTGTCCAGGGTCGGCCGCAGGCGCTGGATGCCGCTCTTGCGAATGTCGAAGCGCACTTCCAGGCCGTGCAGCTGCTTGAGGGTGTCCTCCGGCAGCGATTTGAGCAGGTCCAGGCCGTTCAGGTCGACGAACAGGAACTTGTCCTGGAAGGCGAAATACTCCTGCAGGTAGCGATAGCCGCGGAAGGTGTTCAGCGGATACGGGATCAACGCCTCTTCCTCGGCAAAGCCCACCGGCTGCACGCGGTTGCCGGGCATCTTGAACGACATGGCATTGCCGCTGACACCCGGGAACGGCTTGCCGTCCATGCCCAGCGGCACCAGTTCGATGCCTTCGAGGTTGCGCAGCAGGCTCAGGTAGAGCATCTGGCTGATGTAGCGCTCGCCCGCCAGGTGCAGGCGCAGGCGGCTGAGGTTCAGCTCGCCGAGGTGGCCGTCGCAGCTCATCTCCAGGCGCAGGCTGAGCAGCGCGCCGTCGCCTTTCACCGAGTAGTTCAGCGCCGTCAGGTCCAGCGGCAGAACTTCGGTCGGGTAGCAGGTGCGGAAGCGGCAGCGCACGTCATCGATGGGCTTGCTCTCCACCGGCGTATCACGCTCCACGCGCAGGGCCGGCCCGGACTGCTTCAGCGGGTCGAACTGCAGAATGCTGAACGCCGGCAACGGCCGCATGTAGTTCGGCCACAGCAAGTGCATCAGCGAGTGGCTGAGTTCCGGCAGCTCGTCATCGAGCTTCTGTCGCAGGCGACCGGTGAGAAAGGCGAAACCTTCGAGCAGGCGCTCCACATCCGGGTCCCGCCCGGCCTGGCCCAGGAACGGCGCCAGGGCCGGACTACGCTCGGCGAAACGGCGACCCAGCTGACGCAGCGCGGTGAGTTCGCTTTGGTAGTAGTGGTTAAAGGACACGGGTTACCTGCCTGGTAGTGGATCTCATGAATAAACCGTCCTGTAGAGCGCAACCGTCAGCCCGGAAACCACGTAGCCCACGATGAGGACACACGGAATGAAAACCAGCCAACCCAACATCGGTGCAACGTCACTGGCATCACCGCCAAGCATTTTTCCCAACTGAAAAAGCATCCACGAAGCGGCGTAAAAAGGGATGAACAGCAACGGCCCGAGCCAGACCCGCGCGAGTATTTGTTGCTCGCTCTTGCCACGCAGCAGGCGCATTTCCAGAAGGGCAAAGGCGATGTACGCCACAATGCCCATGGTCGACGCGTAGGTCTCGAACAACTCGACGGTCAAGGGGGTGCCTCTCAGACACTCGTCCAGCAGCATGAGCAGGAGAACGGCCAGCGGAATCCAGAGGGCTGTGACAAGCAAGCGACGGCGGCCAGCACTGAGCATGCGACCCCTCTCTCCCATGATTACTGCGCCCCCGCTTTTTCAGAGGTAATCGCAACGCTGGTCTGTAGATAAAGCGCCTCGCCATCAAACCCGGTGATGGCCGCGGCACTCAGCGGAAAGCCATCTTTGCCGTCGTACCGAATCCAGCCTTCACCCCAGATGTCCCCATTCTCATGCCGGATCTCAACGTAATAATCCGGCGCCTCGGCCTTGGCGATTTCGACGAACACACCACCATCCTCCGCGCCAACCCACAGCGCATTGGGATGAGCGAACAGTTTTGGCGGGGTATCCCGCTGCCAGGTAAACAGCAGCGCAAACAGCAGCAGAATCGCCAGCAAGCCGACTGAGCAAAGGAATGCGTTGAGCAACCTGAACGCCTTACCCTTCATCGAGGGTGCAGCAATGGCTGGCATTGGCCCGTTAGAACAATTCACGGGACACCCATTGATTGCAGCGACAAGGTTGGAATTTAGAAAATTTCATAAACAACCCAATCGCCGAACCGGCTCAAACTCACCACAATGAGCGCAAACAAAATAAACGGCTCGAACCCACCCCTGAGATCTCGAAACCTGACCAAACGAACTGCACTTTTTACAAAATAATAAAGACCGACAACTATCATCGGAAGATAAAGAAAAATACAAACCACGAAAAAAAATGTATACCCCGCCTGAGGGAGCGATAAGCCCATAAAGTCGACACTAACCCCCCACGGGGCTTTGGGATCGATAAAGCTCAAAGACAGCATGACAAGAGAAATGAAGATAACGAAATATCGCATCACTTTATCGAAGCCCTTCGTCATAAAGCCGCTTTGCAAGTTCCCGATGCCTTAATTGACCGTCTGCATCATCCCCTGAATAGTAAAAGTGTCCTTGGTTAGTCCCTGACATCTGCCCCGCAAGCTCGGGTGCAACGCCAACCAATTCGGCATCCGTCATCCCGGCATAAATCGGATCGCCCTTATCCGCCAGGTCAATAATTATTGTCTTGATTATTTTCGGATGCCCGGTTACCGCATCCTTCAAGTCCTGATTGATCGGTGCACCGATCAGAACCAAGTGATCGACGATAATATCCTTGCGCGCATGATACATAGCGCTACGCGCCGCAATTACCGCCCCCCATGAGTACCCGACAATATTGAACTGCCCGGAAGTCGGAATCTTCTTTGATATGCCAATGGCAGCAAGGGAAAAATCCGCAGGTTGGCTTTCTATAACCGGCATAGTGCTTTTAACAGCGACCAAACCATACAAATCGGTTCTTTCTTTTACAACGCCCACCTGATCATATTCAAACTCTGCCGGCCGACTACTGTCCTGATTATAAAAAATAACCGACGATGCGTCGGCGAGCATATCAATCATTGGATGGACATACTCATCGGCCCCAGTGATCAGGGATGAATAGTTTCCGTAGACAGCGTTAGCAATGCCGGTCTCGGTAAATGCGTTGATCATATCGGCGTTATAACCACCAATCATCCCAGCGCCACCCAAAAATACGGTCAGCCCTTGCTCAACTACAACCGGCTTGGGCACAAGTTCTTTGGTAGGGGAACTCTGCACCGTAGCGACTTTTTTGAAAGTACCACTTGAAGTGTTGATGGTATCAGTGGCCATTCATCAGCTTCCCGCGGCTACGTAGACTTCGACTTTCTCTGCTCGCTCATGTCGAGCAAGCCGATGAGTAAGCCCTGCATCGTTGGTAATCCCTTCTTCCTGCGAGCCATCTTCGCGAACAAGCAGATATCGGCGATTGGCAATCGGAGCTCCCGCCTCATCTGTCAGCGCAAACTGCTCATCAAATCCAGGAATAGTCAGCGGTAATGGAGGAGCAAACGACGCCGCCGAGTGGGAATTCCCGATAATCACCGTCCCCGACCCACCGATAACGATATTTCCATGAGTCCCGACCGAATCAACCGTGGCCGCCGGCTTGCCGTTGATCAGCACCGTGGTCGCCAGGCCGCCGGACATCGCTCCGCCACAGGCCGAGGCATCGCCCTGGCGGGCGGCCGCGAGGCCATCGAAGAACACATCGCCGGAACCGGCGGCGATCGGGTTGGTTGCGTGGCCGGGGAGCGGGCAGGCGGTGGGGTCGCTGACGCGTGCTGCGGGTTTACCTGACATCCTCGTCTCCTTAACTGACCTTGACCTGACCGCTGCCATCCAGGCGCGCGGAAAAACTGACCTGGCGCTTGAACCCGTCCACCTCAAGCAGGCCTTCGATACTGAAAGCCAGCTTGAGCTGGTCGTGATCACGCGGCAGGGAAACGACACGCACGTTGCTCAGACGCGGCTCGTAGGCTTCGATGAAGCTTTCGATGGCCAGGCGGGCCTGGCTCAGGGCGTCGTGCAGGCTCAGGCGCATGTCGTTGAGATCGGGCAACCCGTAATCGGACAGCGTCTGCACGCTGCCCGCACGGGTGCTGAGCATCTTGCCCAGATGGGCAGCCACCGACGCCATGGCGGAAACCTCGCGGCTCCAGCCGACACGTTTGTCGGCCTCGCCACTCAGGCGTTCGAAAAGGCTGCCGTATCCGGTCATGACCTAGCTCCTGGTTACTCTTTGTCCAGCTTGCCAACCAGCGACAGGGTGAAATCGGCCCCCATGTACTTGAAGTGCGGACGCACGTTCAGGCTGACGCGGTACCAGCCCGGCTCACCTTCCACATCGCTGACGATGATCTGCGCGGCGCGCAGCGGACGACGGCCACGCACTTCGGCGCTCGGGTTTTCCTGGTCGGCGACGTACTGGCGGATCCACTTGTTGAGTTCCAGCTCGAGGTCGGTACGTTCTTTCCACGAACCGAGTTGCTCGCGCTGCAGCACTTTGAGGTAGTGAGCCAGGCGGTTGACGATCATCATGTACGGCAGCTGGGTGCCGAGCTTGTAGTTCAGCTCCGCGGCCTTGCCTTCGGCGCTGATGCCGAAGAACTTCGGCTTCTGCACCGAGCTTGCGGAGAAGAACGCCGCGTTGTCGCTGCCTTTGCGCATGGTCAGGGAAATGAAGCCTTCCTCGGCCAGTTCGTATTCACGGCGGTCGCTGACCAGTACCTCGGTAGGGATCTTGGTTTCGATTTCGCCCATGCTTTCGAAGTGGTGCAGCGGCAGGTCTTCCACCGCGCCACCGCTCTGCGGGCCGATGATGTTCGGGCACCAGCGGAACTTGGCGAAGCTGTCGGTCAGCTTGGTACCGAAGGCGTACGCGGTGTTGCCCCACAGGTAATGCTCGTGGCTGTTGGCAACGGTTTCCTTGTAGACGAAGGACTTGACCGGGTTCTCTTCCGGATCGTACGGGTTGCGCAGCAAGAAGCGCGGTACGGTCAGGCCGATGTAGCGCGAGTCTTCCGACTGGCGGAAGCTCTGCCATTTGGCGAATTGAGGGCCTTCGAAGTGATCCTTCAGATCCTTCAGATCCGGCAGACCGGTGAAGCTTTCCAGACCGAAGAATTTCGGACCAGCCGCGGCGATGAACGGCGCGTGGGACATGCAGGCAACGCTGGACACGTACTGCATCAGCTTCACGTCAGGCGAGCTTGGCGACATGAAGTAGTTGGCGATGATCGCGCCCACCGGCTGGCCACCGAACTGGCCGTATTCAGCGGTGTAGATGTGCTTGTACAGGCCAGCCTGCATCACTTCCGGCGAATCTTCGAAGTCGTCCAGCAGGTCCTGCTTGGAGACGTTGAGGATTTCGATCTTGATGTTTTCGCGGAAGTTGGTGCGGTCGACCAGCAACTGCAGGCCACGCCAGGCCGATTCCAGGGACTGGAAGTCTTCGTGGTGGAGGATTTCGTCCATCTGGCGGCTGAGCTTGGCATCGATCTCGGCGATCATGCGGTCAACCATGGCCTTCTTGACTGGCTCGCCATCGTTCTGAGGCTTGAGCAGCTCTTCGATGAAGGCCGACACGCCGCGCTTGGCGATGTCGTAGGCTTCGTCGTCCGGAGTCAGGCGGGTTTCGGCGATGATGCTGTCGAGAATGCTGTACTCGCCGTTCTCGTTGCTTTTCTGTTGTGCTGCACTAGTGCTCATAGTGTTTGGCTTCCTTGACTGATAGAGACTCAGGCTTCGGTGGCTGCGGCGTTCAGGCCCAGCTCACCGAGTACACGACCGCGCGATTCGTCGTCAGCGAGTACGCCTTCGATGGCTTTACGGAATGCAGGGGCGTTACCCAGCGGACCCTTGAGGGCCACCAGCGCGTCGCGCAGTTCCATCAGTTTTTTCAGCTCAGGCACTTGCTCGACCAGGCTGGCCGGGTTGAAGTCCTTCATCGAGTTGACGCGCAGCTTGACCGCCAGCTCTTCGGTGTCGCCCTCTTCCTGAAGACGGTTAGGCACGCTCAGCGTCAGGCTCAGCTCCTGCTTGGCCAGCACTTCGTCGAACGTCATTTTGTCGATGCTGATCGGCTTGCGGTCTTCCACTTTGCGCTCGTCCACGCGCTGGGTGTAATCACCGATTGCCAGTAGCTTCAACGGCAGTTCAATCTCTTCCTGAGCACCGCCGGTGGCGGGTTTGAAGGTGACGTTGATGCGTTCCTTGGGGGCTACCGAGCCTTCTTTGGCCATGGCTTTTCTCCTTGCGGTTGTTGGCCCTGGGGCCTATTCGAGTACCACTTCGAGGTCGAGGTGGCACAGCCTGCGATAAATCTCTTCCTTGCGTTCTCGCACTGCGTGGTTCTGCGGCAACAACTCACAGCAGCTATGCAGGAGGTGCAGCACTTCCAACGCAAGATCCGGCTCCCAGGCATGCAGGCCCGAGCTCAGTAATTCTTGATCGAGGGTTTCGAGCTGGGTCTTGGCCAGCTCGTATTTCTTGGCCATGAAGCACAGCCGCGCCAGGCTGAACTGCCAGAAAAATCTCACCCGCCCGCCATGGGCGTTCTGCAGGCCTTGCTTGAGGACCTGCACGGCGGCCTTGAGGCCGTCCTTGCGCAGGATCGGCAAGACCTCTTCGAGGGCTTCTTCCCAGGCTGGCTGGCTGGCGGTCGCTTCGACCTTGCGCGGCGCGCTGGCGCTTTGCAGATGGGGCATGACATGGGCGCTGATCCAGCCGCGGGTGGCCGGGTCGGCGAAAGGCGCGCCGTCGTGGAAACGCAACTCGACCACCCCCGGCAGGCGCTGCAACAGGAGCGCGAAGTGAAACTCCACTTCGCGCATCGCCTGGTCGGCGTTCAGCCCCTGCAGGCATTCCCAGACCATGCGCTGGCCGTCGAACCAGAACGGCGCCCTGGCCAGGCTGGCTTCGAGCTCCACCAACAGGTCGGCGTATTGCCCATTGGCAAAACGCTCCTGGTAGGTCTTGAGCTTGTCGGCCGGCAGCCCACGCAACGCAGTGATCTGCTCGGCGTTGCGCTCCGGGACGGCATCGATGGGCAACCACAGCATGGTGCGGTTCAGGCGCAGGGCGCGTACGTCAGTGGCCTTCTGCTTGAGCCACCAGGCGCTCAGTGGACGGGCGTTTTCCTGCATCGCACGCAGGGCCTTCTGCGCTTCCTTCTCGTTGTCGATCGGCGCGCCAGGCGTGAACAGCTGGGTCGCGGCCTGCTTGACCTGGGCCACCACCGCGCCCACGGCGCCGGGTTCTGGCTGGTTGTCGGCGGCGCGCTGGACCATGGTCGACAGCCGCCGGCAGATCGGCAGCAGCAAGGGCGCGTTGTCACCCAGATGCTCGGTGAGCGCGGCATCGAGCCCTTCCAGGTGTTCCACCAGGCGGCGGAACAGCGGCAGTTGCTCCTTGATCGCGATGTTTTCGCCCAGCACCTGCTCAAGACGCGGCACCAGCCAGCCGACGGCGGCAGCCCGGGTACGCAGCTTGGCGGGGTGGATCTGCGCCCAATGCTGTTCGCACAGGTGCTGCAGAAGACCAAGGCCGGCCAGCAGGCCGGGGAAGGATTCACGCTGATACAAGGCCCAGGTGAGCCAGGCGGCCACCCGCAGATCCTTGGACTGGGTACGCAGCAGCGCTTCACTGTTTTCGAGGATTTTCAGCCAGTCGATCTGACCGCTTTCGTGCATGGATTGGGCTTTGCCCAGCTCACTTTCCAGTGCCTCGTATTCGCTGGAGAAGCGAACGTCCTCGCCCGCAAAACTCTCTTTGGAAACAGAGGCTTTGGCGAGTTCGAGGTAATGGGCAGAAAGTTTACTTGAGTAGGACATCCATGGCCTTTTTCGAGATTACGGTCTATACGCCCGCGAGACATTTTTCGCGTGCTTGACAGTATCAAAGAGCGTACTCATCCAATTGAGCCTGCTCTTTCAAGAGCGCGCATCGTAATCAGTATGATGGCCACTAGCAAGCATCCCCTCAAACAACAAGACGAACTGTCATCGGCTGTTCGTAAGAGATTGCCTTATATATGGCAGGGTTTCCCCCTAGACAACCAGTTGAATCCCTATTCCAACCAGCAACGCCAGAAGCCGCGGGCCAGAGCCTTGCGCGATATAAACCAGAGAGCGATTCAATGATTAAGGGGTAATGTCAGGCAGAATCGAAAGTGCCGGGTACGGAAATAAATCCTAATTCTGAACTTTTATGAAAGAGTGCAGCCGCGGATGCCCCTAACTTTGTAAAGTGCCACTAATATGATGGCACTCAAGACGATAGTTTGCCATCAAACAGTCTGTATGTTTTTTGAGCAATACAGATGTAGTTCCTCGCGAAACTTGCTGCATGCATTCCCGTTCTTTATATGCCGAACAACCATCCATAAAAAATGGGCATCCGAATTATCGGTTTGCCCATTTTTCAATACGGTTCTCCCTGCTATCGAGGGAGTTCGCAACAGTTATGGATTGACGCTGTCTTTCAGCGATTTGCCTGGCTTGAAGGCTACGGTGTTGCTGGCCTTGATCTTCACCGGCTCACCGGTTTGCGGGTTCTTGCCGGTACGGGCGCCACGGTGACGCTGCAGGAAGGTTCCAAAACCTACCAGGGTGACCCTGTCTTTGCGATGCAGGGCGCCAGTGATTTCTTCGAGAACGGCATTGAGAACGCGGTTGGCTTGTTCTTTGGTCAGATCCGCTTTTTCAGCAATTGCAGCGGCGAGTTCTGGTTTACGCATAGTGAAGCCTCTTTGACGGTTTTTTGTTGTTATGTCCGTGCTGTTCTTCCGGAACAGCGCCCAAGGCGCCGCAGGCTCTACTCTGCGGCAGACGGGTGTGAGGATGGCACGCAGTTAGGAGTGGCGCCAGTCTCTGCGCAACCTTTGTAGTGGCAAACACATGATTATTCCGACAGAACGACCGGTATTTAGGCCAACAAGCCGGGAAGCTCTTTGTTCAGGGCCAGTTTGTCCATGACCGCGGCCCCGGTCAGCGCATAGCCCAGCAGTTTGCCGCTGGCATCGCGGCACAGCGCCTTGATGTCGGCGCCCTGCCCTTCGACCGTCCACACGCCCTCCAGGCCGCGTGGCGGTGGCGAAACCACCAGCGGGCAGACCGGGGTTTTCACGGTGATCGGCATCGGGCCGTAGCTGACTGCCGTCGGGTTACCCGCCAGGGTCTGCGCCAGCGCTCGCGCACAACTCATGAGGGGCATGACGTACAACAGATTCAGCCCATCGACCTCGGCGCAGTCGCCCAAGGCATAAATGTTGGCGTGGGACGTCTTGAGATGCCGGTCGACCACCACCCCACGGTTGACCATCACCCCCGCGGCGGCGGCCAGGTCAATGCGCGGACGCAGGCCGATCGCCGACACCACCAGATCGCAGGCAATCACTTCACCGTCGGACAGATGTGCCTCGAGGCCATCCGCCGTGCGCTGCAAGCGATTGAGTACCGGCCCCAGATGGAAGCGCGCGCCCAGGCTTTCCAGCCCGGCCTGCACCGCGGCGGCGGCCGCAGGGTGCAGCAACGTCGGCATGACCTGCTCGCAAGGCGCCACCAGGTCCACTGCATAACCGCCGAGGATCAGGTCGTTGGCGAACTCGCAGCCGATCAGACCGGCGCCCAGCAGCAACACCCGGCGCTTGCCGGCCGCAGCCGCGCGAAAGCGCGCGTAGTCTTCCAGATCGTTGATCGGGAAGATCAGGTCGCCAGCATCACCCTCCACCGGTACGCGCACGGTTTCCGCGCCCCAGGCGAGGATCAGGTCGCGGTAGCTCACCGCTTCTTCGCCAATCCACAGGCGCTTGTGGCCAGGGTCGATGCCGCTGATGCGGGTATGGGTACGCACCTCGGCCTTCAGTTGCTCGGCCATGGCGCCGGGTTCGGCCATGCTCAGGCCGTCGGCTTCCTTGTTCTTGCCAAAACCGGTGGAAAGCATCGGCTTGGAATAGGAACGCCCGTCATCGGCGGTGATCAGCAGCAGCGGCGTTTCGCTATCGAGCTTGCGAAACTCCCGGGCCAGGTTGTAGCCGGCCAGCCCGGTGCCCACGATGACGACAGGTGCGTTCATTCCTTACTCCTTCAGGTTCAGGGGATCACAGGGTGTGATCAGCCGATTTCGATCATTTCGAAATCCATTTTGCCGACGCCGCAATCCGGGCAGAGCCAGTCTTCAGGCACGTCTTCCCAGCGGGTACCGGGCAAGATTCCGTCGTCCGGCCAGCCATCGGCTTCGTTGTAGATCAGGCCGCAGACCACACATTGCCACTTTTTCATTTACGCGTTTCCTCAGGTTCTCAGGCTGTTGCCGGCGGGATGGTCGATGAATCGACTCTGGATGACGCCAGGGGGCGCGTCCGGCCCAGCGCGTTTTGTACTGATGAGCACCGACGGATGCAAGCACGTTCGCTGCGGCCGGCCGCTCCATTGCGGCAAAATCGCCTGGCGCCATGCTAAGCTCGCGGCCTCATTTGCTGCCAATAATGACCCACTGTGCCGCACTCAATCTCTGCATTTTCCACCCCGGACTGGCTCTCGCAAAGCCGGCTGATGCCCCTCCCCGACGCACAGACCCTCGACTGGCTGTTCGATGAAGGTTCGCTGACCCGGCGCCTGACCCGTCTCTCCAACGACGGCTTCAGCGTGACGCCGCTGGTCGAGGGCTGGCAGCCCCTGCGCGCCGACGAATGCGCCGCGCTGGACCTGCAGCCAGGCAGCCAGGGCTGGGTACGCGAGGTGTATCTGCGCGGTCACGGCCAGGCCTGGGTATTCGCCCGCAGCGTGGCGGCCCGCAGTGCCCTGCAGGACGGCGGGCTGAACATGGACGAGTTGGGCAGCCGCTCCCTGGGCGAACTGCTGTTCTGTGACCAGGCCTTTCAGCGCCGCCCCATCGAGGTCTGCCATTACCCACGCCCATGGCTGCCCGACGAGGTGCAGGCCGACGACCTCTGGGCCCGCCGTTCGCGCTTCGATCGCGCAACCCTGAGCGTGCTGGTCGCCGAAATCTTCCTGCCGTCCCTGTGGAACGCCGTCGGCGCCCAGCCGGAGAACCGCTGATGTATCAGAGCCTGCTCAAATCCCTCAACCGCCTGAATCCACGCGCCTGGGACTTTATCCAACTGACCCGCATGGACAAGCCGATCGGCATCTACCTGCTGCTCTGGCCGACCCTCTGGGCCCTGTGGATTGCCGGCGAAGGCTCGCCATCGCTGGCCAATATCGTGATTTTCGTCCTTGGCGTAACCCTCACCCGGGCCGGCGGCTGCGTGATCAACGACTGGGCC
Source organism: Pseudomonas sp. FW305-25 (assembly GCF_017351415.1). NCBI lineage: Bacteria > Pseudomonadati > Pseudomonadota > Gammaproteobacteria > Pseudomonadales > Pseudomonadaceae > Pseudomonas > Pseudomonas sp. FW305-25. Next base: position 204,065 of record NZ_JACNDE010000006.1, on the reverse strand, counting down.
GACCGCAAGGTCGACGGCCATGTGAAGCGCACCGAACAGCGCCCGCTGGTCAGCGGCAAAATCAGCTCCAGGGAAGCCCTGGTGTTCTTCGCCGTGCTGATGTTCATCAGCTTCCTGCTGGTGCTGTGCACCAACGCGGTGACCATCTGGCTGTCGCTGGGCGGCCTGGCCCTGGCGGCCAGCTACCCCTTCATGAAGCGTTACACCTATTACCCGCAAGTGGTGCTGGGCGCAGCGTTCTCCTGGGGCATCCCGATGGCCTTTACCGCCGAGACCGGCGAGCTGCCGGCCACCGCCTGGCTGCTGTACATCGCCAACCTGCTGTGGACCGTGGGTTATGACACCTATTACGCAATGACCGACCGCGACGACGACCTGAAGATCGGGGTGAAATCCACCGCGATCCTGTTCGGCGAAGCCGACCGGGTAATCATCCTGACCCTGCAGGGCCTGGCGCTGGTGTGCCTGCTGCTGGCGGGCGCGCGTTTCGAGTTGGGTATCTGGTTCCACCTGGGTTTGCTGGTGGCGGCCGGGTGTTTTGCCTGGGAGTTCTGGTACACCCGCGATCGCGACCGGATGAAGTGCTTCAAGGCCTTCCTGCATAACCACTGGGCGGGGTTGGCGATTTTCCTGGGGATAGTCGTGGATTACGCCGTTCGCTGAAGATCGTTATCGCGGGCCAGCCTCGCTCCTACGTAGGAGCGAGGTTTGCCCGCGATGAAAGCACCAAGGTCAATCAGGCTTGGCCACTTTCCAGGCGCCATCCATCTTGCCGTCGCCGGTCATGTCACCGGCTTTCTTGTCCATCACGAAGGTGTACAGCGGCTTGCCGTCGTAGGCCCACTGCATGGAGCCGTCGTCACGCTTGATGACGGTCCACTCGCCCATCGCCTTGTCACCGCTCGCGGCCATCAGCGGCGGCCAGTTGGCGGCGCACTTGTCGTTGCACATGGACTTGCCGCCGCTGTCCTTGGCAAAGGTGTACAAGGTCATGCCCTTGTGGTCGACGAACATACCGTCTTTGGTCATCGCCGGTTCCGCAGCGAACGCCAGCCCCGGCAGGGCCAGCGCAGCGCTCAGCAACAGGGCTTTCCAGGATTGCGTGTGTTGAGTCATGGAAACCTTCTTTGGTGGTTGTCAGGATTCGGACCCAAAGCTTAGTCCACGAATGCAGCCCTCGCACCAGCACCTAAAATACTGTCACACGACTGCAATAATTCCGTTATCTAATGCGGCGCAAGACAGTTAAATGACAAGAGGATTAAGCATGGTTGGCAGGAGCATTCTGATCGTTGACGACGAAGCGCCCATTCGCGAAATGATCGCCGTTGCGTTGGAAATGGCCGGCTACGACTGCCTGGAGGCGGAGAACTCCCAGCAGGCCCATGCCATCATCGTCGACCGCAAGCCCGACCTGATCCTGCTCGACTGGATGCTGCCCGGCACCTCCGGTATCGAGTTGGCCCGGCGCCTGAAACGCGATGAGCTGACCGGTGACATCCCGATCATCATGCTCACCGCCAAGGGCGAAGAGGACAACAAGATCCAGGGCCTGGAGGTCGGCGCCGACGACTACATCACCAAGCCATTCTCCCCTCGCGAGCTGGTCGCGCGCCTCAAGGCCGTGCTGCGCCGCGCTGGCCCGACCGACGGCGAAGCACCGATCGAAGTCGGCGGCCTGCTGCTGGACCCGATCAGCCACCGCGTGACCATCGACGGCAAACCGGCCGAGATGGGTCCGACCGAATACCGCCTGCTGCAATTTTTCATGACCCACCAGGAGCGCGCCTACACCCGCGGCCAGTTGCTGGACCAGGTCTGGGGCGGCAACGTCTATGTCGAAGAGCGTACCGTCGACGTGCATATCCGCCGCCTGCGCAAAGCCTTGGGCGATGCCTACGAGAATCTGGTACAAACCGTGCGCGGCACCGGCTACCGTTTTTCCACCAAGGCTTAACAGCAGCGGCAAGCCTTAAGCTACAAGCGGCAAGCTGGAGCCAATGCCGAGTAGCTTGCAGCTTGAAGCTTGGAGCTGCTTTTCTCCCAGGGATTTTTTGTGAACCAGAACTGGCATGGCACCCTGATTCGCCACATGCTGCTGTTGGTCACCGGCTGCCTGCTGGTGGGCCTGATCAGCGGTTACTACGGCTGGAGCCTGGCCATCGGCCTGGGGATCTACCTGGCCTGGACCCTCAAGCAACTGCTGCGCCTGCACGAATGGCTGCGCCTGCACCAACCCGATGAAGCACCGCCCGATGGCTACGGCCTATGGGGCGAGGTGTTCGACAGCATCTACCACCTGCAACGCCGCGACCAACGGGTGCGCGGGCGCCTGCAAGCGGTGATCGACCGGGTCCAGGAGTCCACCGCGGCGCTGAAAGACGCGGTGATCATGCTCGACAGCGACGGCAACCTGGAATGGTGGAACCGCGCGGCGGAAACCCTGCTGGGCCTGAAGACTCCACAGGACAGCGGCCAGCCGGTGACCAACCTGGTGCGCCATCCGCGCTTCAAGGAATATTTCGAGCAGGACAATTACAACGAGCCGCTGGAAATCCCCTCGCCGACCAATGACCGGGTACGCATCCAGCTGTACATCACCCGCTACGGCAACAACGAACACCTGATGCTGGTGCGCGACGTGACCCGCATCCACCAGCTGGAACAGATGCGCAAAGACTTCATCGCCAACGTCTCCCACGAGCTGCGCACGCCGCTGACGGTGATCTGCGGCTACCTGGAAACCCTGCTCGACAACGTCGAGGAAGTGAATCCGCGCTGGAGCCGCGCCCTGCAGCAGATGCAGCAGCAAGGCGGGCGCATGCAGACCCTGCTCAACGACCTGCTGCTGCTGGCCAAGCTGGAAGCCACCGACTACCCGTCGGACAACCAGCCGGTGCCGATCGACGTGCTGCTGCAGTCGATCAAGAGCGATGCCCAGGCGCTGTCCGGGGAGCGCAACCAGCGCATCACCCTGGAAGCCGACGCGCAGGTCCTGCTCAAGGGCAGCGAGGCGGAACTGCGCAGCGCCTTTTCCAACCTGGTGTTCAACGCCGTGAAATACACCCCGGCCGAGGGCAACATCCGCATCCGCTGGTGGGGCGACGAGCAAGGCGCGCACCTGAGCGTGCAGGATTCGGGGATCGGCATCGACAGCAAGCACTTGCCACGCCTGACCGAACGCTTCTACCGGGTCGACTCCAGCCGCAACTCCAACACCGGCGGCACCGGCCTGGGCCTGGCCATCGTCAAACATGTGCTGCTGCGCCATCGGGCGCGCCTGGAGATCAGCAGCGTACCGGGCCACGGCAGCACTTTTACCTGCCATTTCGCCCCGGCCCAGGTGAAAAGATTGCGTGCCGACACCCTGACCGACCAGCGGTGACAGCCACGCGCCACTAGGCAATCGCCCTGCCAGCCGCTACATTGGCTGGCTTGCGCCTGCCATTGCGCCGCGCATTTCTCTCTTTTTCGAATACACGGAACCCGCAAAACTCCATCATGGACCCTTCCCCTGGTTTTACCCTCGCGTCTCTTTTCGCCGACTTCGGCATGATTCTTTTTGCACTGCTCCTGGTTCTGCTCAACGGCTTTTTCGTAGCCGCCGAGTTCGCCATGGTCAAACTGCGCTCGACCCGGGTCGAGGCCATCGCCCACAAGAACGGCTGGCGCGGGCAGATCCTGCGCACCGTCCACAGCCAGCTGGATGCCTACCTTTCCGCGTGCCAGCTGGGGATCACCCTGGCCTCCCTCGGCCTGGGCTGGGTCGGTGAGCCGGCCTTCGCGCATTTGCTGGCGCCGCTGCTCAGCGCCGTGGGCGTGGATTCGGCGGAAGTGGTCAAGGGCGTGTCGTTCTTTACCGCCTTTTTCATCATTTCCTACCTGCACATCGTGGTCGGCGAGCTGGCGCCCAAGTCCTGGGCCATCCGCAAGCCCGAGTTGCTGTCGCTGTGGACGGCGGTGCCGCTGTACCTGTTCTACTGGCTGATGTACCCGGCGATCTACCTGCTCAACGCCAGCGCCAACACCATCCTGCGCATCGCCGGCCAGGGCGAGCCCGGCCCGCATCACGAGCACCACTACAGCCGCGAAGAACTGAAGCTGATCCTGCACTCCAGCCGGGGCCAGGACCCCAGCGACCAGGGCATGCGCGTACTGGCCTCGGCCGTGGAAATGGGCGAGCTGGAAGTGGTGGACTGGGCCAACTCCCGGGAAGACCTGATCAGCGTGGAATTCAACGCGCCGCTGAAGCAGATCCTCGCCCTGTTCCGCCGCCACAAGTTCAGCCGCTACCCGGTCTACGACAGCGAGCGCAACGAGTTCGTCGGCCTGCTGCACATCAAGGACCTGCTGCTGGAACTGGCGGCGCTGGACCACATCCCCGAATCGTTCAACCTGGCCGAGCTGACCCGCCCGCTGGAGCGCGTTTCCCGGCACATGCCGCTGTCGCAGCTGCTGGAACAGTTCCGTAAAGGCGGTTCGCACTTCGCCCTGGTGGAAGAAGCCGACGGCAAGATCATCGGCTACCTGACCATGGAAGACGTGCTGGAAGTGCTGGTCGGCGATATCCAGGACGAACACCGCAAGGCCGAGCGCGGCATCCTCGCCTACCAGCCCGGCAAGTTGCTGGTGCGCGGCGATACCCCGCTGTTCAAGGTGGAGCGCCTGCTGGGCATCGACCTGGACCATATCGAGGCCGAAACCCTCGCCGGCCTGGTCTACGAGACCCTGAAACGGGTACCGGAAGAAGAAGAGGTCATGGAGGTCGAAGGCCTGCGCATCATCATCAAGAAGATGAAAGGCCCGAAAATCGTCCTGGCCAAGGTGTTGATGCTCGATTGAGCACGGTCTGACACCTCATCGCGAGCAAGCTCACTCCTACAATGAACCGCGTTCATCTGTAGGAGCAGCCGGTCGAGGCTCGATTGCTCGCGATCCCCTCCCCCCGATTATCACCTGCTCCGCCGATCATCCTGTAGCCGCTGCCGAAGGCTGCGATCGACCTGGGCGGCACTCCGACGAAGCGGGCGCAGGCTCTTGAGATCGCTGAAGGCCTTCGGCCTTATCGCAGCCTTCGGCAGCGGCTACATGGCTACTTTTTGCCCAGCGCGAAATTCGGCAGGCTACCGATGGGCTGGTTGAACTGATAGGGAATCGACACCAGCCCCAGCCCCGTATTGCGCTGCACCACGAAGTGCAGGTGCGGGCCGCTGCTGTTGCCGGTGTTGCCCGACAACGCCAGCGGGCTGCCCACCACGACCCGCTGGCCTTCACGCACGCTTACCGAGCCGCGCTTGAGGTGCAGGTACACCCCCATGGTGCCGTCGTTGTGCAACACCCGCACGAAATTGCCGGAAGGGTCGGTGCCGCGCCCGCTCTGGCGGTTCTCGGTCTTCACCACCACCCCGCCACGCGCCGCGATGATCGGCGTGCCCTCGGGCATGGCGATGTCCATGGCATAGCGGCTCTTGGGGCCGAAATGGCTGTACCGGCCGTTGGCGCCCTGGGTCAGGCGAAAGGGGCCGCCACGCCAGGGCAGCGGGTAACGATAAGCTTGGGCGGCGCCTGCAGGGTCGCCCAGGGAGTAACGAAACTGCGGGACATAGATCAGCGGCTTGCCCGCCTGCATGGCCGTGAGCTGTGCCAGGCGCTGTCGGCTGCGGGCCGGCAGTACCCGGCGAATCGGCTGCCTGGGGGCACTGCGGATGTTCTTCAGGCCGGTAAACCCCAGCTCGATCTCCACCGGCGCATACAGGTCGTTACGCACAAAAACGCTGTCCACGCCCCAGCTCTTCTCGACGTCCAGACGCACCTGGCGTTCCAGGTGCTCGACCATGCGATCGCGAAACACGAACACCTGGGCGCCCGGCGACGGACGGTCGCTGTAGGACACCACGCCGTTGGCGTCGGTGGACTTGTAGATGGTCATGGCCATGGCCGAGGTGGCAGCCAGCAACAGACCGCAGGAAAACAGCAGGTGCATGAACATGGGCAAGATTCTGAGGAAAGCCTGAAGTCAGGCTAGCAGCCCGACGTGGACTTTGTATGAATCAACCCTGCACCAGAGGTTCCATTGCCGACGGACTGAAACTGATATCGACCCCCAGGTGCGCGGCGTCGGAGAGGTTGACCAGCGCATCCAGGGAAAACTTGTTGATCTTGCCGCTGAGCACGTCGTTGAGCCGCGGCTGGGTGATATTGAGCCGACTGGCGGCCTCCTTCTGCGAAACACCCCAGGCCTTGATGGTCTTGCCCAGCTCCAGCATGAGCTTGGAGCGCAGGCGCATATTGGCGGCTTCCTGGGGCGAACCTTCGAGCGCGTCCCAGACACTGGCGAAACGCTCGGTATGCATGTGATCGGTCATGGCGTGCACTTATCTCCTGAAGTCTGGCCCGAGCCAGCTCGATGTCCCGCGCTTCGGTCTTGCGGGTGGTCTTGCGCATGGCGTGCAGCACATAAATGGCCGCGGGCCGGTTGGCCACGTAAAACACCCGAAACGCTCCTGAATCCTCACTGATCCTGATCTCGAACACCCCCGGCCCCACGGTTTTCATCGACCGGCAGTCATAGGGCGGCTCGCCCTGCTGCAACAGATCCAGCTGAAAACCCGCGGCCCTTCGCGCATCCAGCGGAAAAGCCCGGAGGTCCCGGAGCGCGCTCCCGACAAACACCACATCCTTGTGCCTAGGCATCGAACCTCTCCCGTTACTGACCCCAGAGAGGTTAAACAACCCGACCGCCACAGCGCGCGACCGGGTTGTTTCAAAGCGTGGCCAGGCACAAGAAAAGCCAAAAGCACAGATCACAACCTATATCAGTACAGATATAAATCAACCTGAAAAACAGAGAATCGGACACACGGCATCAAACCACTGCCCCCTCCCCCAACGCCTTGCACTGCGCCGCCTGCAACACATCACAACCATCATCCAGCAACAGATACAGCGCCTGAGTGACACGCCCCAGATCACCCTCGTCAGCGTGCAAAAGCGTGGTACAGGAAAGTGTTTGCAGCAGGTTTCGCGCCACATTCAAACGCAGACTGGCACTGGTATGGGGATGTTGTCGCCGAAGGGAGCACAAGGTTTTGAGATCGCTGAAGGCCTTCGGCCTTATCGCAGCCTGCGGCAGCGGCTACAGGGTCGGGGTCAGCCGTCCGGAAAGTGCGCCGTCAGGACGGACGTCATCGCGGGCAAGCCTCGCTCCTACAGAGGCGTGGCTACCCGCGAAACAGGGGGCAGGAACCCGTCAGGCGCCGGGGACGAAGTGCTTCTGCGCCGTGCCGCGGGCGATCAGGCGGGAGATGTAGTCGAGCTTCTGCGCATCCTGGTCGACGAAGCGGAAGGTCAGTTGCAACCACTCGCTGTCCGGCTTCGGCTCATAGGCCACCACCGCATGCAGGTAGCCGTTCAGGCGCGCCACTTCGGCATTGTCGCCCTGCTCCAGGTCCAGCACGGCGCTGTCGAGCACCTGCGGCAGCGTATCGGTGCGCTTCACCACCAACAGCGCCTCCTTGATGCTCAGCGCCTTGATCACGCATTGCTGAGTACCGCTGGGCAGGCGCAACTGCCCCTGGCCACGACCACCAGCAGACGCGGCGGCGGCAGGAGCCGGCGCCTTCACCGGCGGACTGTTGAGCAACCCACGAGACGGGGCTGCGGCGGGAGCAGGAGCGGACACCACGGCAGGTTTGGCAAACGGATTGACCGCCGCAGCCGTCGGCGCGGCGCCGATGACTTCGGCCTTGCCGCCGGTCAGGGCACTCAGGGAGTCATTGCCGAACGCCGAGTTCATCTTGGTCGGCGCGCTGTTCATCAAGGTGTCGAGCTTGCCGACCTTGTTCAGCGCCTGTTTGACCTTGGTCAGCAGTTGCTCGTTGGTGAACGGCTTGCTGACGTAGCCGGAGACGCCGGCCTGGATCGCCTGCACCACGTTCTCCTTGTCGCCGCGACTGGTGACCATGATGAACGGCATGGCCTTCATCGCCTCCTGGCCGCGGCACCAGGTCAGCAGCTCCAGGCCGGACATTTCCGGCATTTCCCAGTCGCACAGGACCAGGTCGAAGGCTTCACGGGCCAGCAGGGCCTGGGCTTTACGGCCGTTGATGGCGTCCTCGATCTTGATGCCAGGGAAGTAGTTGCGCAGACATTTCTTCACCAGGTCACGAATGAACGAAGCGTCATCCACCACCAACACACTTACCTTACTCATCGACCACCCCTTTAAAAATCCCGGCTAGCATAACGCTTTACTGATGGCACTTTGCCAAAACTCTTCAGTCACGCCGGGACTTTTCGTTCGCGGGCGCTGCTTTTCAAGTTAAATCCCCATAAACGAAAACGCCCGGCCAAAGGGCCGGGCGCTTCTCTCGGGCAACCTTACTTATCGTCAGCTTCACCCGGAACATTAGCGCTTTCGGCACTGGTGCCTTCAACTTCTTCCTTCATCCGCTTCAGGCCCAGATGGCGCACATCGGTGCCGCGCACCAGGTAAATCACCAGCTCCGAGATGTTGCGCGCGTGGTCGCCGATCCGCTCCAGGGAGCGCAGGACCCAGATGATGCTCAGAACGCGCGAGATCGAGCGCGGATCTTCCATCATGTAGGTGGCCAGCTCGCGCAACGCGGTCTTGTACTCGCGGTCGATGACCTTGTCGTACTGGGCCACCGACAGCGCCAGGTCGGCGTCGAAGCGGGCAAAAGCATCCAGCGCATCGCGGACCATGTTACGCACCTGGTCGCCGATATGCCGCACTTCCACATAGCCGCGCGGGGCTTCGCCTTCTTCGCACAGCTGGATGGCGCGACGGGCGATCTTGGTCGATTCGTCGCCGATACGCTCCAGGTCGATCACTGACTTGGAGATGCTGATGATCAGGCGCAGGTCGGAAGCCGCCGGCTGGCGACGGGCGAGAATGCGCAGGCATTCTTCGTCGATGTTGCGTTCCATCTGGTTGATCTGGTCGTCGATCTCGCGCACCTGCTGGGCGAGCCCCGAGTCGGCTTCGATCAGCGCGGTGACGGCGTCGTTGACTTGTTTCTCGACCAGCCCGCCCATCGCCAGGAGGTGGCTGCGCACCTCCTCGAGCTCGGCGTTGAACTGCTGGGAGATGTGATGGGTCAAGCCTTCCTTAGAAATCATGTGTGTGCTCCGCAAAAGCTGTGAGCTGCAAGCTACAAGCTGCAAGCCATGTTGTGTCGTACTCGAACCGCTCTCACTTGCCGCTTGAAGCTTGCGGCTCGCGGCTGCTGCTAGCCATACCGACCGGTGATGTAGTCTTCGGTCTGCTTCTTCGCCGGATTGGTGAACAGCGTATCGGTGTCGCCGAATTCCACCAGTTTGCCCATGTACATGAACGCCGTGTAGTCGGAGACACGCGCGGCCTGTTGCATGTTGTGGGTCACGATCACGATGGTGAACTTCGATTTCAGTTCGTAGATCAGCTCTTCGACCTTCAAGGTGGAGATCGGATCGAGCGCCGAGCACGGCTCGTCGAGCAGTAGCACTTCCGGTTCCACGGCGATGGTGCGGGCGATCACCAGACGCTGCTGCTGACCACCGGACAGGCCGAGTGCCGATTCATGCAGGCGATCCTTGACCTCGTCCCACAGCGCCGCGCCCTTGAGGGCCCACTCGACGGCTTCGTCGAGGATGCGCTTCTTGTTGATGCCCTGGATGCGCAGGCCGTAGACCACGTTCTCGTAGATGGTTTTCGGGAACGGGTTGGGCTTCTGGAACACCATGCCCACGCGGCGGCGCAGCTCGGCCACGTCTTCGCCCTTGCGGTAGATGTTGTTGCCGTAGAGATTGATCTCGCCTTCCACGCGGCAGCCGTCCACCAGGTCGTTCATCCGGTTGAAGGTACGCAGCAGGGTCGACTTGCCGCAGCCGGACGGGCCGATGAAGGCGGTCACGCGCTGCTTCGGAATGTTCATGCTGACGTCGAACAGCGCCTGCTTCTCACCGTAGAACAGGCTCAGGCCCGGGACTTCGATGGCCACGGTTTCCTGGTCCAGGTTCAGGCTCTGCTTGTCGCGGCCCAAGGCCGACATGTTGATGCCGTGGGTATGTGCTTCTTGTTGCATGGTCTCACTCCGTTCGTAGCTGCAAGCTTCTAGCTGCAAGCTTCTAGCTGCAAGCTGCAAGTTTGAGCAAAAGCGGCGTATGGCTTGCCGCTTGTGGCTAATGGCTTTAGCTATCCAGCGCCTTGTATTTCTCGCGCAGGTGGTTACGAATCCACACTGCCGACAGGTTGAGCGTCGCGATCACCAGCACCAGCAGCAGCGCCGTGGCGTACACCAGCGGCCGCGCGGCCTCGACGTTGGGGCTCTGGAAGCCGACGTCATAGATATGGAAGCCCAGGTGCATGATCTTCTGGTCCAGGTGCAGGTACGGGTAGTTGCCGTCCACCGGCAGCGACGGCGCCAGTTTCACCACACCCACCAGCATCAGCGGCGCCACTTCACCGGCGGCGCGGGCTACCGCGAGGATCATGCCGGTCATCATCGCCGGGCTGGCCATTGGCAGCACGATCTTCCACAGGGTTTCCGCCTTGGTCGCGCCCAGGGCCAGGGAACCTTCACGCACGGTGCGGGGAATCCGCGCCAGGCCTTCCTCGGTGGCCACGATCACCACCGGCACCGCCAGCAGCGCCAGGGTCAGGGAGGCCCAGAGCAGGCCCGGGGTACCGAAGGTCGGCGCCGGCAGCGCTTCGGGGAAGAACAAGCGATCGAGGGAACCGCCCAGCACATAGACGAAGAAGCCCAGGCCGAACACCCCGTAGACGATGGCCGGCACGCCCGCCAGGTTGTTCACCGCGATGCGGATCACCCGGGTCAGGGTGTTCTGCTTGGCGTATTCGCGCAGGTACACCGCCGCCAGCACGCCGAACGGGGTGACGATCATCGCCATGATCAGGGTCATCATCACGGTACCGAAGATCGCCGGGAAGATACCGCCCTCGGTGTTGGCTTCACGCGGGTCGTCGCTGAGGAATTCCCAGACCTTGCTGAAGTAGAAACCCAGCTTGGTGAAGGTGCCCATGGCGTTCGGCTGGTAGGCGTGCACCACCTTGCCCAGGCTGATCTCGATCTCTTTGCCGTTGGCGTCGCGGGCGGTGAGGCTGTCACGGTTGAACTGCGCGTGCAGGTCGCTCAGGCGGGCCTCGACGTCCTGGTAACGGGCGTTCAGCTCGGCACGTTCGCTTTCCATGTCGGCCTGGGCGGCGGCATCGAGCTTGCCGTCCAGTTCCAGCTTGCGACCGTGCAGGCGGATGCGCTCGAGGCCGGCGTTGATCGCGCCGATGTCGACTTTCTCCAGGGTCTTGAGCTGGGCCGCCAGCTTGTTCACTCGCTCGATCCGCGCCTGCAGTTCCGGCCAGGCCGCTTCGCCTTCGGCGATGACCTTGCCATCCTGCTTGACGTTGACCAGGTAGCCGTAGAAGTTGCCCCACTCGCGCCGCTCGATGGCCATCAGCTCCGGCGGCGTGGTCTGGTTGGTCAGCCAGTCGCCGACGATCCAGGTGAAGTCGTTGCCGTTCAGGTCACGGTTGCCGACCTTGATCAGCTCGCGGGTCATGAACTCGGGGCCTTCGTCCGGCACCGGCAGGCCAGCGCTCTTGAGGCGTGCCCGCGGCACTTCTTCTTTCTGCACCACTTCGCCGATGACCAGGTGGTTGGCCTGGCCCGGCACGTCGTAGTGGGCATGCACCAGGTCTGCCGGCCAGAAGTGGCCCAGGCCGCGCACGGCGATCACCGCCAACAGGCCGATAGTCATGATGACCGCGATGGACACCGCGCCACCGCTGATCCAGACGCCCGGGGCGCCGCTCTTGAACCATCCATTCAGGGAGTTCTGTTTCACAGACTTCTACCTTTCTTAAAGCGACGAGTATTTCTTGCGCAGACGCTGACGGATCAGCTCGGCGAGGGTGTTCATGACGAAGGTGAACAGCAGCAGCACCAGCGCCGAGAGGAACAGCACGCGGTAGTGGCTGCCGCCGACTTCCGACTCCGGCATTTCCACCGCGACGTTGGCCGCCAGGGTGCGCAGGCCTTCGAACAGGTTCATTTCCATGACCGGGGTGTTGCCGGTGGCCATCAGCACGATCATGGTTTCGCCGACCGCGCGGCCCATGCCGATCATCAGCGCCGAGAAGATGCCCGGGCTGGCGGTGAGGATCACCACGCGGGTCATGGTCTGCCACGGCGTGGCGCCCAGGGCCAGGGAACCCAGGGTCAGGCCGCGCGGCACGCTGAATACGGCGTCTTCGGCGATCGAGTAGATGTTCGGGATCACCGCAAAACCCATGGCCAGGCCGACCACCAGGGCGTTGCGCTGGTCGTAGGTGATGCCCAGGTCATGGGAGATCCACATGCGCATGTCGCCGCCGAAGAACCAGTTCTCCATGAACGGGCTCATGTACAGCGAGAACCAGCCCACCAGGATGATCACCGGGATCAGGATCGCGCTTTCCCAACCATCCGGCACCTTGAGGCGCACCGACTCAGGCAGGCGGCTGAAGACGAAACCGGCCACCAGGATGCCGATCGGTAGCAGCATCAACAGGCTGAAGATGCCCGGCAGATGGCCTTCGACGTAAGGCGCGAGGAACAGGCCGGCGAAGAAGCCGAGGATCACCGTCGGCATCGCTTCCATCAGCTCGATCACCGGCTTGACCTTGCGGCGCATGCCCGGAGCCATGAAGTAAGCGGTGTAGATCGCCGCGGCCACCGCCAGTGGGGCTGCCAGCAGCATCGCGTAGAACGCTGCCTTCAACGTACCGAAGGTCAGTGGCGAAAGGCTCAGCTTGGGTTCGAAGTCGGTGTTGGCCGCGGTCGATTGCCAGACGTATTTAGGCTCGTCGTAGTTCTCGTACCAGACCTTGCTCCACAGCGCGCTCCAGGACACTTCCGGGTGCGGATTGTCGAGCACCAGCGGTTGCAGCTTGCCGCCGGCTTCGACGATCACCCGGTTGGCCCGTGGCGACAGGCCGAACAGGCCTTCGCCCTCGACCACCTGGTCCACCAGCAGGGTGCGGTGCGCGGTGCTGTGGAACACGCCGAGCTTGCCCGAGGCGTCCAGGGCGACGAAGCCCTTGCGGCGCTCTTCGGCAGTGATTTCGATGATCGGCGTGGTGCCCATCTGGAAGGTACGGATCTGCTTCAGGCGCAGTTCGCCGTCCGGGTCGCGGGCCATGAACCACTGGGCCAGGCCGCCCTTGGAAGTACCGATGATCAGCGAGATACCGCCCACCAGTTGGGTGCTGGCCGTCACTTCGGCATCGGCATCCTCCAGCAGTTTGTAGCGACCGTTGAGGCTCTTGTCGCGCAGGCTGAATACGTCGGCCTGGGCACGCCCGTTGATCACGTACAGCCACTGCTGGCGCGGGTCGATGTACATGGCCTTGACCGGTTCGGTCATCTGCGGCAGCTCGATGCGGTTCTGCTCGCTGGTGACCTCGCCGGTCATCATGTTTTCTTCGCGGGTCAGCTGCAGCACATGCAGTTGCGCGCCGCTGGAACCGGCCACCACCAGCGCCGAATCGGTGGCGTTGAGGTTGACGTGCTCCAGGGCACCGCCCTGCTCGTTCAGCACGATCGGGGTTTCGCCGTAGGGGTATTCGATGGCTGGCGAGATGGTTTTCTTGCCTTCCGGATAGCTGACCTTATAGGTGTGACGGAACACCAGCGCCTGGCCGTTGGACAGGCCAACCACCACCAGCGGGCTGCCCGGCTGATCCTTGCCGATAGCGGTCACGGTGGTGCCGGCCGGGATCGGCAGGTCGACGCGGCGCAGCTCGGCACCGTTGTCGATGTCGAAGAACAGCGCCTGGCCCTTGTCGGAAACCCGCATGCCGACCTGGTTCTGCTCTTCCAGGGAGAACATCAGCGGCTTGCCGGCGTCCTGCATCCAGGCTGGCGTCAGCGGGTCCTTGGCGGTCAGGTCGGCGCCCTGGAACAGGGGCAGCACGACATAGGCGAGGAAGAAGAAGATCAGGGTGATCGCGGCCAGCACGGCCAGACCGCCAACGAGGACGTACCAGCGGGTCAGGCGATCTTTCAGCGCGCGGATGCGGCGCTTGCGTTGCAGCTCAGGCGTATTGAAGTCAATGCGCTTGGGGGGAGAAGTCGGAGTCATGGTGGAGTTGGCCAGATCATTCATGCGCACACCCTAGCGATCCTGTATGACAGAAAGATGACAATGCAGTGACGCAACAAATCCGCCGCGGAGCAGAGCTGGCAGCGGATCGAAAATTGAGGGGTGTAGGAGCGAGCTTGCTCGCGATGGGAGCCGCCAGACACAGATGCTGCGTTGGCCTCGCCATCATGTCGCGAGCAAGCTCGCTCCTACAAGGTCCGGGACAGGCCCGGACCTAGGGTGTTACTTCTTTACGACTGCAGCGCCTTCCTGCAGGCCCAGGTCAGCCAGTGCCTTGGCGGCGACTTTGGCTGGCAGTGGGATGTAGCCGTCTTTCACTACCACTTCCTGGCCCTGTTTCGACAGGACCAGTTTCACGAACTCGGCTTCCAGCGGGGCCAGAGGCTTGTTCGGGGCCTTGTTGATGTACACGTACAGGAAGCGGGACAGCGGGTACTTGCCGTTCAGGGCGTTTTCTTCGGTGTCTTCGATGAAGTCGCTGCTGCCTTTCTTGGCCAGGGCCACGGTCTTCACGCTGGCGGTCTTGTAGCCGATGCCCGAGTAGCCGATGCCGTTCAGCGAGGAGCTGATGGACTGGACCACCGAAGCCGAACCAGGCTGTTCGTTGACGTTAGGCTTGTAGTCGCCTTTGCACAGGGCTTCTTCCTTGAAGTAGCCGTAGGTGCCGGATACCGAGTTACGACCGAACAGCTGGACCGGCTTGTTGGCCAGGTCGCCGGTCACGCCCAGGTCGCCCCAGGTCTTGACGTCGGCCTTGGCGCCGCACAGGCGGGTCGACGAGAAGATTGCGTCAACCTGTTCCATGGTCAGGTGCTGGATCGGGTTGTCCTTGTGCACGAACACCGCCAGGGCGTCCACGGCAACCGGGATGGCGGTTGGCTTGTAGCCGTACTTCTGCTCGAAGGCAGCCAGTTCGGTGTCCTTCATCTTGCGGCTCATCGGGCCCAGGTTGGAGGTGCCTTCGGTCAGCGCAGGTGGCGCGGTGGCGGAGCCAGCGGCCTGAATCTGGATGTTTACGTTCGGGTATTCTTTTTTGTAGTGCTCGGCCCACAGGGTCATGAGGTTGGCCAGGGTATCGGAGCCGACGCTGGACAGGTTGCCCGACACACCAGTGGTCTTGGTGTAGCTCGGGATAGCAGGGTCAACAGCGGCAACCGCGTGGGCAGTCGCAACGCCAGCAGCGACAAAAGTCATTGCCGCCATCAAACGCTTCAGTTTCATGCCTTACTCCTAGCAGATAGGGTGTGTTAAGTCGGGCCAAGTATCTGTAGGCCGTGTGAACACTCTATGGCTGAAATATGACAATTAGATGAAAGGCCAGCATTCGCGATGGAAGGCTGGCCTTTCTTTATAGAGCGTTTTGTAGCCGCTGCCGAAGGCTGCGATAGGTCTACAGGATCTCCAGGACCCTGAAGATCGCCGCGCCCCTTCGGGTCGTTCGCAGCCTTCGGCAGCGGCTACAGGGTCACAGGATCAGCGATCCTTTTTCCACAGGTACAGGCCGACCAGGATCCCGATGCTGCAAATAATTGCAACATAATAGGCCGGCCCCATCGGGCTCTCCTTGAGCAGCGCGGTCACCACCATCGGCGTCAGGCCACCGAAGATCGCGTAGGCCAGGTTGTAGGAGAACGACAGGCCGCTGAAGCGCACCACCGCCGGGAAGGCCTTGACCATCACATACGGCACCGCGCCGATGGTGCCCACCAGCAGGCCGGTCAGCGCGTACAGCGGGAACAGCCAGTCCGGGTGATCCAGCAGGCTGTGGTAGAAGGTCCAGGAAGTCGCCAGCAGCAACGCGCTGCCGAACACGAATACCCGGCCGGCGCCAAAACGGTCGGCCAGCGCACCGGACGCCACGCAACCCAGGCTCAGGAACACGATCGCCAGGCTGTTGGCCTGCAACGCGGTGGTCGGGGAGAAGTGATAGACCGTCTGCAGCACGGTCGGGGTCATCAGGATCACCACGATGATCCCGGCGGACAGCAGCCAGGTCAGCAGCATCGAGAGAATGATCGCGCTGCGGTGGTCGCGCAGCACCGCGCGCAGCGGCACTTCCTCGGCCAGGGCCTTGCGCAGCTGCAGCTCGGCGAACACCGGGGTTTCGTGCAGCCAGCGGCGCAGGTACACCGAGAACAGGCCGAACACGCCGCCGAGCAGGAACGGAATCCGCCAGGCGTAATCGGCGACTTCGCCCGGGGTATAGATGCTGTTGATCGCGGTGGCCACCAGCGAACCCAGGAGAATGCCAGCCGTCAGGCCCGAGGTCAGGGTGCCGCAGGCGTAGCCGATATGTCGCTGCGGCACATGCTCGGAAACGAACACCCAGGCGCCCGGCACTTCACCGCCGATGGCCGCGCCCTGGATCACCCGCATCAGCAGCAACAGGATCGGCGCCCACATGCCGATCTGCGCGTAGGTCGGCAGCAGGCCCATGATCAGGGTCGGCACCGCCATCATGAAAATGCTCAGGGTGAACATCTTCTTGCGCCCGAGCAGGTCGCCGAAGTGCGCCATGACGATCCCGCCCAGGGGGCGGGCCAGATAGCCGGCGGCGAAGATGCCGAAGGTCTGCATCAGGCGCAGCCACTCGGGCATGTCCGCGGGGAAGAACAGCTTGCCGACCACCGTGGCGAAGAACACGAAAATGATGAAGTCGTAGAACTCCAGCGCGCCGCCCAGGGCGGACAGCGACAGGGTCTTGTAGTCATTGCGGGTCAACGGACGAGCAGGTTGCGCGGGCTGCGCGACGCTCGAAGGCACAGTGGTCATGGCAAGGGCTTCTCTTATAGTCAGTTCTGGAAGCCGCAACAGCGCTGGTTGTGGCCTGGCAGGTTCGGCACGATAGCAAATTGTTCGAAAAAGCACATAGACGGGCACAATTGACAATCAAAATCAGAACCGGATGGTCGTCGCCGAGCCTGTCGACCGATATACTCGCAGGCATTGGAGCAACGCCGCCCCGGCAAGGGTTGCTGTGCGAAAACGCCGCTGGGCGCCCCAGGCGCCGACTGGGCCAGCCGGTTTCGCAGAGTTTCCCTTTAGTACGCCTTACGAAGAACGTGACGAACGTAGTATGTTCGGGCTGAATCGTTTTTCCTCAAGACGGCTATTCACCTGAAGTACCAATGAAGAGTCACGGGTCAGAGGCACCCCCGGCATGATAGAGCTCGAACAAGAAGATCCAATCCCGCAAGGCGACCTGGCCTTGCAAATCACCGCGCTTCCCCGCGAAACCAACGGCTTTGGCGATATTTTCGGCGGCTGGCTGGTGGCCCAGATGGACCTGGCGGGTACCGCCATGGCCAGTCGCGTGGCCGGCGGGCGTGTCGCCACCGTCGCCATCGACCGCATGGCATTCCTGGTGCCGGTCGCGGTCGGCGCGCAGCTTTCCTTTTATACCCAGACCCTGGAAATCGGTCGCAGCTCGATCCAGATGATGGTCGAGGTCTGGAGCGACGATCCGCTGTCCAGCGAATGGCGCAAGGTCACCGAGGCGGTGTTCGTGTTCGTTGCCATTGACGGCAGTGGCCGCACCCGCTCGGTTCCACCCAGGGCCCGTTAAATTCGGCGTGGGTTAAACCCGGCGGCTGTTACGTGGTCCATAGCAGCCCTGCTTTTGAACGAGAACAGCACCATGCCTACCCCTCACGTTGAAACGGTGAAACTGGATGAACTGAACTGCTGGCGCATCCGCCACGGTCAGGCCGAACTGCTGGTGGCCCAGCAAGGCGCGCACATCCTCAGCTATCAATTGGCCGGGCAACCGCCGCTGATCTGGCTCAACGACGAGGCCGTGTTCAAGACCGGCAAAAGCATCCGCGCCGGCGTTCCGGTGTGCTGGCCGTGGTTCGGTAACTTCGCGCGCAACCCGCAAAGCGTCCAGGCCATGCGCCAGGGCAGCGAGCCGGCCGGGGCCCACGGCCTGGTCCGCGCCACCGACTGGGAGCTGCTGGGCATCCAGGCCGAAGGCGAAAGCCTGCTGGTGGAGCTGCAACTGCCGATCCCCGAAGGCGGGCTGCCAGGCTGGCCGCACCAGGTCGAGCTGAAGCTGAGCATCCGCCTCGATGAGCAACTGCACATCAACCTCACCAGCCACAACCTGGGCGACGACACGGTCACCATCAGCCAGGCGCTGCACAGCTACTTCGCGGTCAGCGATGTGCGCAAGGTGCACGTCGAAGGGTTGGACGGCCTGAATTACATCGAGACCCTGGACGACTGGAAGACTGCACAGCAGTCCGGCGACCTGCATTTCACCGGCGAGACCGACCGTATCTACCTCGCCCCTCCGCCACAGCTGAGCATCGTCGACCCGGCCTGGGAGCGGCGCATCCAGCTGACCAGCAACGGCTCGCGCTCGGCGGTGATCTGGAACCCGTGGATCGCCCGCGCCGAGCAGTTCAGCGACATGGCCGACGATGGCTGGCAACGCATGCTGTGCATCGAGACCGCCAACGTGATGGATGACGTGGTGACCCTGGCGCCGGGCGCCAGTCATACCCTGGGCGTGAGCGTTACCAGCGTAGCGCTGTAACGCCGGATTCTTCTGCAGGAGCGAAGCCTGCTCGCGATACGCGGCCAACACACCGCAAGATTTCAGTGAACCCGCGTAATCGTTGAAGTCCATCGCGAGCAAGCTTCGCTCCTACGGGGAAGGCATCACGTCTTACAGATCCGACTCCTGCACCACCCGCACTTTCTGCGCATCCAGCGCATAGGCCGCGTCGGCCAGGTCGTTGCTGACCGTCTCGATATTCAGGTGGCCGGTGACCCACAGTGGCGTGTAGATATCGTCCAGCTTCACGCCCTTGGGGAAACGCACCAGCACCAGTTGATTGGGCGGCGGTGGCGGCACATGGATGCAGGCGCCCGGGTAAGGCACGAGGAAAAACAGCGTGCTGCGCCCCTTGGCATCGGACTCCAGCGGCACCGGATAACCGCCGATGCGGATGTCCTTGCCGTTCATGGCCGGCACGGTCTTGGTCGAATACATCACCGCCGGCAACCCCTTGCTCTGCTTCAGGCCGCCCTTTTCGGTAAAGGTGCCATTGGCTTCGGGGGAGTTGTGATCGATTTCCGGCATTTGCTCGAGGGCTTTCTGGTCCGACTTGGGCATCAGTTCGAGCCAGTCGGTTTCCGGCAGTTCGCCGGCATGGGCCAGGCCCGAGCCCAGCAGAACAAGAGTCAACAGAAGACGGCGCATGAAGGAGCTCGGCAAGAAAGGGACAAGACAACGCCGGGCATTCTAGCCCTCTCTACCTGCGCAGCAGAGAGGGCTTTGTCGCTAAATCAGTTCTTTTTGACCAGGCCGTAGATCACCAGCAGCACGACCGCGCCAACCAGCGCGCCGATGAAGCCCGCGCCCTGGCCCGCCTGGTAGATGCCCAGGGCCTGGCCGCCGTAGGTGGCTGCCAGCGAACCGCCGATACCGAGCAGGATGGTCATGATCCAGCCCATGCTGTCGTCGCCCGGTTTCAGGAAGCGAGCCAGCAGGCCAACGATCAAGCCGATAAAGATGGTTCCAATAATTCCCATGGCATTTCCCTCTGTATGAGTTAGGTATGCCAAAGCCTAGTTAGCGCATTGGCATCCTGCCATCAGAGAACGGCGGCCCCGATTGGTTCCACCGCGGCCTCAGGAAGTTATTCGGCGATCAGCGCTTCGACCTTGAGGATCTGCGCCTCGAGGGTTGCCTTGTCCTTGCAGCGCAGGTTGGCGTGACCGACCTTGCGCCCGACCTTGAAAGCCTTGCCGTAGTGATGCAGGTGGCAATCGTCGATGGCGATGACTTTCTCCACCGCCGGCACTTCGCCGATGAAGTTGATCATCGCGCTCTCGCCGACCTTGGCGGTCGAGCCCAGCGGCAGGCCGGCGACGGCCCGCAGGTGGTTTTCGAACTGGCTGCACTCGGCGCCTTCGGTGGTCCAGTGCCCGGAGTTGTGCACCCGTGGCGCGATCTCGTTGGCCTTGAGGCCACCGTCGACTTCAAAGAACTCGAACGCCATCACGCCGACGTAGTCCAGCTGCTTGAGCACGCGGCTGGAGTAGTCTTCGGCCAGGGCCTGCAGCGGGTGATCGCTGCTGGCCACGGACAGCTTGAGGATGCCGCTGTGGTGAGTGTTGTGCACCAGCGGGTAGAAGCGGGTTTCGCCATCGCGGGCGCGCACGGCGATCAGCGAGACTTCGCCGGTGAACGGCACGAAGCCCTCCAGCAGGCACCCCACGCTGCCCAGCTCGGCGAAAGTGCCGACCACGTCTTCAGGGCTGCGCAGGACTTTCTGGCCCTTGCCGTCGTAACCCAGGGTGCGGGTTTTCAGCACGGCCGGCAGGCCGATGCTGGCCACGGCGGCCTCCAGGTCGGCTTGCGACTGGATGTCGGCGAACGCCGGGGTCGGAATCCCCAGGTCCTTGAACATGCTCTTCTCGAACCAGCGATCGCGGGCGATGCGCAGGGCTTCGGCGCTCGGGTAGACCGGGACGAACTGCGACAGGAAGGCCACGGTTTCCGCCGGCACGCTTTCGAACTCGAAGGTCACCAGGTCCACTTCGTCAGCCAGCTGGCGCAGGTGATCCTGATCGCCGTAGTCGGCTCGCAGGTGTTCGCCCAGGGCAGCGGCACAGGCGTCCGGAGCCGGGTCGAGGAAAGCGAAGTTCATCCCCAGCGGAGTGCCCGCCAGAGCCAACATGCGACCCAGTTGGCCGCCACCGATTACACCGATCTTCATCGTCAAAAACCTCAGGCGATGCGTGGGTCTGGATTGTCCAGGACGCTGTCTGTCTGCTCAGCGCGGAATTTTTTCAGCACAGTATGAAATTGCGGATGCTTGGCGCCAAGGATGCTCGCCGACAGCAGCGCGGCGTTGATCGCGCCGGCCTTGCCGATGGCCAGGGTGGCGACCGGAATGCCCGCGGGCATCTGCACGATGGAGAGCAGCGAGTCGACGCCCGAGAGCATCGACGACTGCACCGGAACACCCAGCACCGGCAGATGGGTCTTGGCCGCGCACATGCCTGGCAGGTGGGCCGCGCCACCGGCACCGGCGATGATCACCTCGATGCCACGCGCTTCGGCATCGGTGGCGTACTGGAACAGCAGGTCCGGGGTGCGGTGGGCAGAGACCACTTTCACCTCGTAAGGGATGCCGAGCTTTTCCAGCATATCGGCGGTGTGGCTAAGGGTGGACCAATCGGACTTGGAGCCCATGATCACGCCAACCAATGCACTCATCGTCGTGCCTCTTCTCTCTGGGCGCCCGCGGGCGCGTCAAAAACAACAAGCCACGCGGAATGCGTGGCTTGAATGTACGAATTATGGCCGGGCGAACCGGCCGAAGGCCGCGCAGTATACCGAAAAAGGTGCATTAAACGCACTTTTGCCGACCATCTGTCATACACCATGTTTCAGGCGCAAAGCGGCGGTTTTATTGACTTCAGGGTCAGTCAGCATGGGCCAGGATCGTTGCCAGATTCCTGTAGCCGCTGCCACAGGCTGCGATCGACGGCGAAGCCGGCGCAAAGGGGGTATTCCCACTCCTTCAGACAGACCGCGTCGCCAGGTTTTGCGGCCCCTGCGACGGAGTGCCGCCCAGAGCGAGCGCAGCCTTCGGCAGCGGCTACAGGTCAGGTGTTGCCTGTGCCCTGCGCCGCGCCACCTTCGAGCTTGCGCCACAGCAACCGGACGTTGGCCTTGCGCACCAGGGCGCAGCGGTACAGGCGGATCTCCAGCGGCACATGCCATTGCGCGCCGCCGCAGACCACCAGTTCACCGCGGGCCAGTTCGGCGCGCACGCTCAGGTGCGGCACCCAGGCAATCCCCAGGCCTTCCAGGGCCATGCTCTTGAGGCTGTCGGCCATGGCGGTTTCATAGACCGTGGTGAACCGCAGGTTGCGCTGGCGCAGCAGCTGGTTCACCGAACGCCCGAGAAACGCCCCGGCGCTGTACGCCAGCAGCGGCACGCTGGCCTCACCTTCCAGGTCGAACAGTGGCTTGCCGGCGGCATCCGCCGCGCACACTGGCAGCATCTCGGTCTGGCCCAGGTGCAGCGAAGGAAAGATTTCCGGGTCCATCTGCATGGCCGAGTCCGGGTCATAGAAGGCCAGCATCAGGTCGCAGCCGCCTTCGCGCAGGGCATGCACGGCGTCGCCGACGTTGGTCGCCACCAGCCGCGTGGCGATGTTCAGGCCTTCGTTACGCAACTGGGCGATCCAGCGCGGGAAGAAACCCAGGGCCAGGGAGTGCGCCGCGGCGACCTGCATCACTTCGCCCTGCCCGCCTTCGAGGTGATGCAAGTGCCGCAGCACTTCGCCCAGTTGCTCGACCACCGTGCGCGCGGTCACCAGGAACAGCTGCCCCGCCGCCGTCAGTTCGATCGGCGTGCGCGAGCGGTTGACCAGGGTCAGCCCCAGCGCCGCTTCCAGGCTGCGGATCCGTCGGCTGAAAGCCGGCTGGGTCACGAAGCGCCGTTCGGCGGCCTGCGAGAAGCTGCGGGTGGCGGCCAGGGCACTGAAGTCCTCGAGCCATTTGCTTTCCAGATTCATCACGTCCTCCCGGGGAGCGCACCATTTTAGGTCACACGCTTGCCGCGCAAGCGGCGTCACATGGGCATTATGCCGTTTATGCATAGGCCAGTGTTTAACAGCATTGGCCCAAATTTTCCCGCAGGCCTAGGATTCGCAGCGTTCCGGCACAGACCGGGTCCATATCGAGATGATTTCTATCATGTCCTCCGCTGCATCTTTCCGCACAGAAAAAGACCTGCTTGGCGTACTCGAAGTACCTGCTCAAGCGTATTACGGCATCCAGACCCTGCGAGCGGTGAACAACTTCCGCCTCTCCGGCGTTCCGATTTCGCACTACCCAAAACTGGTCGTGGCCCTGGCAATGGTCAAGCAGGCAGCTGCTGACGCCAACCGCGAGCTGGGTCACCTGAGCGAAGCCAAGCACGCTGCCATCAGCGAAGCCTGTGCCCGTCTGATCCGCGGCGACTTCCACGAAGAATTCGTGGTGGACATGATTCAAGGCGGCGCTGGCACTTCGACCAACATGAATGCCAACGAAGTCATCGCCAACATCGCGCTGGAGGCCATGGGCCACAGCAAGGGCGAATACCAGTACCTGCACCCGAACAACGACGTGAACATGGCGCAGTCGACCAACGACGCCTACCCGACTGCGATCCGCCTGGGTCTGCTGCTGGGCCACGACGCGCTGCTGGCCAGCCTCGACAGCCTGATCCAGTCGTTCGCCGCCAAGGGTGAAGAATTCAGCCACGTCCTGAAGATGGGCCGTACCCAGCTGCAAGACGCCGTGCCGATGACCCTGGGCCAGGAGTTCCGCGCCTTCGCCACCACCCTGAGCGAAGACCTGGCCCGCCTGAAGACCCTGGCGCCGGAAGTGCTGACCGAAGTGAACCTGGGCGGTACCGCCATCGGTACCGGCATCAACGCCGACCCGCGTTACCAGGCCCTGGCCGTCCAGCGCCTGGCCACCATCAGCGGCCAGCCGCTGGTACCGGCCGCCGACCTGATCGAAGCCACCTCCGACATGGGCGCCTTCGTGCTGTTCTCCGGCATGCTCAAGCGCACCGCGGTCAAGCTGTCGAAGATCTGCAACGACCTGCGCCTGCTGTCCAGCGGCCCGCGTACCGGGATCAACGAGATCAACCTGCCAGCGCGTCAGCCAGGCAGCTCGATCATGCCCGGCAAGGTCAACCCGGTGATCCCGGAAGCGGTCAACCAGGTGGCGTTCCAGATCATCGGCAACGACCTGGCCCTGACCATCGCGGCCGAAGGCGGCCAGCTGCAACTGAACGTGATGGAGCCGCTGATCGCCTTCAAGATCTTCGACTCGATCCGCCTGCTGCAACGCGCCATGGACATGCTGCGCGAGCACTGCATCACCGGCATCACCGCCAACGAGCAGCGCTGCCGCGAACTGGTCGAGCACTCGATCGGCCTGGTCACCGCGCTGAACCCGTACATCGGCTATGAAAACGCCACCCGTATCGCCCGCATCGCCCTGGAAAGCGGCCGCGGCGTACTGGAACTGGTGCGCGAAGAAGGCTTGCTCGACGACGCCATGCTCGCCGACATCCTGCGCCCGGAAAACATGATTGCCCCGCGTCTGGTCCCGCTCAAAGCCTGACCAACGCCCGCCCTGGCCACAGGGCACCGCTCACCAGGTCGAGGGACTAGACACCTCTCACCTTTTGAGGGCTTGGAGATTCTTCTCCAAGCCCTTTTTTTTGCCTGCTCCTTTACCTGCCCTTGAAACCGCCGCGCCCGCTTCGCGGTCGATCGCAGCCTGCGGCAGCGGCTACAGATCCAGGCCTTCGCGATACTTCGCCCAGGCTTTGGCCAAGCACAACCGGCCATCAGGGTAGATAATCGACCTCCCGCCGCGACCGGCAACGAATACCAAGGCATCCCGTCGATGGACCCGACGCACATCCAGGCCCTTCAACAACTGCGCAACCTGATCCCCATCGGCCTGCGCCACGCCCAAACCCTGCTGGCCCGCTGCGCGGGCAATCCCCAGCAAGCCGCCGAGCTCTACAAGTCCGAGCTGTTGCAGTTACTGATGGACAAGTCCGGCCTGCCTCCCGAGCAAGCCCGCGAACACCTGCACAACGCCGGCTACGACCTGAACCGTGCCCTGCACGCTATAGAAGAAGCGGGCTTCACCCTGACCCAGCGCATCCTGCGCAAACATCACCGAGACAAGGGCCGGGCCCTGGACCTGATCGCCCAGGCCATCGAAACCGAGGAGCAGCTGCCGCGCCAGTACTGGCTGGCCTTCGAGCCGCTGGAACAACTGGCACCGGCACCGCGCTGCTTCATGGTGCTCCACGAGTGGCTGGCCTTTGAGGACTGGGAAGGCTTTGACAGTGCCCTGCACTTTCACCTGCCCCAGGTCATCGCCCAATTCAGGCACCTGCAACTGGACGCCCTGGCGGACACCCTGGAACAGGCCGATCAGCGACAGAAACACCTGAGGGCGAGCCATGCCGGGAGCGACAGCCCCAGCGCGTTGGCCGCGCGGATCAATCAGGACCCACTCTTCAACAGCCACCAGGACACCTACGACCGCTACCGACCGCTGCTCGACGAGCGCCTGTTCGAGTGGGTGGAACAGCATATACCGCAGTTTCCAGCCTGAGCGGCAAGCGACCGGGGCTTTACGTTGAGCAACGCCAAGGGCGGCAAGAGCACGCTGGCCTGGGAGCAGATCGCGCACCTGCGGGAAACGCCCGACTTCTACGCCGTGGCCTGCGCCGAGCTGGAACATAAGGGCCTGGCCTATCACATCGCCAAACACAGTGACCTCATGCCGTCCCAGGCATATCAACAAGGACTGCAACAGTTCTTGAGCAAATGCCCGCCCAGAGCAGTTACAGCGTCGAGCTGAAAAAGTCCGGCAAGCCTCTGTCCGTGGAGCCCGGCCTGAGCCTGTTGGATGTGCTGCTCGAAGCCGGCTGCGACATCGACCATAGCTGTCGCGAAGGGGTCTGCGGCTCCTGTGAAACGCGGGTGGTGGAAGGCGAGATTGACCACCGCGACGGCGTGCTGACCAAGGCCGAACGGACAGCCAACCGATCGATGATGGTCTGCGTCTCCGGCCGCAAGAGCCGGCGCCTGGTGCGGGATCTCTAGCGCGCTATGTAATTGCTACGTAACGGTTACGTAATTGCTACGTAATCGTTGCGAGGCAAAGGCTGTACGGCCGTTACGTACCACCAAACCCACAAAACCGCTGAGAGGCTGCAAAACGGCTGTTGTAGCCGCTGCCGAGCCTGCGAGGCTGCGATCGGTTGCGCAGCAGCCGCAAAACCTGCCAACCGCGCTTCCATTGATGCACCGCAGCGCCCGGATGGCGGCCCCTGCGGTGCCGTTCGCAGCCTCGCCAGCTCGGCAGCGGCTACAGCCGGATGATGAAAAACCAAAGAGGCTGGGACGACTCGCAGATGTACACCGTGGGCGCGCAGTTCCTGGGCCCGGAACGCCAACCCCTACGGTGGCGCGGAGAACGGCAGCGGCTTCACCAGCACCAGCTCGGTGGGCAGCAACCAGTGGTACTACCGGACCAACGTCAATATCGGCTACTACTTCTGAGGCCTGCCGGACCGCGCCGCCGCCCATCGTGGGCAATCGAGCGTCGACCGGCCCGCTCCTACGAAAACACAAAGCTGTCGCCGGTATCGTCTGCGACGGGAATCTTCTGTAGGAGCGGCCGGTCGACGCTCGATCGCTCGCGATAGCCGCAAAGCGGCGCTCTGCCAGCCACACCGCATTTTCGTTGACGTTCATCGCGAGCAAGCTTCGCTCCTACGGAGGCGGTAAAGCGTGCCGAGGCTCCGGCGCAAGAACCGATTCAGCCCCTTTCCCCGCCTGCCGTTCCTCGGCTCGACGCGCTACATGCAGACGGCGGGCGCGCGCACCGGTATAGTGCGCCCCCTCTTCACATGGACAGCCGTCGGTAACGAGGCTCAACCCCATGGGAAACCCGAACTAATAACAACCCGCGAATTGGAACCGGGACGAACACTCGCCCCACCTGTCGTGCTGCCCGCGCGACGGTGTGTAACTCGATGTTTCGGACCGCCCAGCTTCTGCCTTTACAAAAAACAGCGAGGAATACTCCATGCTCGAAGTCATCAACGACTTCCTCTCAGGGAAAGTACTGATCGTGCTCATTGTCGGGCTCGGTAGCTACTTCACGATCCGCTCGCGTTTCGTTCAATTGCGCCATTTCTTCCACATGTTCGCGGTGTTCCGCGACAGCCTCAAAGGCAGCGCCGGGCAACTCAGCTCGTTCCAGGCCCTGATGCTCAGCCTTGCCGGCCGTGTCGGAGCAGGCAACATCGCCGGTGTCGGCATCGCCGTGACCCTCGGTGGTCCGGGTGCGGTGTTCTGGATGTGGGTGACCGCACTGGTCGGCATGTCCAGCAGCTTCTTCGAATGTACCCTGGCCCAGGTCTACAAGCGCGCCGATGGCGACGGCCTGTACCGTGGAGGTCCGGCTTACTACATCCAGCACGGCCTGAAGCTCAAAGGCATGGCGGTGGTGTTCTCGATCCTGCTGCTGGTCACCTACGGCTTCGCCTTCATCGGCCTGCAGTCCTACACCGTGACCCACTCGCTGCAGAACGCCTTTGCCTTCGACCCACAACACACCGGTATCGTCCTGGCGGTGCTGCTGGCCATCACCTTCATCGGCGGTATCAAGCGCATCGCCTCGGTGTCCGACCTGCTGGTACCGATCAAGACTCTGGCCTATATCGGCGTGACCCTGTACGTGATCGGCACCCAGATCGAACAGGTCCCAGCCATGCTGGAAACCATCTTCAAGAGCGCCTTCGGTCTCGACCCGGCCTTCGGCGGCTTGCTCGGCAGCGCAATTGTCATGGGCGTGAAGCGTGGCGTATTCGCCAACGAAGCGGGCCTGGGCAGTGCGCCGAACGTCGCCGCCGTGGCCGCCGTGAAGCACCCGGGCGCCCAAGGCGTGGTCCAGGCTTTCAGCGTGTTCCTCGACACCTTCGTGATCTGCACCTGCACCGCGCTGCTGATCCTGCTGTCGGGCTTCTACACCCCAGGCTTCGAAGGTGACGGCATCGTCCTGACCCAGAACTCGCTGGCCGCCGTGGTCGGTGACTGGGGCCGCATGTTCGTCAGCGTCGCGCTGTCGCTGTTCGTCTTCACCTGCATCCTCTACAACTACTACCTGGGCGAGAACAGCCTGCAGTTCCTCACCCGCAACCGCGCTGCGCTGATGACTTTCCGCGGCCTGGTGCTGGCGCTGGTGGTCTGGGGTTCGATGCAGGACCTGTCGACCGTGTTCGCCTTCGCCGACATCACCATGACCTGCCTGGCCTTCGTCAACCTGGTGGCCCTGGCCATGCTGTTCAAGGTCGGCCTGCGCGTGATGCGCGACTACGACGAGCAGCGCCGCGCCGGCGTCAGCCAGCCAGTGTTCGACTCCAGCAAATTTACCGATCTGGACCTGGACCTGAAGGCCTGGCCGACCAGCCCGTCGGTTGCTGCCGAGGCCGACGTTCAGCCGCAAGGTATTCCCGCAGCGCAACGCTGATCGGGTAAAAACCGGGCGCATGTCTTGCGCCCGGCGTGACACAAGCGGCGGTCAGCTTCATGCTCGACCGCACGCTGTCATCGTTCCGGAGACTCCCCAATGAATGCCAACACCTATCCTGCCGCGCAGAACGTCATGGTGCTCTACACCGGCGGCACCATCGGCATGCAGGCCAGCGCCCACGGCCTGGCCCCGGCCTCGGGTTTCGAGGCGCGGATGCGCGACTACCTGCACAGCCAGCCCGAGCTGGTGGTGCCCGACTGGCGCTTTCGCGAGATGGCGCCGCTGATCGACAGCGCCAACATGACCCCCGCCTACTGGCAGCGCCTGCGCGAAGCCGTGGTCGATGCGGTCGACGTGCAGGGCTGCGACAGCGTGCTGATCCTGCACGGCACCGACACCCTGGCCTACAGCGCCGCGGCCATGAGCTTCCAGCTGCTGGGCCTGCCCGCCCGCGTGGTGTTCACCGGCTCGATGCTGCCGGCCGGGGTGACCGACAGCGATGCCTGGGAAAACCTCGGCGGCGCCCTGGTCGCTCTCGGCCAGGGCCTGGCGCCGGGCGTGCACCTGTACTTCCACGGTGAACTGCTGGCGCCGACCCGCTGCGCGAAAATCCGCAGCTTCGGCCGTCATCCGTTCGCGGCGTTGCAGCGCCAGGGTGGCGCAGCCAAGGCGACCTCGATTCCAGCGCAGCTGGATTACCGCCAGGCCAAGCAACTGGCCAGGGTCGGCGTATTGCCGCTGGTGCCGGGGATCGCCGCCGAACAGCTCGACGCCCTGCTGGGCAGCGGCATCCAGGCGCTGGTGCTGGAGTGCTTCGGCAGTGGCACCGGGCCGAGCGATAACCCGCAGTTCCTGGCCAGCCTGCAACGCGCCCGGGAACAGGGCATCGTGGTCGTGGCTATCACCCAATGCCATGAAGGCGGCGTGGAGCTGGACATCTACGAGGCCGGCAGCCGTCTGCGCGGCGTCGGCGTGCTGTCCGGTGGCGGCATGACCCGCGAAGCGGCCTTCGGCAAGCTCAACGCCCTGCTGGGCGCCGGCCTGGACAGCGCCGAAGTGCGGCGCCTGGTGGAACTGGACCTGTGCGGCGAGCTGAGCTGACAGCACGTCATCGTTCACCTTCATCGCGAGCAAGCTCGCTCCTACAGAAGCTCCACAGTCCCTTGTAGGAGCGAGCTTGCTCGCGATAGCCGCAACGCGGCGATCCAGCCGCCGCCCCACGCCATCGTTGGAATTTGTCGCAGGCGCGGCATACAAATTGCTCCGTTTTCAGCATCCCCCGGGCTGGAAACGGACATGCTGCACTCCCACCTCACCACCCTCAACGCCGTCTCGCTGGTGCTCAACACCTTCAAGGACCAAGGGCTGCCCAGCGACGCGCTGCTGGCCGGCAGCGGCATCAACGCCGCCGACCTGAGCCGCGCCGACACCCGCATCACCACCAACCAGGAAATGCTGGTGTGCGCCAACGCCGTGGCCCTGCAACGGGATATCGGCCTGGAGCTGGGCCGGCGCATGCACGTCTCCAGCTACGGCATGCTCGGTTATGCCCTGCTCACCAGTGCCACCTTAGGTGACGCTTTGCGCCTGGCGCTGCGTTATCCGGCGCTGTTGGGAACACTTTTCGAGCTGAGCCTGGAAGCGGACGGCGAGCTGATCTGGCTGACCGCCGCGGATTACCGCGAGAACCCGGCGCTGGCGACCTTCAATATCGAGTTCTGCCTGGTGTCGTTGAAGGTCATCTGCGACGACCTGCTGGGCCATCCGCTGCCCTTGCGCGGCGCCCGCTTCGACTACCCCGCCCCCGATTACCAGCGCCGCTATGCCGAGCGCTTCGACTGCCCGCTGCAATTCGATGCAGCCTGCAATGCCTTCGCCTTCGACCGGCGCTGGCTCGAACAGCCGCTGCCCCTGGCGGACGCCATCACCCACCAGGCCATGGCCGAACGCTGCCGCAAGCAGAACACCGAATTCACCGGGCGCCAGGCCTGGCTCGGGCGCATCCGCCAGCTGCTGGCTGCGCAACTGGACGCCGCGCCGGGCCTGGAAGGCCTGGCCGAACAGATGAACTGCTCGGCCCGCACCCTGCGCCGGCACCTCAAGGACCTGGGGTGCAGCTATCAGGAACTGCTCGACGAGCTGCGCTTCGAGCGAGCCAAGCAGATGCTCTGCGAGGACGACCTGCCGATCTACCGCATCGCCGAAGCCCTGGGCTTCAGCGAAACCGCAAGCTTCCGCCATGCCTTCGTGCGCTGGAGCGGCGTCGCCCCGAGCCAGTTCCGGCCCTGACACAAACCCCGGCATAAAACCGCCGATTGCATTACATTGCCGGCCTTTCATATCGGCAAGGGACTGCAAACGTGAACTTCTTTACAGGCATCGTTGCCAGGCACATCCGCTTTTGCGCGAGCGGCCTGGCGCTGCTGATGCTCGCCATCGCGCCCGCCGTCCAGGCATTCGACCTGGACCTGGCCAAGATCAAATGGTGGCAAGTCTCCCGCGGTATCGTCCTGGACGAACCGGAAACCGCCACCCTGCAGATCAAGCCGTTCCCCCTGCCAGGCCTTGAGCAGCTTCCGGCGCGGATCGTGCTCAGCCAGTACCGCGGGCTGTTTTATCTCAACGCCTACCAGGACGCGCAGTACCAGCAGCGCATCTACAAGTCGCCACCCTTGCCGCTGTTCAGCCCCGAGGAACTGCGAGCCTGCGTCTCGCCGGACGACCCGATCCAGGTCTCGGACAACTGGCCGCCGAGCAATCAGCTCGAAGTCGGGCTGAGCCTGACGCCCTTGAGCTTCGACTGCATCAGCCCGGACTGGCAGCTCAGCCAGCGTTATCTGCTGATCGACCAGCGCTATCCGAAGCAGCCGATGCTGGCCGTCAGTCACCGCCGCGACCTGACCCAGATGGACTTCACCCCATTGCAACCGATCGGTAGCGAGATCGAGCAACAGTGGTTGTACGCCCTGCAGCGCTTTCCTGCGTGGTTCCGGCCCTTCAGCAGCGGCACGGGCCCGATCACCTTCAATGCCTATACGCCACCAGCCACGGCGGACGACGTCTGGACCCAGTTCCGCGAACTCCACGAGCAACTGCGCAAAGCCAAGGACAAGGGGCCGGGCATCCGCCAGGTGGAAGACTTCTTCGCCGCCCATGACTTTCGCACCATGGCCCAGGACCGCAGCGAATACCCGGGCCTGCTCAACGACATCGCCTACTGGACCAGCGAGGCCGGCCAGCTGAAAACCGCCCGCCCCTGGCTGTTGGAGGTGTTGCGCCGGGAACCCGGGCGCATGCCGACCTACCTCAACCTGGCCGACCTGGACTGGGCCCAGTTCGAACAACGGCCGCTGGACAACATCCACCAGGGCCGCGCCATCGAACGCTATCGGCTGTATTGCGGCCTGCGCCTGCAACGCCAGTTGAGCGTGCCGCCGCGGGTGCTGCAGCGCCTGGGCCTGAAGTCCGCCAACCCGCAGGCGTGCCAGGGCTTCTGGCCGCTGGTGGCCGCTGTGGATGCCGGCGACGCGGCCGAGGTCCGGCGCTTGCTGGCCGGTGGCGTCAGTGGCGAAGTCATGGCCGACGACGGGCGCAGTGCCCTGCTGCACGCCCTGGATGCCCCAAACCTGGAGATCGCCCGACTGCTGCTGGCCCACGGCGCCCATACCAGCGGCCAGTACAAATGGACCACCCTGGCCCTGCAGGCCATGGAGCGCGACCTCAAGGACAGCCCCGACCTGAACCAGGGCGGACGCCTCAAATTCCTCCTGGAAGCCGGGGTCGCCGTCGACGAGCAAAACAGCCGGGGCTACACCCCGCTGATGCAACTGGCCGAGCAGAAGCGCAACCTCGAAGGCTTCACCTGGCTGCTGCAACACCCGCAGAACCTCGAACTGCACACCGTGGATGACAACGAAACCGCACTGTACCGGGCGTTCTGGGGCAACAACTACACGGCCATGAGGCAACTGATCGAAGCCGGTGCCAATCTCAACCTGAACTACGGTCGTGGCACCTGCTCCAACCAGCAACCCGGCGGCCAGAGCCTGCTGACGTTCGTCGCCGACAAGACCTCCGCCGACGACAAGTCCCCCACTGTCAGCCAGCAGGAGACCCTGGACATGTTCACCCTGCTGCTGGAGAAAGGCGCCGATCCGAATGCCGGCCAGCGCTGCGAGAAAAACGGCCGCGCCCTGCTGCTGGGTATCCTCACCCGTAAAAAACGCGAGGACATGCTCCAGGTGCTGCAGCGCTTCGATCAAGCGCCGCCCGCAAGCTGACCCCGCTGGCGCCCCGCAATGGGGCGCCGTGTTGTTTCAAGGGGCGAATTGCGGACACAGGTTTTGGCCATATCGATCCCCTTTTGGCCGCTCCTGCCGTTCTCCAAAAGCCCCGGCGCCGCAAGACTGTGAGCACCGAACCAGCCTGCGGAGAACAAGAAATGCTGACGATCTACTCGGACGATCACCACCTGCACCACGGCCGCTGCGAACTGATCGACGGGCAACTGATGCCCTGCTTCGAAATGCCGTCGCGCGCCGACCACGTGCTGGACCGCGTGAAGTATCGCAACCTGGGCCCGGTCGAGGCGCCCAGGGACTTCGGCCTGGGGCCCATCGAACGCATCCACAGCCGCGCCTACCTGGACTTCTTCAAGGGCGCCTGGGACCGCTGGGCCGCCCAGGGCATCGACGGCGACCTGCTGCCCTACACCTGGCCGGCGCGCACCCTGCGCAGCGTGATCCCCACCAGCCTGCACGGCCAGCTCGGCTACTACAGCTTCGACGGCGGCGCGCCGATCACCGCCGGCACCTGGCAGGCGGCCTACAGCGCCGCGCAAGTCGCCCTGACCGCCCAGGCGGTGATCCAGCGCGGCGCGCGCAGTGCCTTCGCCCTGTGCCGGCCACCGGGACACCATGCCGCCGGCGACCTGATGGGCGGCTACTGCTACCTGAACAACGCGGCCATCGCCGCCCAGGCCTTCCTTGACCAGGGCCACAAGAAGGTCGCGATCCTCGACGTCGACTACCACCACGGCAACGGCACCCAGTCGATTTTCTACGAACGCAACGACGTGCTGTTCACCTCGATCCACGGCCACCCGGAAGCCGAATTCCCGTTCTTCCTGGGGTATGCGGACGAGCTGGGCGAAGGTGCCGGCGAGGGCTTCAACTTCAACTACCCGCTGCCCGCCGGCAGCGGCTGGGACAGCTGGAGCGCGGCGCTGGAACAGGCCTGCGAGGAAATCCGCGGTTATGGCGCCGACATAGTGGTCGTATCGCTGGGCGTGGACACCTTCAAGGACGACCCGATCTCGCAGTTCAAGCTCGACAGCCCGGACTACCTGGCCATGGGGCAACGCATTGCCGCCCTGGGCACGCCGACGCTGTTCGTCATGGAAGGCGGCTACGCGGTGGAAGAGATCGGCATCAATGCCGTCAACGTTCTCGAAGGCTTTCAAAACGCCCAGTGAAGGAAACCCGCCACATGAACAGGCTCAAAAGCTACCTCTTGCCCGCGCTCTGCGCGGCGCTGCTGGGCGGTGCCGCACAGGCTGAAGAACGCACCCTGCGCGTCTACAACTGGTTCGACTACATCACCCCCAAGGCCCTGGAAGACTTCAAGGCCGAGAACAGCCAGGTCAAGCTGGTCTACGACATCTTCGACACCAACGAGGCGCTGGAGGCCAAGCTGCTGACCGGCAACTCCGGCTACGACGTGGTAGTGCCGTCCAACGTGTTCCTCGCCAAGCAGATCGAGGCCGGGGTGTTCCAGCCGCTGGACCGCAGCAAGCTGCCGAACTGGAACCACCTCGATCCCAAGCTGATGCAGCTGATCGAGGCCAACGACCCGGGCAATAAGTTCGCCGTGCCCTAC
Organism: Pseudomonas sp. FW305-25; assembly: GCF_017351415.1. Taxonomy (NCBI): domain Bacteria; kingdom Pseudomonadati; phylum Pseudomonadota; class Gammaproteobacteria; order Pseudomonadales; family Pseudomonadaceae; genus Pseudomonas; species Pseudomonas sp. FW305-25. The sequence goes on along the minus strand of NZ_JACNDE010000006.1, from coordinate 169,936 downwards.
ATGTACGGCACCATCCTGATCGGCTTCAACCCAGCCAAGGTCAAGACCGCCCTCGGCGAGAACGCGCCGGTGGACAGCTGGGACCTGATCTTCAAGGAAGAGAACATCAGCAAGCTCAAGCAGTGCGGCGTGGCCCTGCTCGACTCGCCGTCGGAGATCCTGCCGCTGGCCCTGCAGCACCTGGGCCTGGACCCCAACAGCAAGCAGCCGGCGGACTACGCCAAGGCCGAAGCACTGCTGCTGAAGATCCGCCCCTACGTCACCTACTTCCACTCGTCCAAGTACATGGCCGACATCGCCAATGGCGATATCTGCGTGGCGGTGGGGTATTCCGGCAGCTTCTCCCAGGCCGCCAACCGCGCCAAGGAAGCCAAGAACGGCGTGGTGGTGGACATGCGCCTGCCCAAGGAAGGGGCGCCGATCTGGTTCGACATGCTGGCGATCCCCAAAGGCGCGAAGAACCCGGACGATGCCTACCGCTTCATCAACTACCTGCTGCAACCCAAGGTGATCGCCCCGATCAGCGACTTCGTCGGCTACCCGAACCCGAACAAGGACGCCACCGAACTGGTCGATCCGTTGATCCGCAACAACCCCAACCTGTACCCGACCGACGCGGCAATGAGCACGCTGTACACCCTGCGGCCGCTACCTCGCGACGCGGAACGGGCACGGACCCGGGCCTGGACCAAGATCAAGGCCGGGACCTGATCGCCCGGCGTCCGTAGGAGCGGCCGCTCGAACGCTCGATTGCCCGTGGCTGGCAGAGCGCCGCTGCGCGGCTTTCGCGAGCAAGCTTCGCTCCTACGGAGGAATGCGTGCTTCTGTAGGAGCGAAGCTTGCTCGCGATGAACGATAACGCGGTGCAACCGATACACCGCGGCGTCCCTATCGCGGGCGAGTCGGATCGCCGCCCGCTCGCTCCTACAGAAGATGTTTCAGCACCCCGTCAGCCCTTGCGGCTGACGCTCCTCGGCAAAGAACCACGGCCGCAGGCGCACGCCCACGCCGTTGCCGATAAAGGCCGCCACCAGCCACAGCCAGCCGTGCAGGCTGCCGGAAGCGATGCCGCTGAAGTAGGCGCCGATGTTGCAGCCATAGGCCAGGCGCGCACCGTAACCCAGCAGCAAACCACCGATCACCGCCGCCACCAGCGAGCGCGCGGGAATCTTCAGGCTTGGCGCGAAACGCCCGGCCAGGCCCGCCGCCAGCAAGGCGCCGAAGACGATGCCGATATCCATCACGCTGGTGATGTCCTGCCACACCGGCGCGGCCAGGGCCTTGGCGTTCGCCGCGCCTTGCCAGAACACCCAACTGCCGACATCCACCCCCAGCCCGCTGGCGACCTTGGCGCCCCACAGGGCAAACGCCGAGGTGATGCCCCAGGGCCGTCCGGCCAACGCCAGGGTGGCGAAGTTCAACAGGGCCAGGGCGACCGCGCCCCACACCAATGGCCAGGGCCCGCGCAGCAGGCGGCGCCAGCCCTGGTGCGCGCTGTCGACCGGCGCTTCCAGCGTGCCGTGGCGGCTCTTCTCCAGGCGTACCGTAACCAGGGCGATCAGGGCGAACAGACCGAGGCTGAGCCCCAATGCCGGCGCCACGCCGAAGCGCTGCACGATGGACACCGGCGGCAGCGACGGCAAGGCGAACCACCAGTCCACATGGTGGGTGGCGATCAGCGAACCGCAGATGAAAAACAGCAGGGTCACCAGCATCCGCGCGTTACCGCCGCCCACGGTGAACAGCGTGCCGGACGCGCAACCACCGCCCAGCTGCATGCCGATGCCAAAGATGAACGCACCGACAATCACCGAGACCCCGGCCGGCGCCACCAGCCCCGTGACCGGCGAACCGAACAGGCTGCCCGCGCCCAGGGCCGGAAAGAACAGCAGCACCGCCAGCGCCAGCATGACCATCTGCGCCCGCAGGCCGGCGCCGCGACGATCGCGGATAAACACCCGCCAGGCCGAAGTGAAACCAAAGGCGGCGTGATACAGGGTCAGGCCCAGGGCCGCGCCCAGCAGCAACAGCCACACCTGGCGCGAGCCGACCTGGGCCTGCAGGAATACAGCGCCAGCCAGCAGCACGATCAAAGCGAACAAGGGCGCGCCGAACTTGCGTTCGGGCGCCGCGGAAAGAGTCAGGCTCATAAGGGTTCTCGGCAAAGACAATGGCCGCGAGTATAGCCGTCACACGCCCCAGGCCCGGCGCAGACGCTCCAGGGCACAGGCGATGGCGGCCTCGGGCACTGCGGCAAAGCCCAGTACCAGCCCGGCACGCCGGTCCTGCGGCAGCGGCGAATCCGGCAGCCAGTAGTGGCTCAGGCCGTTGATCTCCACATCCACGGCGGCGGCCTTTTCCACCAGTTCGCGCTCCCGGGCCAGGCTCTGCACCGGGATCGTCAGGTGCAGGCCCGCCGCCACATTCGGTAACTTACCCACCCCGGGGATATCCACAGGCCAGCCGGCCAGCAAGGCGTTGCGCCGACTCAGGGCGGCGCGGCGCATGCGCCGGATATGCCGCTGGAAATGCCCGGCGGCCATGAACTCGGCCATCACCGCCTGGGTGCTGACCTCGGAATGGCGCACATCCACCGCCCGGCGCTGGGCGAAGGGTTGCACCAGCGCCGGCGGCAGCACCAGGTAACCCAGGCGCAAGGCCGGGAACGCGACCTTGCCGAAAGTGCCGACGTACAGCACCCGGCCCTGCCGGTCGAGCGCCGCCAGGGGGGCCAGCGGCGCGCCGCTGTAGCGGTACTCGCCATCATAGTCGTCCTCGACTATCCAGCCGTTGGTGCGCTCGGCCCAGGCCAGCAGTTCCAGGCGCCGGGCCAGGCTCAGGGTGACCCCGGTGGGGTACTGATGGGACGGCGTAACGTAGGCCAGTCGGCAATCGCTCAGGGCTGCCAGCGCCCCGCAGTCGAAGCCCTCGTTATCCACCGCCACCCCGTGCAGGCGCGCGCCGGCAATCGCGAAGGCATGCCCCGCCGCCCGATAGCCGGGGTTTTCCACCGCCACCCCGTCGCCGGGGTTCACCAGCAACTGTGCACAAAGGCTTATGCCCTGTTGTGCACCACTGGTGATCACAATTTGTTCAGCGCTGCATTGCATGCCGCGCGAACTGCGCAAGTAGGCGGCGATCAATCCACGCAGACGCTCCTCGCCGGCCGAATCGCCATAACACAGCTGGCCCAGATCCGGTTTGCGCCAGAAAGCCGCATTCAGCTTGGCCCAGACCTCGAACGGAAACAGATCGAAGGCCGGAATCCCCACCCGAAAAGCCCGTGGCGGGCCGCTTTGCGGAGTCGCCAAATGGTGCTGTTCGACCCGTTCCAACGCCTCGCTGTGGATAACTTTACTGGATGTAATCCCAGGTAAATCCGGGCATTTTGTGGATAACCCTGTGGGTAAGCCTGGTGATAACCCTGTGGATAGTTTTGTGGATAAATTTTTCGCCGACTTTTTGATCGGCAGCCGGCTCTCGGGCAATTGCGCCACATAGGTGCCATCGCCCACCCGGCCTTCGATAAAACCTTCGGCGTACAGCTGATCGTAGGCGCGCACCACGCTGTTGCGGGAAATCTCCAGGGCCGCCGCCAGGTCGCGGCTGGCCGGCAGGCGCGTGCCGCTGGCCAGCCGGCCGTCCAGCACCCGCTGGCGCAAGGCCTGGTACAGCTGGCGGCTGAGTCCCTGGCCGCGGTCCAGCTCGATACCGGCGGGGTTGAAGGAAAGCGGCAATGTCGGGCTGTTCATGGACTCCCCCCGGCCGGCTGAATGGACCCGCCAATGGACCTATGAAAATGACTGAAGATGGCTCTTACAACAGACCAATAGCCTGCCTAGGATGCAGCCATTCGCCAAGGATATTTTTCCATGTACCTACCCCGCGCTTTCGCCGAAGAAGACCTGCCTACCCTGCACCAGCTGATCGGGGAAACCCGCCTTGCCACCCTGGTGACCTACGGGGAGCGCGGCCTGCAGGCCAATCACCTGCCGCTGTCGTTCGCCCCGGACCAGGGCCCGTACGGCACCCTCTACGGCCACCTGGCCAGGGCCAACCCGCAATGGCAGGAACTGGCCAGCGGCGCCGAGGCGCTGCTGATCTTCCAGGGCGCCGAAGCCTACGTCAGCCCGTCGCTGTACCCGAGCAAGGCCGAGCACGGCAAAGTGGTGCCGACCTGGAACTACGTGAGCGTGCATGCCTACGGCGTGGCCGAGGTGTTCCACGATCCGCAGCGCATCCGCGAAGTGGTCAGCGCCCTGACCGACCAGCATGAAACCGGCCGCGCCAGCCCCTGGAAATTCGAGGACGCCCCCGCCGAGTTCATGGACAGCATGCTGCGCGCCATCGTCGGCTTCGCCCTGCCGATCCAGCGCCTGGAGGGCAAGCGCAAACTCAGCCAGAACCGCACCGCCGCCGACATCGCCGGCGTGCGCGAAGGGTTGGCCGCCAGCGCCGATCCCCATGACCAGAGCATTTCCCAACTGATGCGCCAGGAGCAGCCATGAGCCAGATCCAGATTCGTCCCGTCACCCCCGCTGACCACGCAGCCTGGCTGCCGCTGTGGCAGGCCTACCTGCGTTTCTACAACACCGAGCTGGCCGACGCGGTCACCCGCAGCACCTGGCAGCGCTTCCTCGATCCCGCCGAGCCGACCCACGCCGCCCTGGCCTGGGACGGCGAACAGGCGGTGGGCATGGTGCATTTCATCTACCATCGCTCCAACTGGAGCATCGAGAACTCCTGCTACCTGCAGGACTTGCTGGTGGTCCCGGAGCAACGCGGCACCGGCGTCGGTCGCCAACTGATCGAATTCGTCTACGCCACCGCCAAGGCCGACGGCTGCTGCAAGGTCCACTGGCTGACCCACGAAACCAACGCCACCGCCATCCAGCTCTACGAGCGGATCGCCGAACGCCCGGGTTTCATTCAATTTCGCAAAGCCCTTTAAGCGTTCAAGGAGAACCTCATGCCGACCTCACTCGCCGACTGGAAAGGCGTGCCGCCGCCGTCCACCACCCTGCTCGAAGGGCGCTTTATCCGCCTGGAAAAACTCGACCCGGCGCGCCACGCCGACGACCTGTGGCACGCCTTCCAGGGCCCGGGTGCCGACCCCAAGCTGTGGGACTACCTACCCTACGGGCCCTTTACCGAACGCAGCGCCTTCAATGACTGGCTGAACAACCACGCGGCCAACAGCGACCCGTATTTCTTCAGCGTGGTCGACCGGGCCAGCGGCCAGGTGCAGGGCCTGCTCAGCCTGATGTCGATCGTCCCGGCCCAGGGCCGCATCGAGATCGGCCACGTCACCTTCGGCGCCCCCATGCAACGCTCGCCCAAGAGCACCGAAGCGGTGTACCTGCTGGCCAAGGAAGCCTTCGCCCTGGGCTATCGCCGCCTGGAGTGGAAGTGCAACAACGCCAACGCCCGCTCGCGTTATGCGGCCGAGCGCCTGGGTTTCAGTTTCGAAGGGGTGTTCCGCCAGCACATGGTGGTCAAGGGCCAGAACCGCGATACCGCCTGGTATTCGATCCTCGATTCCGAATGGCCGAAGGTCGGCGCCGGGTTCGAGCGCTGGTTGAGCGAGGACAACCAGAGCGGCTCGGGGCAGTTGAAGGGGTTGGCGGAGTGCCGGGGGTAAGCCGCGGTAGCCGCTGGCGCAGCCTGCGATAAACCCGCAGGGTCTTTGGCGGTCGCAAGATCCCCGCGAGCGTGCCGCTCGATCGCAGCCTTCGGCAGCGGCTACACAAAGCCTGGAACACGGCTGCATTATCGTGCCCGGCACTGCCCTGTAGCCGCTGGCGCAGCCTGCGATAGACCCGCAGGGTCTCCGGCGCCAGCAAGAACGCTGCGAGCGTGGCCGGGATATCAAGGAGTCGCACGGTTTAGGCCAGCTGCTGCGCCAGCACCGCAATGTGCTCCGGCCCGATACCGCAGCAACCGCCCAGGTGGCTGGCGCCGCGTTGCCGCCAGTCGGCCGCCCATTGCAGGTAACCCGGCGGATCGAGGTCGTCGCGCAGCGGGTCGAGGCCATCGTTGGCCGTGGCTTCTTTCGGTTGCGGCGGGAAGGCGTTGGCGTAGGCGCCAATATGGATCTTCACCCCCAGCCGCTCGAAGGTTGCCCGCGCCGCGTCGATCGCCGCGCCTATCACTTCCGGCTGGCTGCAATTGAACAATAGGGTTTCCACCCCCAGCTCCGTGGCCACCGCCGCCGCGTCCGCCACCGGCTCGCCGGAGCGCAGGCGTGGCACCTGGTCTGGGTTCTCATCGTGCAAGGTGAACGATAGCCAGAAGGGTTTGCCGTCCTTGGGCAGGCCGGCGTGGATCGCCCGCGCCTCGACCGTGGAGCTCTGGGTTTCCGCCAGCCACAGGTCGACATGCGGGGCCAGGCCGTTGACCAGCGGTGCCAGCAACTCGGCGGCACGACCGGCCTCGAACAGGTCCGGGCGATAGGAGCCGAACAGCGGCGGCAGCGAACCGGCTACCCGCACCGGTTTGCCGGAAGCCTGTACCGCGCGCCGCGCCAGTTCGCCGGCCAACGCCGCCAGCGCCTGGCCTTCGGCGGCAAAACGCGCTTCGCCGATGTGGAACGGCACCACCGCGTAGCTGTTGCTGGTGATGACGTTGGCACCGCTTTCGATATAAGCCGCATGCACCGCTTCCACTGCCTGCGGTGCTTCGCTCAGGGCCAGCGCCGACCACTCGGGCTGCCTGAACGGCGCCCCACGGCGTTGCAGTTCACGACCCATGCCGCCATCCAGAATTACCCTGCTGCCTGCGCCCATATGCTCTTTACTCATATGCTTATGAAAATAACTCACTATCTGAGTCGTTCTTATAACTATTTAATACGCACCGTTCAGTTAATAACAACCTTTTTTCTGCCCGGGATTCCAATGAAATTCAAACCGCTGCTGGCCCTGGGCCTGACGATTCTCGCTGCCTCCAGCCAGGCTTTTGCCGGTGCCACCCTGGACCGTATCGAACAGAAAAAAGAGTTGGTCGGCGTGCTGATGGAAAGCTACCCGCCCTTCTCCTTCCTCAACGATCAGAACCAGCTCGATGGCTTCGACGTCGACGTAGCCAAGGCCGTGGCCGACAAACTGGGGGTGAAGCTGCGCCTGGAAACGCCGTCCTGGGACGTGATCGCCGCCGGCCGCTGGAGCGGCCGCTACGACATCTGCATCTGCTCCATGACCCCGAGCAAGGCCCGCGCCGAAGTCTTCGACTTTCCGGTGCAGTACTACGCCTCGCCAGCGGTGATCGTAGTCAACGCCAAGGACGATCGTATCCACGGCGCCAAGGACCTGAGCGACAAGAAGGTCGGCCTGACCAGCGCGTCCAGCTACGAGAGCTACCTGAACAAGAACCTGGTGATCGAGGGTGCCGAGGACACCCGGTTGCAGTACCCGTTCGACAACGTGCAGATCGCCCCGTACGACACCGACAACGTGGCCTTCCAGGACCTCGGCCTGGGCGTTGGCGTGCGCCTGGACGCGATCCTCACCAACCTGGTAACGGCCCAGCCGCGCCTCGCCCAGGACCCGCGCTTCAAGCTCGCCGGCGAGCCGCTGTACGCCGAACCCAACTCGGTGGCCATCGAGAAAGGCGACGCCCAGTGGCATGCCAAGGTCCGTGAAGTGTTCGCCCAGCTGAAACAGGACGGCACCCTGAGCAAGCTCTCGCAGAAATGGATCGGCGCCGACATCAGCCAATGACTTCTCTTTCGCAACCGCCCCGGCCACCGCAAACGCTGGCCGAGCCGCTGGTCAAACGCCTCTTCGGTTTCCGCGCCCGCCTGTACCTGACCTGGGCGGTACTGTTCGGCCTGTTCGCCAGTTTCTTCCTGAGCTTCGACCTGAAGTTCTCGATCATCCTCGACAAGCTGCCCAACCTGCTCGGCATCACCCTGGCCCCCAACGGTTTTCTGCAAGGCGCGGCGCTGACCCTGTTCCTCTGCCTCTGCTCGATCGTGCTGTCGTCGCTGCTGGGCTTCGTCACCGCGCTGGCCCGGTTGTCGAAAAGCGCCGTGGCCTTTGGCATCGCCAGTTTCTACGCCTCGTTCTTTCGCGGCACGCCGCTGCTGATCCAGATCCTGCTGATCTACCTCGGCCTGCCGCAACTGGGCGTGGTGCCGGGCGCCATCGCCGCGGGGATCATCGCCCTGTCGCTGAACTACGGCGCCTACCTCAGCGAGATCTTCCGCGCCGGCATCCTCGGCGTGCCCCACGGCCAACGCCAGGCGGCCCTGGCCCTGGGCATGAGTGACAGCGTGATCTTCTGGCAGGTGACCCTGCCCCAGGCCATGCGCACCATCATCCCGCCGGCCACCAACCAGTTCATCTCGATGCTCAAGGATTCGTCTCTGATCTCGGTGATGGGTGTCTGGGAAGTGATGTTCCTGGCCCAGTCCTACGGCCGCTCCAGCTACCGCTACATCGAAATGCTCAGCACCGCAGCGATCATCTACTGGCTGCTGTCGATCGGCCTGGAACTGATCCAGGCGCGGATGGAGCGGCATTACGGCAAGGCTTACGCCGAGCGCGACTGAGGCTCAGTGGGGTGCCGAGGGCCCGGGCGTACCCGGGCCCTTTTCCAGGCGCTCGAGATCACTGAGCAGCGAGCGGGCGCGACTGGTTTTCTGCACGGCCAGCACCCCCATCTGCAAACCGAAGGGCTTGAACACCGCGTTCAACGACTTGAGGGTCGGGTTGCCGTCACCGTGTTCGATGTGGATCAGGGTGCGCAGGGAAATCCGGCACATCCTGGCGAACTGGCTCTGGTGCAGCCCCGTGACTTCGCTGCGCAGGCGCCTGACCGCATCGCCAAGCGGCAAGCGGCCGGCCGCCAGCTCCTGCTGGATGTTGTCGATCAGCGCGCCGCGTTCTTCCAGGGTTGTACTCATCGCAGTCCCCACTCCTGCAGGCGTCGGTCCAAGTGGCGCAAGTGAATGCGCGGGTGATTCAGGGTGGCGTCGGGCAAGCCGCTGGCGTGCAACAGGTCCGGCAAGGCCCGCAGCCGTTCGGCATCCTCCCGCAGGCGCGTCAGGGCGGCTTCGGGGTCGAGCAGCGGCTTCAGGCTCGCGCATACCAGGCGCCAGTCCACATCACCCGCCACTTCCATGCGCCCGGGCCACTTGATGGTCCGGGTAATGCCCTCATCGTCCATGACCGTGGGCGCCAGATCGTAGATCGGCGCCAGCTGCACCCGACTGTCGGTGCGGATGATCGAGAGGTTGCGTCCATGGTTGTCCGAGTTGCCGAGGATCTTGTTGAGCAGGTCCCGGCGCAGGTAATCCGCCACCAGTTCGGGGATCGCCGATTCCTGGCCCGTGGCTCGCCACAGTTCGGCGAGGATCCCCAGCACCTCGGTGTGCCGCATGCCCTGGCCATGGCCCACCAGCCCCGCCAGGGAATAGATCGACTCCACCGCCAGGCGCTCCACCCCCGCCGGCGTTACCCGACGGTCGAAGCGCTGCATCCACAGGCTGGGCCTGGGGCCTTCTTCCAGGGCCAGGCCCTCGGCCGACAGCGTATCGATGCCCAACTGTTGCAGCGCCCGGTAATAGTGGAATTCGCTCCTGAGGATGTCGCCGTCATTCTGCGTGGCCGGGTTACGGGGAAACTTCACCCACCAGTGGCGCGCCGCCGAGGCGTCGTCGAGCAGCGCATCGGGGTACAGCAGGCCCTCGCGGTTTTGAGTCAGCAGCAGCTTGGGCGCCTCACCGCCGATGCTCGCAGTACCGCCGAACGCCGCGCCCTGCTCGTGGGCGTACTCGAGAAAGCGATTATCGAGGGCGATCACCTGGTCCCGGGAAAACCCCAGCGCCGGACGCCTGCGCAAGCCCGCCAGCGACTCCTTGATCCGCAGGTTGCCGATGGGCGCCGCGGTGGACCGACTCAAGAGGAACAATTCGACGCCCATGCCGTCCGGCCGCTCGTGACCAATCTGGCGCAGCAGGAAGCGCCCGGTCGCTGCCGCCGGGGCAAGGTCATAGAGAAAGGCCGGGGCCCGTTCTTCCCACCACGACTCCCAGCCCAATGGGATCTGCGCACTGACCGACCTGGCCAGCGGGCTGGCGACAGCCTCCAGGTTATCCACCAGGTACTGCTGGACATAACCAAAACGGCAGGGGCTGGCGAAGCCCTCTTCGGGCCTGTCGAAGGTCAGGGTCATGGCGTCGTTCCATGCCCCTGCGCAGTAGAGCTGCAAAGTCAGCCGAAGCACTTTGTCACCTGCATTTTAGTGCACTTTTAATGAGCCATAAGGCCTTCACACGTATTGTAATGCAGATAGATAAAATTCATAACGTAATAAGTGCATTAAAATACATTCACATGATGCTCGTTCCAGCCTGGAAATATCCCTCAAGCCGCCTGTAGCGGCCGCGCATTGCCCCCCGCCGCCCCGGGCAACAGGCAAAAAAAAGGGAGGCCGTAGCCCCCCCGAGGTAAAACGTTACCGATGAAGGATTGAAATTCAGCCTTCGATCTCGATCAGGATTTCGCCCGGGTTGACCCGGTCGCCCTTGGCCACATGGATGGCGGTGACCTTGCCGGCGATGGCCGCCTGGACTTCGGTTTCCATCTTCATGGCTTCGGTGATCAGCACCGCCTGGCCGGCCTTGACGGTGTCGCCTTCCTTGACCAGCACGTCGACGATGTTGCCCGGCATGGTGGTGCTGACATGGCCCGGCGCGCTGGCCTGCTTGCGCTTGCTGCTGCCGCTGCCGACGAACTCGTTGAGCGGCTCGAACACCACTTCTTCCGGCATGCCGTCGATGGACAAGTAGAAGTGGCGCTTGCCTTCGGCCTTCACGCCGACACCGGTGATGTCGACGCGGTAGGTCTCGCCGTGCACGTCGATGACGAACTCGGTCGGTACGCCTTCGCCGCCGGCCGAGCTCACGCCGCCCGCTTCCGGAATCGGCAGCAGCACTTCCGGCGTCAGGGTGCCGGCTTCGCGTTCTTCGAGGAACTTGCGCCCGATGTCCGGGAACATGGCGTAGGTCAGCACGTCTTCTTCGGATTTGGCCAAGGCGCCGATGTCATTGCGCAGCTTGGTCATTTCCGGCTTCAGCAGGTCGGCCGGGCGCACGTCGATCACGTCTTCGCTGCCGATGGCCTGGCGCCGCAGCTTCTCGTCCACCTCGCCCGGTGCCTTGCCGTAGCCGCCTTGCAGGTACAGCTTCACCTCGTTAGTGATGGTCTTGTAGCGCTCGCCGGCCAGCACGTTGAAGAACGCCTGGGTGCCGACGATCTGCGAAGTCGGGGTTACCAGCGGCGGGTAGCCGAGGTCGTGACGCACCCGCGGGATCTCCGCCAGCACTTCATTCATGCGGTTCAGGGCGCCCTGCTCCTTGAGCTGGTTGGCCAGGTTGGAAATCATCCCGCCCGGCACCTGGTTGACCTGCACCCGGGTGTCGACCGCGGTGAATTCGCTTTCGAACTGGTGGTACTTCTTGCGCACGGCATAGAAGTACAGGCCGATCTCCTGCAGCAGTTCCAGGTCCAGGCCGGTGTCGAATTCGCTGCCTTTAAGGGCGGCGACCATCGACTCGGTGCCCGGGTGGCTGGTGCCCCAGGCGAAGCTGGAGATCGCGGTGTCGATGTGGTCGGCGCCGTTCTCGATAGCCTTGAGCTGGCACATCGCGGCCAGGCCGGCGGTGTCATGGGAGTGGACGAACACCGGCAGCGATTGCTCGGCCTTCAGTGCCTTGACCAGCTCGCCGGTGGCGTAAGGGGTCAGCAGGCCGGCCATGTCCTTGATCGCCACCGAGTCGCAACCCATGGATTCCATCTGCTTGGCCTGGGCCACGAACGCCTCGATGGTGTGCACCGGGCTGGTGGTGTAGGCAATGGTGCCCTGGGCGTGCTTGCCGGCGGCTTTCACCGCTTCGATGGCCACCCGCAGGTTACGCACGTCGTTCATGGCGTCGAAGATGCGGAACACGTCGATGCCGTTGACCGCCGCCTTCGCGACGAAGGCCTTGACCACGTCGTCGCTGTAATGGCGGTAGCCCAGCAGGTTCTGCCCGCGCAGGAGCATTTGCAGGCGGGTGTTGGGCAGCGCGGCGCGCAGTTTGCGCAGGCGCTCCCACGGGTCTTCCTTGAGGAAGCGCACGCAGGCGTCGAAGGTCGCGCCGCCCCAGACTTCCAGCGACCAGTAGCCGACTTTGTCGAGCTTGTCGCAGATCGGCAGCATGTCTTCGGTGCGCATGCGGGTCGCCAGCAGCGATTGGTGGGCGTCGCGCAGGATGGTGTCAGTAACAAAGATCTTCTTGGACATTCTTATCTCCTCATAGCGACAAGCTTCAAGCTACAAGCCGCAAGAAAAAGCCGATCTGCTTCTACTTGCAGCTTGCCGCTCACAGCTTGCCGCTGCATTCAAAGGCCTGCGTGGGCGGCGATGGCGGCGGCGATGGCCAGGGCCAGCTCTTCGGGTTTGCGCTTGATCGAGTAGTTGGTCAGCTCAGGGTGGCTTTCCACAAAACTGGTGTTGAACTGGCCGCTACGGAATTCCGGGTTACGCAGGATTTCCTGGTAATAGGCGGCGGTGGTCTTGACCCCTTGCAGACGCATGTCGTCCAGGGCGCGCAAGCCACGGTCCATCGCCTCTTCCCAGGTCAGGGCCCAGACCACCAGCTTCAGGCACATGGAGTCGTAGAACGGCGGAATGGTGTAGCCGGTGTAGATCGCCGTGTCGGTCCGCACGCCGGGGCCGCCGGGCGCGTAGTAACGGGTGATCTTGCCGAAGCTCGGCAGGAAGTTGTTCTTCGGGTCTTCGGCGTTGATCCGGAACTGCAGGGCGAAACCGCGGTGGTGGATGTCTTCCTGCTTCACCGACAGCGGCAGGCCGGAAGCGATGCGGATCTGCTCGCGAACGATGTCGATGCCGGTGATTTCTTCGGTGATGGTGTGTTCCACCTGCACCCGGGTGTTCATCTCCATGAAGTACACCTCGCCGTCGGCGAGCAGGAACTCCACGGTACCGGCGTTCTCGTAGCCCACGGCCTTGGCCGCGCGCACCGACAGGTCGCCGATGTAGGCGCGCTGTTCCGGGGTCAGTTGCGGGCTGGGGGCGATCTCGATCAGCTTCTGGTTGCGGCGCTGGATCGAGCAGTCGCGCTCGAACAGGTGCACCACGTTGCCAAAGCTGTCGCCGAGGATCTGCGCCTCGATGTGCTTGGGATTGACGATGCACTTTTCCAGGAACACTTCGGCGGAACCGAACGCCTTGGTCGCCTCGGAAATCACCCGTGGGAACGCCTGCTCCAGTTCTTCCCGGCTGTTGCAGCGGCGAATGCCGCGGCCGCCACCGCCGGAAGTGGCCTTGAGCATCACCGGGTAACCGATGCGGTCGCCTTCGCTCAGGGCTTCATGGATATCGGCGACGTTGCCTTCGGTGCCCGGGGTGACCGGCACGCCTGCCTTGATCATGCTGCGGCGGGCTTCGGTCTTGTCGCCCATGCGGCGAATCACTTCAGCCGATGGGCCGATGAATTTGATCCCACGTTCGGCGCAGATGTCCGCCAGCTCGGCGTTTTCCGAAAGGAAGCCGTAGCCGGGGTGCAGCGCGTCGCAGCCGGTTTCCACGGCCAGGTTCACCAGCTTGCGCGGGTTCAGGTAGCCGGCCAGGGGTTCGGCGCCGATGCTGTGGGCTTCATCCGCGCGCTTCACATGCAGGGCATGGCGATCGGCGTCGGAGAAGATCGCGACCGAGCGAATGCCCATCTCGGCGCAGGCACGCACGATTCGTACGGCAATCTCACCACGGTTGGCGATCAGGATCTTTTTTATCACTTGGAGGTACCCTTGAGCCGTTGGAACAAACAACCCGCTGGGTCTGTACGAAAAGTGGCTGCGCGCTGGGCGCCTTCGGCGCTACGCAGGCCATGCTGCGTTAAAAACAGGCTCGGAATGCTCATTTAGGCCCCTAAAGTCGAATGCGACCCCAGCCGTTCCTCGCCTGTTTTTGCCTTGCCTGACCTTCGCTCGCCTACTTTTCGTACAGACCCTCGACCGGGTCGGCGCGTGACCAAATGTTTCAAGCCAGTCGCAGGCCCACACTATTCCTGTCGATGAATTAACAAAAATCAATAATTATTGGGTCGCTCATAAGCAAAGACTTATAGTTGACCCGACAGCCCTCGGCGCGAGACCTTAGATAATGCGTAAGTCCTTGATGCGTATGACATTACGCCAGTTGCAGATTTTCAATGAGGTCTGCGATCTGCGCTCCTACAGCCGGGCGGCCGACGAAATGTCCCTGACCCAGCCCGCCGTCAGCCTGCAGATTCGCCAGCTGGAGGAGCTGATCGGCCAGCCCCTGTTCGATTACGTGGGCAAGAAGCTCTATATGACCGAGGCCGCCGAGGCGCTGCAACGGGCCAGCCGCGACATCTTCGGGCGCCTGGAAAACCTCGACATGCAACTGTCGGACATGCAGGGTTCCTTGCAGGGCCAGCTGAAACTGGCGGTGGAATCCAGCGCCAAGTACTTCGTGCCGCACCTGTTCGCCGCCTTCAAGCGCCAGCACCCGGAGGTCAACCTGCAACTGACGGTGGTCAATCGGGGCCAGGTGATCCGCCGCCTCTCGGACAACCGCGACGACCTGGTGATCATGTCCATGGTCCCGCAGGACATGGGCCTGGAATTCCTGCCGTTTCTCAATAACCCGATCGTCGCCGTGGCGCCGCCCGACCATCCGCTGTGCCACCTCGGGCCGCTGCGCCTGCAGGACCTGGAACCCTACAACCTGCTGGTGCGCGAACAGGGTTCGGGCACGCGCCTGGCCTGCGAGGAATATTTCAAGGAAAAGCGCGTGCACTTCACCCAGACCCTGGAAGTGTCGTCGGCCGAGGCTCAGCGCGAGTGTGTGCTGGCGGGTCTGGGCGTGGCGCTGTTGACGCGCCACGCCCTGAACCTTGAGTTGGCGACCGGGGGACTCGTCGAGTTGCCGGTCGAAGAGCTGCCGTTGTATCGCAGCTGGTGCCTGGTGCAGGCCAAGGCAAAACGCCTGTCACCGGTAGCGCATGCGTTCCTGGGGTTTATCCGCAGCGAACGGGTGCAGATCAGCGGGCTTGTTGAGCGTTTTGACGGGAAGCTGCCGAGGCTGCCTGCCAGTAATTGACGGCGTCCAGCTCGGGGTAGTCGTTGATTTCCTGCTGCAGACGGCGCAGCTCACAGCGATGTTCGATCGCGCGGCGAAATTCCATGCGGCGCTGGTCTTCCTGTTGACGACGGGTCTTGACTGCGCTGTTGCTCTCTTCGTAAGGCCGGGCCATTTCGAGTCTCCCAATGCGAGTACGGGAGCTTCAAGATGGACGTCGGGCGTTACGGTTTGGCGGCGGGTCCATGACAGGACGATGAAAGCTGCCGTATGGCGCCCGCCTCCCTTGTAGGAGCGAGCTTGCTCGCGATAGCCGCGAAGCGGCGGTTCATTCCGCTACACCGCATCATCATTGACGATTGTTCGCGAGCAAGCTCGCTCCTACAGGGGGACGCTCGGCGATGAGGCGCAGCGTTCAATCGTCCAGGGCTTTTACCGACTTGGGCGACAGGCGCAGGCTGCGAAGGCTGCGCTTGACGCTCTTGAGGTGGTTGACCAGGCTCGGGCCGCGGGCCATGGCCACGCCCATCGCCAGGACGTCGATCACCACCAGGTGGGCGATGCGCGAGGTCAGCGGGGTGTAGATTTCGGTGTCTTCGTGCACGTCGATCGCCAGGTTGACGGTCGACAGCTCGGCCAGCGGCGTCTGGCTCGGGCACAGGGTGATCAGCGAGGCGCCGCTTTCACGCACCAGGTTGGCGGTGATCAGCAGATCCTTGGAACGCCCGGACTGGGAAATGCAGATCGCCACGTCGGTGGGCTTGAGGGTCACCGCCGACATCGCCTGCATATGCGGGTCGGAATAGGCCGCCGCGGTCAGCAGTAGGCGGAAGAATTTGTGCTGGGCGTCCGCCGCCACCGCGCCCGAGGCGCCGAAGCCGTAGAACTCCACGCGCTGGGCCTGGGACATGAGGGTCACAGCCCGTTGCAACTCCACCGGATCGAGCTTCTCGCGAACCTCCATCAGGGTGTGCAGGGTGGTGTCGAAGATTTTCAGGCTGTAGTCGGCGACCGAGTCGTCTTCATGAATCGCGAACTGGCCGAAGCTCGCCCCGGCGGCCAGGCTCTGGGCCAGCTTGAGCTTCAGGTCCTGGAACCCCGAGCAACCGATGGCGCGGCAGAAGCGCACGATGGTCGGCTCGCTGATACCCACGCTGTGGGCCAGGTCGGCCATGGAACTGTGCATCACAGCCGCAGGGTCGAGCAGCACATGATCGGCGACCTTGAGCTCCGACTTGCGCAAGAGATGGCGTGATTGGGCAATGTGCTGCAACAGATTCAAAGGGCTGGACTCATTGTTATGGGGCAGACGCCCAAGGATGTAGCAATTTTGTAGTTATACTACATGAATTCGCTTTTTGCCTGCTCAATGCGTAACTGAATCACCTTTGCGCCCCACTGTTTTAGCCTCGCCTGCTCTTTGTAGCTGCTGGAGCCGGGCAGCCGGTATTCGTAAAAACTTCAGATATTCCTGGCCTTTTGCGGCCGCTGCGCAGCCGATCGCAGCCTGCGGCAGCGGCTACAGGGTCTCGGCCCGCAACAGCGCCGCAAGCCCCTCGGCTTCCACCGGCCGACTGATCAGGTAGCCCTGCACCTCATCGCATTTCTGCTCCTTGAGAAATGCCAGCTGCTCCGGATGCTCCACCCCTTCGGCCACCACCTTCAGCGACAGCCCATGGGCCATGGCGATGATCGCCCGGGTGATCGCCGCGTCGGCGCCGCCTTCGCTCAGGCCGCGGATGAATGCCTGGTCGATCTTCACGTAGTCCACCGGAATCCGCTTGAGGTAGCTCAGCGAGGAATAACCGGTGCCGAAGTCGTCGATGGCCAGCTTCACCCCCAGGTCACGCAGCTGCTGGAAGGTGGAAACGATGTGTTCGACGCTGTCGAGCAGATGGCTTTCGGTCAGCTCCAGCTCGAGGAAATGCGGCGCCAGCCCGGTCTCTTCCAGCACGCTGCGCACCTGGCTGACCAGCTTGCCCTGGCGCAGTTGATGCACCGACAGGTTCACCGAAACCCGAATCGCCGGCAGCCCCTGGCGCTGCCACTCGCAGGCTTGCCAGCAGGCCTGGCGCAAGACGAATTCGCCGATCGGGCCAATCAGACCGATCTCTTCCGCCAGGCCGATAAAGTCCCCCGGCGGCACCCGCCCCAGGTCGGGATGGTCCCAGCGCACCAGGGCTTCGGCGGCGTTCATGCGGCCGTTGGCGAGGCACAGTTTCGGCTGGTAGAACACCTTCAGTTGGCGTTCCTCGACCGCCTTGCGCAGCTGGTTCTCCAGTTGCAGGCGCTCCAGGGTGCTGGCTTGCAGGCTGGCGGTGTAGAACTGGAAGTTGTTGCCGCCCAGGTGCTTGGCGTGTTGCATGGCGATGTTCGACTGGCTGATCAGCGCCGGAATTTCCCGCGCGCTGTCGGGCAACATGCTGATGCCCATGGAAGCGCTGACCACCAGCTCATGGCCTTCCACGGTGATCGGCAAACGCAGCTTCGCCGACAAGCGGGTGGCCACCCGGGTCAGGCTCGACAGGCTGCCATAGGCATCGAACAGCACCGCGAACTCATCGCCGGACAAGCGGGCAATGGTGTCGGCTTCCGGCAGCGCGTTGACCAGCCGCCGCGCCATTTTCTGCAACAGCTGGTCGGCAATGTCGTGGCCCAGGCTGTCGTTGAGCAGCTTGAAACGGTCCAGGTTGATATGCACCAGGGCCAGGCTGCGGCCGCCCTGGCGCATCCGTTGATGGGCTTCGCGCAAGCGTTCGCGAAACAGCGAACGGTTGGCCAGGCCGGTGAGTTCGTCGTAATGGGTCAGGTAGCGCATGCGCTCCTCGGATTCGCGCCGCGCCGACAGATCGGCGAAGAAGCCCACAATATGACTGACCTTTCCCCGGGTATCGCGCACCACGTTCAATTGCAGCCACTGCGGATACAGCTCGCCGTTCTTGCGTGCCTCCACCAGTTCGCCCTGCCAGCTGCCGTGCTGTTCGAGAGCTTGATGAATCACCGGAAAGTGCCGCCGTGCGTCGCGACTGCACGGCAGGTCGACCACATTGCGCCCGAGCATGTCCTCGATCTGGTAACCGGTAACCCGGCTGAACGCCTGATTGACCGCCAGCAGCACGTAATCGGGGTCGAGGATCACGATGCCCTCGCTGGCCGCCTCGAACACCATCGCCGCCAGGCGGCGCTGCTCTTCCTGTTGCTTGCTGGCGCTGATATCGCGCCGGGTGCCGACCATGCGCAGCACCCGCCCGCCTGGGCCGCGCTCCACGGCGCGGCCACAGTCCTCGATCCAGACCCAGCGGCCATCGGCATGCCGCACGCGATATTCCACCAGGTAATCCTCGGTACGCCCCTTCAGGTGCTCCACCAGCGCGCGCTTGAGCAGCGGCAGGTCTTCGGGATGCAGCAGCGGCTTGAGGTGGCTGAGCATCGCCCGCACGAACTCCGGCTCCAGGCCGAACAGTTCCTTGATATGGCTGTGATGGACCTCGTCGGTCTGCAGGTTCCAGTCCCACAGCCCCAGCTGGCTGGCCTTCAAGGCCAGGGCCAGGCGCGCTTCGCTCTTGCTCAGGGCCTGGTTGGCCGCGTCCAGCTCGAGGCTGCGCTGGGCCACCCGGCTTTCCAGGCCGACCTGGGCCTCGCGCAATTGCTCTTCGGCGCGGCGACGCTGCTCGACCTCCCGCAGCAGCTCGCTGTTGAGCTGTTCGCTGCGGCTCTGCGCCTGTTGCAGATGTTCGATCAGGGCCTGGTTCTGGAAACGCCGCAGCAAGCCCATCTGGATCAGGCGGTTGACCTGCCAGGCCACCACGCTCAGCGACACCAGCAGGATCAACCCCAGCCAGCCCCAGCCGCGCTGCTGCTCGTCGCCGCCCCAGAACAGGTAGCCGATCGCCGGTAGCAAACAGGGCAAGGTAAAGGACAGGAAGGCCGGCAGGCTGACCGCGTAGGCCACGCTGGCCGAGAGGATCGCCGCGCCGATCAGGCCGAAGACCCAGGCCTGCTGCAGGAAATTGTCGGTGGGCATCAGGGCGATGCCGGCGCAGGCCAGGGTCAGGCCGCTGACGGCGGAGCCGAGCAGGAACATGCGGCGCCAGATCGGTTGCGCCTGGCGGCTGGGAATCGCCGAGTCGAACGCCGCCACCTGGATCACCCGCAGGGCGACCAGGGCCAGCAACCAGACCATCCACACGCTGACCAGCCAATAACGCTCGGGGCTCCACAGCAGCCAGGCGCAGACCAGGCCGTTGAGCAGCATGAACAGGGTGGGCAACAGGGAGCCCTGATAAAGCAGGCGCGTGCGCTCTACCGCCATCTCCATGGCGTATTGCTTGCGAACAACCCGAGGCTCCACGGAGGGTCCGGACGGGCCAGTGCTGAGTGTCATAGGCAGTGTTCTTATAATGATTGAGCCCGAAACGTCGCCGGAGCATACACAAGCAACCGCCCGGACCAAACTGCCTGGAATCATAAAATCGGCAAATCCGCGCGAGCGCCGATCCCTGCGAAATTCCTCCAGCCAAGCCCGGCCAACGGCTGCAGCCCGTGACCGACCGGTCGTCCCCGGCGTTCTTTTATCGGCTAAACCAAAGCTTGGTTTGCCCGGTGTGCGCCAGCCCCCTAGAATGCCCCGATGCGCGATGATCTCTCCCTTCTGCTGAACTCCCTCAACGATGCCCAACGCCAGGCCGTAGCCGCCTCCTTGGGTCGTCAGTTGGTCCTGGCCGGTGCTGGCTCCGGTAAAACCCGAGTGCTGGTGCACCGTATCGCCTGGTTGATCCAGGTCGAGAACGCCTCGCCCCACTCCATCCTGTCGGTGACCTTCACCAACAAGGCCGCTGCCGAGATGCGCCAGCGCATCGAGCAGTTGATGGGTATCAACCCGGCCGGCATGTGGGTCGGCACCTTCCACGGCCTGGCGCACCGCCTGCTGCGGGCGCACTGGCAAGAGGCCGGCCTGAGCCAGACCTTCCAGATCCTCGACAGCGACGACCAGCAACGCCTGGTCAAGCGGGTGATCCGCGACCTCGGCCTGGACGAGCAGCGCTGGCCGGCCCGGCAGGCCCAGTGGTTCATCAACGGGCAGAAGGACGAAGGCCTGCGTCCGCAACACATTCAAGCCAGCGGCGACCTGTTCCTGGCCACCATGCGCGGCATCTACGAAGCCTACGAGGCCGCCTGCCAGCGCGCCGGGGTCATCGACTTCTCCGAGCTGCTGCTACGTGCCCTGGACCTGTGGCGCGACCACCCGGGCCTGCTGGCGCACTACCAGAAGCGTTTCCGCCACGTGCTGGTGGACGAATTCCAGGACACCAACGCCGTGCAGTACGCCTGGTTGCGCCTGCTGGCCAAGGGCGGCGACAGCCTGATGGTGGTGGGCGACGACGACCAGTCGATCTACGGCTGGCGCGGCGCGAAGATCGAGAACATTCACCAGTATTCCGAAGACTTCCCGGACACCGAAGTGATCCGCCTGGAGCAGAACTATCGCTCCACCGCCGGCATCCTCAAGGCCGCCAACGCCCTGATCGCCAATAACACCGGGCGCCTGGGCAAGGAGCTGTGGACCGACGGCGGCGAAGGCGAAGCGATCAACCTGTACGCCGCCTTCAACGAACACGATGAAGCGCGCTACGTGGTGGAAACCATCGAAAGCGCCCTGAAAACCGGCCTGGCCCGCAGCGATATCGCCATCCTCTATCGCTCCAACGCCCAGTCGCGGGTGCTGGAAGAGGCGCTGCTGCGCGAGCGCATTCCGTACCGCATCTACGGCGGCCAGCGCTTCTTCGAACGCGCCGAAATCAAGAACGCCATGGCCTACCTGCGCCTGCTCGAAGGTCGCGGCAACGACGCGGCCCTGGAGCGGGTGATCAACGTGCCGACCCGCGGCATTGGCGAAAAGACCGTCGAAGCGATTCGCGAACACGCGCGCCACAGCCATGTGTCGATGTGGGAAGCGATGCGCCAGCTGGTGGCCAATAAAGGCGTGACCGGGCGTGCCGCCGGTGCCCTGGGCGCCTTCATGGAGCTGATCGAGCACCTGGCGGCGAAAACCGCCGAGATGCCGTTGCACCTGATGACCCAGACCGTTATCGAGCAGTCCGGCCTGATCGCCTACCACGAAGCGGAAAAAGGCGAGAAAGGCCAGGCCCGGGTAGAAAACCTCGAGGAACTGGTCAGCGCCGCGCGCAACTTCGAGCACACCGAAGAAGACCAGGAACTGACGCCGCTGGCGGCCTTCCTCGGCCACGCTTCGCTGGAAGCCGGCGACACCCAGGCCGACGAGCACGAAGACAGCATCCAGCTGATGACCCTGCACAGCGCCAAGGGCCTGGAATTTCCTTACGTGTTCCTGGTGGGCATGGAAGAAGGCCTGTTCCCGCACAAGATGAGCCTGGAAGAGCCCGGCCGCCTTGAAGAGGAACGTCGCCTGGCCTACGTCGGCATCACCCGGGCGATGCAGAACCTGGTGATGACCTACGCCGAAACCCGACGCCTGTACGGGAGCGAGACCTACAACAAGGTGTCGCGTTTCGTACGGGAGGTACCGAAGGGGCTGATCCAGGAAGTGCGCCTGTCCAACAGCGTCAGCCGTCCGTTCGGCGGTGGCCAGTCGCAGAGCACCAGCAGCCTGTTCGGCGGCAGCGAGATCCCGGACACCGGACTCAGCCTCGGCCAGGCGGTACGCCACTCGGTATTCGGCGACGGCGTGATCCTCAACTTCGAAGGCGCCGGCGCCCAGGCCCGGGTCCAGGTGAACTTCAGCGAAGGCAGCAAGTGGCTGATGCTCGGCTACGCCAAGCTCGAAGCCATCTGACGCCTTGACCTCCTTCGCCATGCCGGGGCGATGCTTCTGAACCAGAAGCATGCCCCGCGGCATGGGGCGAAGTCGGGCTGACCGGCCACTGAGCCGTTGCATCCGCCCAACGGACAAACCTGTATAGGGCCCACTTGCCTCGACCCAAGCTGAACCGCGGCTGTCAGGCAAAAGCCCGAAACACTCTGCCGCTAGCCAGTGACACTTCACCTGTGCAACATGGCGCGCGTGCCATCCACAAATGGGAATTCCCTTTATGAAACGTTTTCTTAGCATCGCCATGGCGTTGTGCATCGGCCTGACGATGAGCCTCGACGCCAACGCCAAGCGCTTCGGTGGCGGCAAAAGCGCTGGCGCCGCGCCGACCCACCAGACCAGCCAGATGGCTCCGTCCTCTTCCGGCATGGGTTCCACTGCCGCGACCGCCGGCGCTGCCGGTGCCGCGGGCGCTGCCACCAAGGCCAGCGGCGCCTCGCGCTGGCTCGGCCCTCTTGCCGGTATCGCCGCAGGCGGTCTGCTGGCCTCCATGTTCATGGGCGACGGCTTCCAGGGCATGCAGATCTTCGACATCCTGATCATGGCGGTCATCGCCTTCCTGGTCTTCCGCTTTATCGCCGCCCGTCGTCGCAAGCAGCAGGAGCAGTACGCTCCAGCCGGCCACGCACCAATGCAGCGTGAAGCCTTCGAGCCAAAACCTGCCTCCGGTTCGATCTTCGGTGGTTCGGCTGCACCTGCCGCCGCGGCCCGTCCGGTAATCAACGCGCCAGCCTGGTTCAACGAAGAGCGTTTCGTCGAAGCCGCGCGCAACCACTTCCAGTCCCTGCAGCAACACTGGGACGCCAACGAAATGGACAAGATCGCCGAGTTCGTGACCCCGCAGATGCTGCAATTCCTGAAGCAGGAACGTGCCGATCTGGGCGACGGCTTCCAGTCGACCTACATCGACAACCTCAATGTGCAACTGGAAGGCGTCGACGACCGCGCCGACAAGACCATCGCAACCCTGACCTTCACCGGCGTGTCGAAGACCTCGCGTTTCGACCAGGGCGAAGTGTTCAGCGAAAGCTGGAACATGGAGCGCGCCCAGGGCGAAAATCAGCCTTGGCTGGTTGCAGGTATCCGCCAGAACGGCTGATTCTCTCCAGTGTCACATCGGTAATCGCAAAACCCCGGCTCAGGTCGGGGTTTTGCATTTCACGATTGCACTTATAGCGAGCTACTGTATAAACCGCCGTCTATTAAACCGCGCCATAGAGCTAAGAGGACCCAGGCCGTGGAAGAAGTCATCGAGCAACTCCGTGAAGCAAACGAACCGGTACCCGTTCCCCTGGAACTGCCGGATGAAGACCTGCTGGTGGAAATCGAAGAACAGCTGTTCATCAATATCCCGTTCGTCTTCAAAGAGTTCCTGTTGACCGTGAGCGATGTCGTCTACGGCAGCCTGGAGCCGGTCACCGTGACCGACCCGCAATCCCACACCTACCTGCCGGAAGTGGCCGCCACCGCCTGGGACATGGGCGTGCCGCGCGAGCTGATCCCGATCTGCCAGGACGGTGACGACTACTACTGCGTCGAGGAAGACGGCACCGTGGTGCTGTGGTCCGGCGAAGAAGAGCTGATCACCGAAGAGTCCTGGGAATCGGTGTGGCACTGGGCGCGGGACGTCTGGCTGGAAAGCTGATCGGCCTTGCGCGGTTTCGCCCCGCGGGCACAGGCGCATGGATCGACTGCCACCCGTTGCATGACGTTCACAAGCGGTCGCGCCCCCCGCTCGATCGCCGCATTGACACTACTCGCCAGCAGCCTGCTGGCGGGTTGTCAGTCGCCCATGGCTCAGTTGCAAAGCCTGAGCACGCAGTACGCCCATCAGGTCGAAGTCCTGCCCACGTCACCCTTCCCGCTCGCCAGCAGCCTGCCCCTGCGCTTACCCAAACAACCCCGCCTGCGCGTCTACCTTGAAGGCGACGGCCATGCCTGGGCGACAGCCCGCCAACCCAGCCTCGACCCCAGCCCGCAGCACCTGCTGATGGCGCAACTGGCGCTGAGCGATCCGCGTCCCAGCGTCTATCTGGCCCGCCCCTGCCAATTCGTCAGCGCGGCCGACTGCACGGCGGCCATCTGGACCGACCAGCGCTTTTCCCCAGCGGTACTGCGCAGCCTCGACCAGGCCCTCGACCGCCTCAAGCGGCGTTATGGCAATCAGGATTTCGAGCTGATCGGCTATTCAGGTGGCGCGGCACTGGCCCTGTTGCTGGCCGCGCGGCGAGACGACATTGCCCAGGTGCAAACCCTGGCCGGCAACCTGAGCCCTCGGCTATGGGTCAGTACGCTGGGGCTGAGCCCGTTGCACGGCTCCCTCGAGCCGCTGGACCAGGCACCCAAGCTGGCCCTGGTGGCGCAACGGCATTTGCTCGGCCAGGCCGACCGCAGCGTGCCTGCCAGCCTCTACCCCGCCTATCGGCAGGCATTGGGGACGCAAGCCTTCTGCGTGCAATCCGTCAGCCTACCCAGGGTCACCCACGACCAGGGCTGGGTCGAAGCCTGGCGACACTGGCGCGACCAACCGCTGAGTTGTGCATCACCCGGCGATTAGTGCCCATTGTCTTCCTTGTGGTTATCCAGGGTATCGAGCAAGGCCACCTGCATGCGGGTGTGCACGCGGATGAACCAGCGCCACAGCAGCGCGGCCACCGCCGCCGTCACCACCGCGATCAGCACCAGCAGCTCGGTGGTCGGCAGGATGCTCGAAGACAGCGCCGCCAGCAGCAGGAAGATCACCAGCAGCGACAGCACCGGAATCACCTCGGCGATCACCCGGCGCACGCGCTGGGTGTGACGCCCGGCCATTTCCGGCTTCACCCCCATCTCCGCCAGCAGCATCGACAGGGCCTTGAGCTTGCGATAGGCGGCGATCAGGAACGGCAGCGACAGCAGCAGCGCCCCGCCCCAGATCAATGCCTTCTGCCAGCTCGGATCACTGATCCAGTCCTGCAGGTATTCGCCGATGCGCGCGGCGAAATAACCGCCGGAGAAGAAGATCGCCACCACCAGCGCCAGATTGACCCCGACCTGCAACAAGATCCGCCGGATCATCGACGCCAGCAGCGCCCCCTCGCCATGGGGCTGGATACTGCGCAGCCATTCGCCGTACATGCCCAGCACCCGGCTCAGGCGGGTCGGCATCACGGCGGCGAGCTTCAGCGACAGCGGGTCGGCGGCGCGGATCAGATAAGGTGTGAGCAAGGTGGTAATGGCCGATACGGCGACCGCCACCGGGTAGAGAAAGTCGCTGGTGACCTGCAGGGTCATGCCCAGCGCCGCGATGATGAAGGAGAACTCGCCGATCTGCGACAGGCCCATGCCGACCCGCAGCGAGGTGCGGCCATCGTTGCCGGCGATAAAGGCGCCCAGGCCGCAGGACAGCATCTTGCCCAGCACCACCGCGACGGTGATCACCGCGATCGGCCAGGCGTATTGCAGGAGGATCTGCGGGTCGATCATCAGGCCGATGGCGACGAAGAAGATGGCGCTGAACATGTCACGTACCGGCTCGATCAGCCGCTCGATCTTCAGCAATTGCCGCGACTCGGCCATGATCGCGCCGATCAGGAAGGCGCCGAGCACCATGCTGTACTCCAGCTTGACCACCAGCAGGCAGAAGCCGAAGCACAGCCCCAGCACGGTAATCAGCAACATCTCGTTGCTTTCGAACTTGGCCACGTAGGCCAGCAGCCGCGGGACCAGCAGGATGCCGATGACCAGGGCGACGATCATGAACAGCGAGAGCTTGCCGACGGTGGAGAACACTTCCCCGGAGCTGACAGTGCCGCTGACCGCGATGCTCGAAAGCAAGGCGATGATGCCGATGCCGAGGATGTCTTCGACGATCAGCACGCCGAAGATCAGCTGGGCGAAGCGCTGGTTCTTCATCTTCAGGTCGTTGAGCGCCTTGACGATGATGGTGGTCGAGGAAATCGCCAGGATCGCGCCGAGGAACAGCGAGTCCATGGTGTTCCAGCCGAACCAGCGGCCGATCTCGTAGCCGATCCAGATCATCAGCACGATTTCCATGAACGCCGCGATAAAGGCCGTGGCGCCGACCTTGAACAGCTTGCGCAGGCTGAACTCCAGGCCCAGGCAGAACATCAGGAAAATCACCCCCAGCTCGGCCAGGGTCTTGATCGTGTCTTCGTCGTGGATCAGGCCGAACGGCGGGGTGTGCGGGCCGATGATGAAGCCGGCGACGATATAGCCGAGGACCACCGGCTGCTTGAGCCGGTGGAAGAGAATGGTCACCACGCCTGCGACCAGCATGATCACTGCCAGGTCCTGAATAAAGCTGATGGCATGCATGGCGTGGGGCTCCTTGGGGTCGTGTTCTTGCGGGCGGCGCGGGGGCGTTGCGCAGCCTGCCGGCCAGCGGGAAAAGCCCTTGGGACGGGCTTTTGAAGGTTAACATCGCGACTTGTGCCAGAAAGGCGGTGCAATATATGGAAACAGATAGATCGCCGCGTGACGGCGATCGCGGGCGCAGCGTCCCGTTATCGATGGTTTGAAACGCTGACCAAGCACCCGCAGAGGTGCGCCCCGCAACCCCTGCCTTAACCCGTGAGTGTGCTATGGAACCCGGAAACGCCCAGCTGTCGATGACGGTATTGATGACCCCTGACATGGCCAACTTCTCAGGCAATGTCCACGGCGGCACCCTGCTCAAGTACCTCGATGAAGTCGCCTACGCCTGCGCCAGCCGTTATGCCGGCCGTTATGTGGTGACCCTGTCGGTGGACCAGGTGATCTTCCGCGAGCCGATCCACGTCGGCGAACTGGTGACCTTCCTGGCCTCGGTCAACTACACCGGCAACACCTCGATGGAGGTCGGTATCAAGGTGGTCACCGAGAACATCCGCGAGCGCTCGGTGCGCCACACCAACAGTTGCTTCTTCACCATGGTGGCCGTGGACGACCAGCGCAAACCCGCCGCCGTGCCGCCACTGCAACCGCAAACCAGCGAAGACAAACGCCGCTTCATGCAGGCCCAGCAACGCCGGCAGATCCGCCAGGAGCTGGAAAAGCGCTATCAGGAAATCAAGGCCGACGCCTGATTGTCCAAGACAGGCTCGCTTCTGCCGAGCGAGCCTGTTGGCAATAAGCCCCCACGCACCCGTTACAGCTCGATCGGTACCGCCTCGAACCGCACCCGTGGATGGGTGATCCGGTCCTGGGCCCGTATCAGTTGCAGTTCGTAACTGGCGCAGGCCTGGGTTTCCAGCAGCACTTCATGCACCGCCGCGGCGGTGAACTCGAACGCCGCCACCAGGCTGTCGCCCAGCAGCACCCGGGCCAGGAACAGGCCCGAAGTCAGGTCGCCCACACCCACCGGCTGACGCGGGAATGCCAGCAGCGGACGACGCAGGTGCCAGCTGCCTTCGGCGGTCACCAGCAACATTTCGAAGCCGTCCGGCAGCTTGCCCGGATAATCCAGATGCTTGACCAGCACCGCTTTCGGGCCACGCGCCAGCAGCGCCCGGGCCATGGCCAGGCAGTCGAACAGCGACTGCGGCTTGCGCCCGGCGAAGCTGTCCAGCTCCAGTTGGTTGGGGCAGAGGAAATCCGCCACGGCCGCCGCCTCTTCCAACAGGAAGTCGCTGACCTCCTGGGGCACGCTGCAACCCTTTTCCGGGTGGCCCATCACCGGGTCGCACAGGTACAGGGCCTTGGGGTTGGTCGCCTTGATCCGCGCCACGCCACCGAGGATCGCCCGCCCCTGCGCCGCGCTGCCCAGGTAGCCGGACAGCACCGCGTCGCAGTTACCCAGTTCGCCGATGGCGGCAATGCCTTCCACCAGCTCCGGGATCTGGTGCGGCGACAGCACCTCGCCGGCCCACTGGCCGTATTGCGTGTGGTTGGAGAACTGCACCGTATTGAGCGGCCAGACATTCACCCCGACCCGCTGCATGGGAAACACCGCGGCGCTGTTGCCGGCATGGCCGAAGACCACATGGGACTGGATCGCAAGCAGATGAGGCGTACGTTTCATTCGGGTCATTCCGTAAAACGATTGAAATTCGAGCCGCGCAGTATGCGACTAAACGCAACCTGTACGACAGACCGAAGACGCAGTTAAGCTGGTGCGACTTCGTTGGAGCGCACCTCATGCTGACCCTTGGAAACATTTTCGTGCTGATGCTGCTGGCGACCGGCGCTGCCTGGCTATGGCACAACCACGGCCTGCGCGAGCGGGCGCTGGAGAGGGTCAAGCAGCATTGCGCGCGGCTCGATATCGAGCTGCTGGACGGCAACGTGGCGTTGAAGCGCATCGGTTTCGTCAGGGACGCCAGTGGTCGCCGGCGCCTGGCCCGGATCTACACCTTCGAATTCACCGTCACCGGCGAAACCCGCCATGCGGGGACCATCACCCAGTTCGGCGCCCACAGCGCGCAGATCGAGCTGGCGCCCTACCCGATTGCAACGCCCGCGCCGCCACCCGTGCCGACACACAGCGCCGAAGTGATCGAACTGAGCCAATGGCGCGAAGGACGCAGCAAGTAAGGCCAACCGCCTATGCACTCCTGTAGGAGCGAGGCTTGCCCGCGATAGCCGCGAAGCGACGGTTTTTCCTGGCAAAACGCGTCATCGTTGACGATTTTTTCGCGGGCAATCGAGCGTCGACCGGCCGCTCCTACAGAAGCAGGGGTTGGATTATTGGCAGCACTCAGCCAGGGACTGTTGCAGGGTGGCCACGTCCTGCGGCTCGCTGAAGATCAGCTCGATACGTGAATCGCGGCGCCACTCGCTGGCTTGCCAGTGCAGCGCGGCGTTATCCAGGGCGTTGCCCGAGACCCAGCCCTGCGCACCGTGGATCACCAGCTTGGCCCGGCGCCAATCAAGGCTCGCCAGCCATTGCTCGAGGCACCGAACATCGAATACCTGGCTCGGGTGCCAGCGCCAACCGATGCTCCAGCCGCCCTCCTGGGCCTGGCTCAGGCAGATGGGCTGGGCCGGATCGGTCCAGATCGCCGGCAGCTGCGCCAATCCCTTGGGTACTTCGAAGGCCTCGACGGCAGCCCCCGCGCGAGCCTCCACGCCAGGCAAGCGCTCCAGCGCCAAGATCCCGCGGGTAGTCCAGAGCAGCGGACAGGCCGGCAACTGCTCGAGAATGCCCTGACGCTGCGCCGCGTCGAGCCCTTCGTCCTTGTTCAGCAGCAACAGGCCGGCGCTGGGCAATGCTTCCTGTTGGGCCTGCGGCAGCGGCTTGCCGGCCGCCAGCGCCTGGGCATCGAGGACCAGCACGCAAGGTTGCACGGCCAGGACCTTTTGCCAGGGCGCCTCGCGCAATTGCTGGAGCAGCTGCGCCGGGTGCCCCAGGCCGGAAGGTTCGATAAACAGGCGATCGGGCCGGGCCTTGCGCAACAGGCGCCCCAGGCCCACCTGGAATGGCGCGCCGTTGACACAGCACAGGCAGCCGCCGGCCACTTCGCCCAGGGCGATACCGTCCTCGTCCCGGGCCAGCAGCGCCGCGTCCAGGCCGATCTGGCCGAACTCGTTGATCAGCACCGCCCAGCGCTCATGGGCCGGACGCTGTGCCAACAGGTGCTGGATCAGGCTGGTCTTGCCCGCGCCGAGGGGGCCGGCGATGACGTGGGTGGGGATGTTGTGCAGCATGGGGGAACGCTCGGGAAGGAGGAGATTGATCCTACGCGCTAACCCGCGACAGCGAAATTCCTGTAGCCGCTGCCGCAGGCTGCGATAAGGCGCGCAGCGCCTTCCGAGGGCCTCAAGAGCACGTCTCCTGCGGAGCCGATCGCAGCCTGCGGCAGCAGCTACAGGGTCAGCCGAGCCAGTCCAGGGTGAGGATCAGCCGGCGCTCGCCGGGGGCCGGTTGCGGCGAGCGGTGGATCAGGCCGAAACCCTCGTTGCCCAGCCATTTCTCGCCCTTGAACAGGGCCACCTCGCCGCTGGCCATCTGCTGGATCAGCGCGGCATCCGTGGGTTCGGCCTCGGCCTGGCCCAGTTGCCGACGATCCATCGCGCCCTCGCGCAGCCATTGGCTACCGACACCGGCATAGGTGGTGATCAGCCGTACCGGCACATGGTCGACATGAAAGCGCGGGCACATGGCCTTATCCAGCACCCGCAAGCGCAGGCCGACGCGCTTGGCCCCCAGCAGGCAGGCAAAGGCGCTGACCAGCCAGGCGACATCGGCGATAAAGCCATCGTAGCCCAGCAGATCGCTGAAGCCAGAAGCCAGGCCGCGCAGGTTCGGCTCGGCGTCCTCGGTGTCGAGTTCCAGCGACAGCGACTCGGCCAGCGGTTCGTTCAGCGACAGCAGCAAGGCGCCGAAATCGGCGATATGCGCCGGCAACTGGCGCTGCCACAGGGCCAGGTTGACCTCGTCGTCCAGCACCTCGGCGAGGACGATAGGGGCCGGGCCGCAAGCCTCGCGGCGTATCGGTTTTTGCAGGGTTGGTCGCAGGAGCGGCTTCGCAAGCAGGTGCGCTCCCACAGGGGACAGTGGTTGGTAGAGCATCAGGCGGCGGCCTCTTCATGCCAGGGGCCGAACGGGTCGCGCATCAGGCGCCAGCCTTCCGTGCCCTGGGCCATTTCGTCGTCCGTCAGCAGGCAATCGTCGAGTTCGGCGGTGAGCCGGGCGAAGTCGATGTTCTGGCCGATGAACACCAGTTCCTGGCGGCAGTCGCCGGTGGCGGCAGTCCAGTTCTGCATGATCGCCGCAGTGCTTTCCGCGTCCTGCGGCCAGTGTTGCTTCGGCACGAAACGCCACCAGCGTCCGGCGAAACCATGACGCATCAGCCCCCCCGCCTGGGACCAGCTGCCGGCCTCCTGGTGCTTGCTGGCGAGCCAGAAAAAGCCCTTGGAACGCAGCAGTTTGCCGTTGCTCCAGGGGCGGTTGATGAAATCGAAAAAGCGCTGTGGATGGAAGGGTCGCCGCGCCCGATAGGCGCTGGAGGCGATGCCGTATTCTTCGGTTTCCGGCACGTGCTCGCCGCGCAGCTCCTGCAGCCAGCCCGGCGCCTGGGCAGCGCGCTCGAAGTCGAAACGACCGGTGTTGAGGATCTTCGCCAGCGGCACTTCGCCCATCACCATGGGGATGATTTCCGCCTGGGAATTGAGGCGTTCGAGGATAGCGATCAGTTCCTGGCGCTCGTCGCTGCCGATCAGGTCGATCTTGCTGATCAGGATCACGTCGGCGAACTCGATCTGCTCGATCAACAAATCGGTGATCGAACGCTCATCTTCCTCGCCCAGGGTTTCGCCGCGGGACGCCAGGCTTTCCGCGGCCTGGTAATCGAGCAGGAAGTTCATGCCGTCGACCACGGTGACCATGGTGTCCAGCCGCGCGATGTCGGCCAGGCTCTGCCCCGCTTCGTCGCGAAAGGTGAAGGTCTCGGCCACCGGCAGCGGCTCGGAGATGCCGGTGGACTCGATCAACAGGTAATCGAAACGCCCGTCCCTGGCCAGCTTGCCGACCTCTTCCAGCAGGTCTTCGCGCAGGGTGCAGCAGATGCAGCCGTTGCTCATTTCGACCAGTTTTTCTTCGGCGCGGTTGAGGCTGACATCGCGCTGCACTTCGCTGCCGTCGATGTTGATTTCGCTCATGTCGTTGACGATCACCGCCACCCGCAGGTTGTCGCGGTTGCGCAGAACGTAGTTGAGCAGCGTGCTTTTGCCGGCGCCGAGAAAGCCGGACAGCACGGTAACGGGAAGACGGTCGGTCATCAGGTGATCCTCATCGGGGGCTGGGGGGCTGGGTCAGATCGCCCGTTGATGGCGTTCGCGCAGCTCTTGGCGTTCTTTGGCTTCGATACACAGGGTGGCGGTGGGCCGCAGCAGCAGGCGCCTGAGGCCAATGGCCTCGCCGGTTTCGCGGCACCAGCCGTACTCGCCACGGGCCAGGCGTTCGAGGGCTTCGTCGATCTTGTCCAGCAGCTTCTTTTCCCGCTCCAGCAGGCGCAGTTGCCACTGACGCTGCTCTTCGGCACTGCCGATATCGGCGGGGTCGCTGTGGGGCTCCTGCTCGCGCAGCACCTCGAACTCGCCATCGATGCGCTCTTGCAGCTCGACGCGCTGCGCCAGCAGCAGCTCACGGAAATAGGCCTGCTGGACGTCGTTCATGTAGTCCGCCTCGGGCTGGGCGAGAAGTTGCGCTTCGGTCATCGGGCGTTCAGTCATGGTGGGTCACGGATCAGGCTTTATTTAATGTTATAGTATAACAATACAAATAAGCCAACCCTCTCTTGCCGCCCGCGACGAAGGGCGGGATGCTTGAGCGTCCCCTGCCGAGAAACCCCATGCGCCACGTCTTGAAATACACGCTGCTGAGCCTGTCCCTGCTGGTCGCGGACACCGCCATCGCGCAAGTGCCCAGCGCCCTGGCCACCTGCACCCGCAGCGCCAACCTGCTGGCCTGCGTGGATGCCGAAGGCAATGCGTACAGCGTCGCGGCCGCGGGCAGTACTACCTATCTGCGGGGTTTCGAAGTCGCCGGCAAACGTTATTGGGCGCAGACCAACAGCCGTTACGGCCAGCTGACCTTCTTTACCGGCCTGGCCTCCGACGGCGAAGCCTGGGTCGGCTACAGCCAGCGCGTCGGCTGGACCACCCGCAACCGCTTTTCCAGCTCCGGCGGCAGCAGCGGCAAGTTCACTTGCAGCCGGATCACTGGCTGCTAAGCAAAGCATTTTGTAGGAGCGAGGCTTGCCCGCGATGGACGCTTACGCCGTATAGCTGATACACCGCAGCGTCTTCATCGCACGCAAGCTGTGCTCCTACAGAAGCAGGCTGGGCCGCGTCAGGCCTGGGCTTTTTTCTGCTCCTGCAACCAGGCCATGTAGCTGTTCACCGGCGGGTTCTTCTGGAAGTAGCTCTGCAAGCCCGCGAATAGCCCATCGGCAATCGCCTGCTGGTGCCGCGCGGTGACCAGGCGCTGGCTGTCGCGGCTGTTGGAGATGAAGCCGGTCTCCACCAGGATCGAGGGCACGTCGGGGGACTTGAGCACCGCGAAACCGGCCTGTTCCACGCGCTTCTGATGCAGGGTGGTGATGCCCGCCAGGCTGCCCAATACGGTGCCGCCCAACTGCAGGCTGGCGGCAATGGTGGCGTTCATCGACATGTCGAGAATCACCCCGGCGAGCATCGGGTCCTTGTCTTTCAGGTTGAGCAGGCTGGTGGCGCCCAGCAGGTCGGCGCCGTTCTCCCGCTGCGCCATGAAGCGCGCCGTGGCCGACGTCGCACCACCTTCCGACAGCGCGTAAACCGAAGCCCCGGACGCCGTCAGGCGTGGCGCCGCATCGGCATGCACCGAGATAAACATGTCGGCCTTGTGCTTGCGGGCGATCTCCACCCGCTTGCGCAGCGGCACGAAGAAATCGTCGTTGCGCACCAGCTTCACATCGAAGCCCTTCTCACGCTTCAGCCGCTTGGCCAGCAGCTGGGCGATCGCCAGCACCACATCCTTCTCCCGTTCGCCACGGGCGCCGACCGCCCCCGGGTCCTTGCCGCCATGACCCGGGTCGACCACCACGATGATGTCGCGCTTGGGATGCCCCCGGTCCGCCGGTGTTTCACGCGGCAAAACGGGAGCGGCGACCGCCACGATCTGCTGCGGGACGCGGCTGGCATTGCTCAGGTCGAGCACCAGGCGGTGGCCCTGGCCGTCCTGGGGCGGCAGCAAAAAGCTGTCGAGCCGCAGCGGTTCGGCCAGGTCGAGGACGATCCGCGTATCGCCCTGGCCAAAGTGCCCGGAACGGATCGAGCGAATCGGCGTGTTGGCCAGGGCCAGTTGGCTGAAATCGCCACTGAGCTGCGCGCCGCGAAGGTCGATGATCAGCCGTTCCGGCGCGCTGAGAGAGAAGGTCTTGTACTGCACTGGCCCACTCAGATCGAGCACCAGGCGCAGCTTGTCGGCTGAGTTCCATAACCGCAGGTTGCGAATCTGGGTGGCGGACACCCCCAAAGGCAGAACCAAGGCCGCGCTGGCCAACAGCAGGTTGAGCAACTGACGTCTGTGCATGACTTACACCGCAGATTGAGGAGCATCCGTACTCGAAAGGCTTGATGAAAAAACGTTCAGGAAAAAGGTTTCATCGACTGCATTGTTATAATATAACATGTCGGATTGTTTCCAACGATGGACCTGCTCATGAATGCGCTGACTCTGCCGGATATCGCCGCGCAGGCCGCACGCCAGGCCCTGCCCCTTGAGTGGGTGGGCATGTGTGGCATTGCCTTACCTGTGTTGTTTGATGGCCAGCGGATTGGCGCAACAGCGGATGCCGGCGTCAGCCTCGACGACGGCGAAGCCCGCGGCATTCATATGTCGCGCCTGTATCTGGCGCTGGAAATGCTCGAACAGGAAAATCTCACCCCGGCCCTGATGCGCCAGGTACTGCAACGTTTTCTCGACAGCCACGACGGGCTGTCCAGCAGTGCCTACCTGCGAATTCATGCCGATCTGCTACTGAAACGCCCCGCCTTGATCAGCCCGTTGGCCGGCTGGAAAACCTATCCGGTGAGCATCGAAGCGCACCTGAAAAACGCAATGTTCCACGTGGAACTAAAAATCGAGGTGCCTTATTCCTCGACGTGCCCCTGTTCAGCCGCGCTTTCCAGGCAGCTGATTCAGCAACAATTCATCGATGATTTCGCCAACCGGGCGCTGCACCATGAAGACATCCTGACCTGGCTCGGCTCCTCGAAAGGCATAGTCGCCACGCCCCACAGCCAGCGCAGCACCGCGCAATTGCAGTTGCGCCTGGATGATTTTCTCGATGAGTTGCCGTTGATGGCGGCGATCAACGACGCCGAAGCCGCCCTCGGTACTGCCGTGCAAACCGCGGTGAAACGCGCCGACGAACAAGCCTTCGCCCTGGCCAACGGGCAAAACCTGATGTTCTGCGAAGACGCCGCGCGCCGCCTGAACCTCGCCTTGCAACGTTCGCCAGGCATCCGCGCCTTCCAGGTGCGCGTGGTGCACGCCGAAAGCCTGCACGCCCATGACGCCGTGGCCGAGAGCCGCTGGAACTGGGAGCTCGCATGATCAGCCTGCAATCGCTACGTTGGGGCGCGCCCGGCCAACCGCTGACGCCGGCACTCGACCTTGAGCTGGAGCCCGGCAGCCTGACCGCCATCATCGGCGCCAACGGCTCGGGCAAAAGCAGCCTGCTGAAAGTCATCGCCGGCCTGCAAAAGCCCTTGGCCGGGAAGATCAAGTTGCAGGTCCCTCGCCGTGGCGGCCTGTCCTTTCTGCCGCAGCAGCAGTACCTCGACCGGCAGTTCCCCATCACCCTGCAGGAATTGGTGGCCGCCGGTTTCTGGGGCGATCGGCAAAGCGCGCAACAGCGTGCCGGACGTTTGCAGCAGGTGCTCGCAGACTGGTGCCTGAGCGGCCTGGAACAACGCCCGTTGATGGCCCTGTCCGGTGGCGAATTGCAACGTGCCCTGCTCGCCCGCCTGAGTCTCGCCGATGCCCCGCTGTTGCTGCTGGACGAACCCCACGCCGCCCTGGACGAGCTGGGCCAGGCCCTGCTGTGGAAACACATCCACAGCTGGCAGCAGCAAGGTCGCACGCAAATCGTGGTCTGCCATGACCTCGCCGCCGTGCGTCAGCACATCCCCCAGGCCCTGCTGATCAAGGCCAGCGGTTGCCGGTTCGGCAGCAGCGAAGAACTGATCGTCCAGCCCATTCAGATGCAGGTGGCCTGATGCTCGCCGCCGCCCAGCTTTGGCAGCCCTTCCACGAGTTCGTGTTCATGCGCCGGGCATTGCTCGGCGGCCTGGCGCTGGCATGCAGCACAGCACCGTTGGGGGTGTTCCTGATCCTGCGGCGCATGAGCCTGATCGGCGACGCCGTGGCCCACGGCATCCTCCCCGGCGCGGCGCTGGGCTTCTGGTTCGCTGGGTTGAGCCTGCCGGCACTGACGCTCGGCGGCCTCGGCGCCGGACTCGGCATGGCCGGCCTGGCCGCCTGGATTACCCGGCGCACCGGCTTGCGCGAGGACGCCAGCCTGGCCGCGATCTACCCGATTTCCCTGGCCAGCGGCGTGCTGATTCTCGGCCTCGCCGGCAAACGCCTGGACCTGCTGCACCTGCTGTTCGGCTCGGCCCTGGCGGTGGACGGGCCGACCCTGGAGGGCATGCTCTGGGTCTCCGGACTCAGCCTGCTGGCCATGGCGCTGATCTACAAAGCGTTGCTGCTGGACACCCTCGACCCACTGTTCCTCAACAGCGTCAGCCGCCTCGGCCCCCTCGCCCACGGCCTATTCCTGACCCTGGTGGTGCTGAACCTGGTGATCGGTTTCCAGGCCATCGGCGCCTTGATGGTGGTCGGCCTGATGATGCTACCGGCCGCCGCTTCGCGCTTCTGGAGTCGCCGCCTGCCGGTGCTGATCGGCATTGCCGCGGTGCTCGGTTGCCTCTCGGTGTGGCTCGGCCTGTTGCTGTCGTTCCACTACTCGCTGCCCAGCGGCCCGGCCATCGTCCTGGTGGCGGGCGGCCTGTACCTGCTGTCCGTGGTGTTCGGTCCGGTGCACGGTCTGCTGCGCCGCCCGCCTTTGCTCACATCCCCATGAGGTGTTCCCCGATGCGCGCCCTACTCGTGCTCTTCAGTCTGTTGCTGCCGTTGTCGCTGTCGCCCGCCCAGGCCGCGGACAAACTCGCTGTGGTCACCAGCTTCAGCATCCTCGCCGACATCACCCGCCAGGTCGGCGGCGAGCATATCCAGATCACCGACATGGTCGGTCCGGACGCCGACGCCCACACCTACGAACCGACGCCGGACGATGCCAAGGCCCTGCTCAAGGCCCGGCTGATCATCAAGAACGGTCTGGGTTTCGAGCCCTGGCTGGATCGCCTGGTGGCCAGTACCGGCACCCGGGCCACGGTGATCACCGCCAGTCGCGGAGTGATCCCGCGCTCGCTGGATGAGGACGGCGAGACCGTGCCCGACCCGCACGCCTGGCACAACCTGGCGAACGCCGAACTCTATGTGAGCAACATCACCAAGGCGCTGGTGGCCGCCGACCCGGCGAACAAAGCTGATTACGAACGCAACAGCCAGGCCTACCTGAAACGGATCTACGCGCTGCTGGCCGAAGCCAAGGCCAAGTTCGGCGCGCTGCCGCCGGGCAACCGCAAGATCGTCACCTCCCACGACGCCTTCGGTTACCTGGGGCAGGCCTATGGCATCGACTTCATGGCCCCGCAAGGCCTGTCCACCGAACGCGAACCCTCGGCCGCCGAAGTCGCGGCGCTGATCACCCAGATCCGCAACGCCAAGGTCAAGGCGGTGTTCATGGAGAACATCAAGGACGCGCGCCTGCTCAAGCAGATCGCCGACGAAAGCGGCGCCCATATCGGCGGCACCCTGTACTCCGACGCCCTCTCTGCGCAGGGGCCAGCCAGCACCTTCACCGGGCTGTTCGAATACAACCTGAACACCCTGTACGACGCCCTGAGCCAGCCATGAACAAGCGCCCACCGCTGTCGATGCTCGACCTGGAAAGCGCGCCTCTGGGCAGCCGTTGGCCGCTCACCAGCGTTCTCGATGCCCTGCCATGGAACGCCGACGGCCTGATCGCCGCCATCGCCCAACAGCACGACAGCGGCGAGGTGCTGATGCTGGCCTGGATGAACCGCAAGGCGCTGGCCGAGACCCTGGCCAGCGGGCAGGTCTGCTACTGGTCGCGCTCGCGCCGGCAACTGTGGCGCAAGGGCGAAAGCTCGGGGCATCGCCAGCGCCTGCTCGAAGCGCGCCTGGACTGCGACGGCGACGCCGTCCTGCTGCTGGTGGACCAGCAAGGCCCGGCCTGCCACACCGGGCGCCCCAACTGTTTCTACAACGCCATTCGCGACGGCGCGGTGCAGATCATCAGCGCGCCGCTACAGGAAACCCCAGCATGATTCGCAAGAACCCCTCCGGCGATCTGCCGGTCATCGCCGAGTCGGCCTATGTCGACAAGACCGCCATCATCTGCGGCAAGGTGGTGATCGGCGAGAACGTATTCGTCGGCCCCTACGCGGTGATTCGTGCCGACGAAGTCAACGAGCAAGGCGCCATGGACCCGATCGTCATCGGCGCCAATTCGAACATCCAGGACGGCGTGGTGATCCACTCCAAATCCGGCGCGGCGGTGACCATCGGCGAGTTCACCTCCATCGCCCACCGCTCCATCGTCCATGGCCCGTGCACGGTCGGCGACCGGGTCTTCATCGGCTTCAACAGCGTGCTGTTCAACTGCGCGGTCGGCAACGGCAGCGTGGTGCGACACAACTCGGTGGTCGATGGCCGCGACCTGCCGCAAGGCTTCTACGTGCCCTCCACCACCCGCATCGGGCCCAACACCGACCTCTCGCAGTTCCCGCCGGTCAGCGTCAGCGCCTCGGAGTTTTCCGAAGACGTGGCGCGCACCAACGTCGATCTGGTGCGCGGTTACAAAGCCCTGCAGAACGAGTTCTGAACATGAACAGCGTGCTGATTCGCAACGCCCGGCTGGTCAATGAAGGACGCGAGTTCGACGCCGACCTGCTGGTGGACCACGGGCGCATCGTCAAGATCGCCAGCAGCATCGAAGGCGAGAATGCCCGCACCGAAATCGACGCCCAGGGCCAGTGGCTGCTGCCGGGCATGATCGACGACCAGGTGCATTTCCGCGATCCCGGCGCGCCGGAGAAAGGCAGCTTCCACAGCGAGTCGCGGGCGGCCGTGGCGGGTGGCATCACCAGTTTCATGGACATGCCCAACACCCAGCCCGCGACCCTGACCCTGGCCGCGCTGGAGGACAAGAAGCGCCGAGCGGCGATCCACTCGGTGGCCAACTATGGCTTTCACTTCGGCGTCAGCCGCGACAACCTCGACACGGTCGCCGCCCTCGATCCGTGCCTGGTGGCCGGGGTCAAAGTGTTCATGGGCGCCTCCACCGGCAACATGCTGGTGGACGATCCGCAGGTCCTCGAGCGGTTGTTCGCCGAGGTGCCGACCATTCTCCTGGCGCACTGCGAACACACGCCCAGCATCCAGGCCAACGAACGGCGCATGCAGGAGCGTTTCGGCGAAGCGATTCCCGCCGTGGCCCACTCCCTGATCCGCGATGCCGAAGCCTGCTATCGCTCCTCGTCGCTGGCCGTGGATCTGGCCAAGCGTCACGGCACTCGCCTGCATGTCTTGCACCTGACCACTGCCCGCGAACTGGAACTGTTCGAAGACCAGCCCCTGGCGCAAAAGCGCATCACCGCCGAAGTCTGCCTGCACCACCTGCTGTTCGACGACCGTGATTACGCGCGCCTCAGGCACCTGATCAAATGCAACCCGGCGATCAAGACCCGGGCCGACCGCGACGCCCTGCGCCAGGCCTTGCTCGGCAACCGCCTGGATGTAATCGGCAGCGATCACGCGCCGCACACCTGGGCACAGAAACAGCTGCCCTACCGCCAGGCGCCTTCCGGGCTGCCGCTGGTGCAACACGCCCTGCCCGCCCTGCTGGAACTGGTGGCCGATGGCGTGCTGCCCATCACCACCCTGGTGGAGAAAACCAGCCACCGGGTCGCCGACCTGTTCGCCATTCCCGATCGCGGCTACCTGCGCGAAGGCTACTGGGCCGACCTGGTATTGATCAGGCCCGAGCCCGAGGGCCTCGCCGTGGCCCAGCAACCGATCCTCGCCCAGTGCGGCTGGACGCCCTTCGCCGAACGGCGTTTCCGGCACAGCGTCGACACCACCCTGGTATCGGGGCAACTGGCCTGGCACGCCGGGCGCCTCTACGACAACTGCCAGGGTTTGCCGCTGCGTTTTACCCGCTGATCCCTTCCCTGAACCCCTCCCCAGGAACACCAAGGAACACCCGATGATTCACATCACCCTGCCCGACGGCTCACAACGTGAGTACGACCAGCCGCTTTCCGTGTACGAGGTGGCCGCGAGCATCGGCCTCGGCCTGGCCAGGGCGGCGGTCGCCGGCCGGGTGAACGATCGACTGGTGGATTGCTCCTTTATGCTGGAGGGCGATGCCCGGGTCAGCATCGTCACCGCCCGCGAGCCCGAGGGCCTGGAGATCCTGCGTCACTCCTGCGCGCACCTGCTGGCCATGGCGGTGAAGGAGTTGTACCCCTCGGCCCAGGTCACCATCGGCCCGGTGATCGAGGACGGCTTCTTTTACGACTTCGCCTACGAACGGCCCTTTACCCCCGACGACCTGCAGCGCATCGAAGCGCGCATGACCCGCCTGGCCGCGACCAACCATGCGGTACGCCGGCGCGAGCTGAGCCGTGACGACGCCCTGGAATACTTCGCCAGCCTGGGCGAGCACTACAAGGCCGAGCTGATCCGCGACATCCCGCAGGACCAGGTGCTGTCGCTGTACCGCCAGGGCGATTTCGAAGACCTGTGCCGTGGCCCCCACGTGCCGTTCAGCGGCATCCTCCAGGCGTTCAAGCTGACCAAGGTCGCCGGCGCCTACTGGCGCGGCGATGCCAGGAACGCGCCGCTGCAACGGATCTACGGCACCTGCTGGGCCACCCAGAAAGACCTCAAGGACTACCTGACCCGCCTGGAAGAAGCCGGCAAGCGCGACCACCGCAAGCTCGGACAGCAACTGGACCTGTTCCACTTCGACGACTGCGCGCCGGGTTCGGTGTTCTGGCATGCCAAGGGCTGGACCCTGTTCCAGCAACTGATCGGCTACATGCGCCGGCGCCAGGACCAGGCCGGCTATCAGGAAGTGAACACCCCGGATGTGATGGACCGCGGCCTCTGGGAAACCTCCGGGCACTGGCAGAACTACCGCGACCATATGTTCAGCACCACCACCGAAGACCAGCGGGTGTTCGCCCTCAAGCCGATGAACTGCCCCGGCGCGGTGTCGATCTTCAGCCGTGGCCTGAAAAGCTACCGCGACCTGCCGCTGCGCATCGCCGAGTTCGGCAAGGTGCATCGCTACGAACCCTCCGGCGCGTTGCACGGGTTGCTACGGGTGCGCCACTTCACCCAGGACGACGCGCACATCTTCTGCACCCCGGCGCAGATGCAGGCGGAATGCGCGAGCACCATCGCCCTGGTGTTCGACATCTATCGCGACTTCGGCTTCCACGACGTCGCGGTCAAGCTCTCCACCCGGCCGGCCCATCGCATCGGCAGCGACGCGCTGTGGGACCAGCTGGAAGGCGCCTTGTCCGGCGCCCTGGAAACGATGGCGATCGACTACCGGATCAACCCTGGCGAAGGCGCGTTCTACGGCCCGAAACTGGAGTTCGTGCTGCGCGACGCCATCGGCCGTGACTGGCAATGCGGCACCCTGCAGGTCGATCTCAACCTGCCGGAACGTTTCGATATCAGCTACATCGACGAGCACGGCGAACGCCAGCGCCCGGTGATGCTGCATCGCGCGCTGTTCGGTTCCCTGGAGCGTTTTATCGGCATCCTCATCGAGCATTACAGCGGCGCCCTGCCCTGCTGGCTGGCGCCGCGGCAGGCGGTGGTGATCAACATCAGCGAAGGTCAGGCGGACTATGCCCGGTCGGTGGCCGACAGCCTGTCACGCCAGGGCCTGCGAGCCAGCGCCGACCTGCGCAACGAGAAGATCAGCTACAAGATCCGCGAGCACAGCCTGCAAAAGGTGCCGTACCTGCTGGTGGTGGGCGACAAGGAAAAGGACGGGGGATTTGTCAGCTTGCGCAGCCGCAATGGCGAGGACCTGGGGCGGTGGGCGGTGAGCGAGGTGGTGGAGCGCTTGCGGATAGAGTTGTAGCGACAGACGCCATCGCGAGCAAGCTCGCGCCTACAGGTTTAATACGATCCCCTGTAGGAGCGAGCTTGCTCGCGATGCTCTTAGGCTCTTGGCTTGACCGTCCCGCAATCCTGCCCCAGCCACACCGCACGGGTGTCCATGCTGCCCTTCTGCTGGAAGCCGGTGGCATTGAAGGTGCCGATGACGTTGGTGGTGAACTCACGATCGCTGAGGAATTTCGCCACGCCCGAGCCCTGGGCTTTCGGGCAGCTGAAGCGGAATTTCCACTGGTTGGAGGTGCGGTCGGTGACCTCCTGGCGGCAACCCGATTGCGGGTCCTGCAGCGGGATGGTGTCGGACTTCACCTGCTCCGGCGTCAGGCACACGCGGATGCCCTTGCCGCCCATGGTCACGCCCTGCTTCTCCAACTGCGCCCGTTGCTCGGGCGTCAGCTGTTGTTGCAACTGACCGAGAATCAACGACAGGTCCGGCAGGCTCTGGTCATCAACTTTCATGTTGCTGGTGGTCAGTTCCCACAGGCCCGGTTGCAGCATCTGGGCCTGCGCGGCCAGCGGAAGCGAGACAACGGCGGCCATGGCCAAACCCAGTAGACGAAGCTTCATCGAATGACTCCTAGACAGTAGTGGCCGTTAGACGCCAAAAATGCAGCGGCGTTGCATGGCGAATTAATTAGCGACAATCATGCTCGAACATGGTCTGTTAGGGTCTGCAACGAAGAGTTGGCGAGCTTTGCACGTAGCGCCGAAGGCGCCCGGCACGCCGCTTTTCATACGGACCCCAGCATTGAATCTTCAGGAGCAAGGCTGTCCCCATGGATTATTTTGGCCCACATATTTTTGGCTATCTGATTGCCACCCTGCACTTTCTCGGCCTGATCGCCGCCATCCACGCCGTGCTGACCGTCAGGACCGCCCAAGGCTCCATCGCCTGGGCCCTGTCGCTGTTGTTCATGCCGTACCTGACCCTTATCCCTTATCTGGTGTTCGGCCGCAGCACCTTCGATGCCTATATCAAGGCCCGGCGCCAGGCCAACCTGGAGATGCGCAAGGCGATCAACGAGCTGAACTGGCGCCCCTGGATCGAGGAGGCCCTGAGCGCCCGCGCCTCCGCCGCCTACACCTCGCTGCGGGCCATGCCCAAGCTGGGCCGCATGCCCTGCCTGGCCAGCAACCATGTACAACTGCTGGTCAACGGCGATGCCACCTTCGCCGCGATTTTCCAGGCCATCGAACGTGCCCGCACGGCGGTGCTGATCCAGTTCTTTATCATCCACGACGACGACCTTGGCCGACGCCTGCAAGCGCTGCTGCTGAAAAAGGCTGGCGAAGGCGTGGCGATCCACCTGCTCTACGACCGCATCGGCAGCCATTCCCTGCCCCACGCCTATGTGCAGCCCCTGCGCGACGCCGGTATCCAGGTGCATGCCTTCGCCACCCGCAGCGGCTGGCTCAACCGCTTCCAGATCAACTTTCGCAATCACCGCAAGATAGTGGTGGTGGATGGCCTGCTGGGGTTTGTCGGCGGGCATAACGTAGGCGACGAATATCTGGGGAAAAAACCGCCGTTGGCGCCTTGGCGCGATACCCATGTTTCGGTCAGCGGTCCGGTGGTGGCCTGCCTGCAGGAATCCTTCGCCGAAGACTGGTTCTGGGCCTCGCGGCAATTGCCGCCGTTGATCCTGCCGGACACCTACCCCGATGACGGCGTGCTGTGCCAGGTGCTGGCCAGCGGCCCGGCGGACCCTTATGAAACCTGCTCGCTGTTCTTCGTCGAAGCCATCCACGCGGCGACCGAACGGGTGTGGATCACCAGCCCCTATTTCGTTCCCGACGAGGCCGTGTTCGCCGCCTTGCGCCTGGCTGCCCTGCGCGGGGTGGATGTGCGGATCCTGCTGCCGTCGCGCGCGGACCACCGGATCGTCTACGCGGCGTCCAGCCTGTACGCCTTCGAAGCCGTACGCGCCGGGGTGCGGGTGTTCCGTTATCAGCCGGGTTTCCTGCACCAGAAAGTGGTGCTGATCGACAGCGAAATCAGCGCGATCGGCAGCGCCAACCTGGACAACCGCTCGTTCCGCCTGAATTTCGAGGTGATGTTGCTGACCGTGGACGAAGCCTTCGCCAGGGAGGTGGAACAGATGCTCAACCTCGACTTCGAGCGTTCCCGCGAAATCGCCAAAGAAGAAAGCCGGGAAACCCACCGCCTGCAACAACTTGGCATGCGGGTCGCCCGGCTTATTTCACCGATCCTCTAGCGT
The DNA here is from genome assembly GCF_017351415.1 of Pseudomonas sp. FW305-25. Classification (NCBI taxonomy): domain Bacteria; kingdom Pseudomonadati; phylum Pseudomonadota; class Gammaproteobacteria; order Pseudomonadales; family Pseudomonadaceae; genus Pseudomonas; species Pseudomonas sp. FW305-25. The sequence goes on along the minus strand of NZ_JACNDE010000006.1, from coordinate 126,003 downwards.
CGGCGCTTCATGAGTAATACAGGTCGTCGCGGGTCCAGGGCAGCTCATGACTGCCATCGGCGTGAGCCTTGACCGCGAGAATCTGGTGCAGGTTGATCCAGCCGCGGGCGAAGGCGTAGGCACAGCCGGCCAGGTACAGGCGCCAGATGCGCAAGACCTGTTCCGGCACCAGCCGGGAGGCGGCTTCCAGGTTGTCTTCCAGACGCTCGCTCCAGTGGTCCAGGGTGCGGGCGTAATGCAGGCGCAGGCTTTCCACGTCGACGATCTCCAGCCCCGCTTCGCTGATCTCGGCCGAGATCATCGCCAGGTGCGGCAGCTCGCCATTGGGGAACACATACTTCTCGATAAAGTCGCCGGCTCCACGGCCCACGGGACGTCCATCGGTGTGCTTGGCGGTGATTCCGTGGTTCATCACCAGGCCGCCTTCGCGCACCGCGCCAAACAGTGTCTTGCAGTACTGCGCCAGGTTGGCGTGGCCCACGTGCTCGAACATGCCGACGCTCACCACCTTGTCGAAGCGGCCGTCCTGGGGCAGGTCGCGGTAGTCCAGCAATTGCAGTTCCACCAGGTCCTGCAAGCCTTCGGCGATCACCCGCTCCCTGGCCAGCGCCAGTTGTTCCTTGCTCAGGGTGATACCGAAGACCTTGGCCCCGAATTCTCGCGCCGCGTACCGCGCCAGCCCGCCCCAGCCGCAACCGACATCCAGCAGATATTCACCAGGCTGCAAGCGCAGCTTGCGGCACAGGTGGCGAAATTTGGCCTGTTGGGCCTGTTCCAGGCTCTCACTGCCGGTCTCGAAATAGGCGCAGGAATAGGCCATGTCGCTGTCGAGCCACAGCTGGTAGAAGTCGTTGGAAAGGTCGTAGTGGTAGGAGATGGCGGCCGCATCGGTGGCCTTGTCGTGCAGGGAACGTACTGGCAGCACTTCTTCCTCGCTGTCCAGCAGCGCTTGGCTCAGCTCGTCGCAAACCCGGATGACTTCGCTGATAGAGCCTTCCAGCTCAAGTTTGCCCTCGACGAACGCCGCTCCCAGCGAGTTGAGAGTGGGATGGGCGAGCTGGGTGACCAGTTGCGGGTCCTTGACCACAATAGTGACGCTGGGCGCCGGCCCCAGGTTGAACTCATGGCCGTCCCAGAGTCGCAGGCGTAGCGGTAGTTGCAGATTCTGTAAGGCCGGTGGAAGTTGCGCGAGCATGGATTATCCCCCTTGTTTCAGACGTCTGAGTGAGGTTAGACCATACTGAAAAATTAGCAGGCTATCGATCTGATAGCTGAAATTCATCAGTGCCGGCAGTGCAACAATCCCTGCTGAACAGCCAGCCGACCGTCCCGGAAGCTGGGCCCTCTTCACAGATGACCGCCAGGCGGGCGCACAGTTCGACCTAGTTTAATTCTAGCTCCAGACGCTCAAACCCGCGCTTTTCCGCCCCGGCCCACGCCCCTACAACTTGAGCAATGGCTCCTGGAAACGCAGCAAGCGCCCGGCATTGCCCAGCACCAGCAAGGTGCTGAGGTTATGCAGCACCGCCGCGATCATCGCCCCCGCCGCGCCGAGCCAGCCGAACGCGGCAAAGGCGACGATGGCCAGGGTCCAGCCCAGGCCGATGATCACATTGACCTGCAGGGTCTGGCGGCACTGGCGGCTCAGGCGCACACAGGTGCCGAGGCGCCGCAGGTCGCTGCCGATCAGCACGATATCGGCCGACGCCAGGGCAATGTCCGCCCCACCCGCGCCCATGGCCACACCGACCACGCCAGCCTTGAGCGCCAGGGAATCGTTGATCCCGTCGCCCACCACCATCGGCCGGAAACCGCTGTCGATTTCCCCCAGCACGCGCTTGAGTTTGTCTTCCGGTAACGCCTGGGCTTCGACATCGCCGATGCCGACATCCCGCGCCAGGCTGTCGGCCACGCTCTGGCGGTCGCCGGTCAGCAACAACTGGCGGCCCAGCCCCAGTTCGCGCAGCTCGTCGAGGGCAAACCGCGCTTCCGGCTTGACGCTGTCGGCCAGCAACAGCCAGGCGAGAAATTCACCGTTCAGCGCCAGCCCGGCAATCGGTCCGTCATGTTCGGGCACCGCCGTGGTGGCGATGTCGAGCTGGCCGAACAACTCGGGACGCCCCAGGGCGGCTTCGCCCTGCTCGGTCTGCGCCACCACTCCCAGCCCCTGGCGTTCGCGAATATCTGACAGCACCAGGAAATGCTCCTGGGCCACCAGGCCGGCCAGCGCGCGGCTGACCGGGTGGCTGCTGGCCGAACCGAGGCTGGCCGCCAGGTTCAACAAGGCCTGGCGATCTTCCCGCGGGCTGTCGATCGATTGCAGGCGCAAGGTGCCGAAGGTCAGGGTGCCGGTCTTGTCCACCACCAGCGAGGTCAGATCCGCCAGTTCCTCGAGGAACGCCGAGCTGCGAATCAGGATGCCGTGCCGCGCCGCCACGGCGATCCCGGCAATCGCCGTGGCCGGCGCGGACAGCACCAAGGCACAGGGGCAGGCCGCCACCAGCACCGCGAGCATCGCCTGGGCATCGTGGGTGATGAACCAGGTCACCGCCGCCAGCAGCAACACCAGCACCATGTAACTGCCGGCGTAACGTTCGAGCAAACGGGTGATCGGCGGCTTGGAACGTTCGGCGCTTTGCATCAGCGCGATGACCTTGCCCAAGGTCGATTCGTGGCCGGTGCGGGTCACTTCCAGGCGCAACAGGCCGTCGAGGTTGATCGCCCCGCCGAACACCTGCATGCCGACATCGGCCTCCAGCGGCACCGACTCGCCAGTGATCGGTGCGGTGTCGAGGCTGGCCTGTCCGGACAGCACCAAACCATCGGCGGGCACCCGGTCACCGGCACGCACTTCGACGACATCGCCGGCCTTGAGCGTGGCGTTGTCCACCTCGCCAATGCTGCCATCGGCCTGCACCAGGCGCGCATGGCTGCGGGTCAAGCGGCCCAGGGCATGAATGGCTTCCTGGGAGCCGATCACGCTGCGCTCTTCCAGCACGTGGCCGAAGATCATGATGATCGGCAACAGCGCCGCGGTCAGCAGGTCGCCGGTGGCCCAGGCGCCGAGCATGGCCAGGGCGATCAACTGGTCGGTGATGCCGTGCAGGCTCGGGTAACGCAGGCTGTACCAGGCTGAACGCATCACCGGCAGTGCCACCAGCAACGAAGCGAAACCCAGCAGCAACTGGCTGACGCCGGTCTGCTCCGGGGCCAGCCAGCGCCAGACCAGGCCCAGACCGAGCAGCCCCAACGCGAGCATGGCCAGGGTCAGCTGACGCGCGGCGCTACGTTGTTCTGCGGAGGTGAGCATGCTCGCCGGCGCGGCGGCATGGGTGTGGGCAGTCATGGTTGGGCTCCCTGAATAATCAGGCGGGAATCGTCTTGGGGATTGACCGTGGTCACCGAGCCGGCCTGGCCGAGAATCTTCGGCAGCCGTTCGCGGTAGATGCGCAGGAGCATTTCCGGGTCGGTGCCGTTGCGTTGCGCCTGGGCCAGGCCCTGGATGGTCGCGGTGTCGGCCTGGGCCTTGGCCAGGCGCTCACCAGCCTGGGCGTGCGCCACCTGCAAGGTGCGGTCGGCCTGTTCGTTGGCGGTTTGCGTGAGTTTTTCGGCTTCGGTGCGAGCGTTGGCCACCGCCTTGTCGGCTTGCTGGCTGGCGGTCAGCACCGCGTTGAAGGCGCTGACCGCCGGCCCCGGCAGACTGGACTGGACGTCGACCCGGGTCACCTCGATGCCGATCCCCTGCCCGGTCGCCGCCAGATCCGCCAGCCGTTGGTTGATGCCCTGCACCAGATCACCGCGCAGCCGTTCGCGACGCTCGGCGGCCTGATTGTCGGCGCCGATCAGTTCCGGACGCGCCACCAATATCGTGTCGAGATCGCGGGCGGCGGTCAGGGCCAGGGCACTGCGGGTCACCAACCGATCCAGCGCCGGCAACACATGCTCGTCCTGCAATACAAAGGCATAAGGCTCGGTGACCTTATAGAACACCCGCACATCCAGTTGCACCACCCCGGCGTCGCCGGTCAGCAGGTAACCGGAACCGGCCAGGGCATCGCTCAGGGGCACGGCGAAACTGGCCACCTTGTCACCCTTTAAGGCCGCATCGGAACGCAGCAGGCTTTCCACCCGGCGTTCGATCACCCGGTCTGCGGCGGGCAACAGCACCACCTGTTCGAACGGCTGCGGCCAGGCCAGTAACAAGCCGGCGTTCTGGATGCGATCCAGGGCGCCGAAATGCAGGACCACCGCGCGATTTTGCGGATCGATCTGCCGCACATTGGAAAACGCCCAGGCCAGGGCTGCCAGCACGGTCACCGCATACAGGGCGAGAAACGCCAGGCGACCGGCCTGAATCCATGGGCTGCCAAGTTCATGTGTTCCACGTGGAACCAAACTCATGGTTGCGACCCGGCGGCTTTATTGCCGAGTGTCGGCGGCCCGTCCACCAGCACCCGGAACGGCGCGGCATCGGTGCGCAGAATCAGCTTGGTGCCTGGGGTCACCACAGTGCCCAAGGTGTCCAGCGACCGCAGCAGGTTGTACAGCTGCGGCGAACCGGCGTAGGCGCGACCGTAGATCTCCGCCGCCTGCACCCGCGATTGCGCTTCGATGTCCGCGGCTTTCACCGTGGCATCAGCCTGAACGATGCGCGCATCGCGCTCGGCGGCGGAACGGATTTGCGCCGCTTCGCGCTTGCCGATGGCCGTGCGTTCGGTGGCGATGGTTTCACGCTCGGCGCGCATGCGGTCGACGGTGGCGGTCAGGGTCACCGAGGGCAGGGTCAGGCGTTCCACACCGACTTGCAGCACGCGCACGCCGTAAGTACTCAGCAACTGTTGCTCGATCTGTTTGCGCAACTGGGTTTCGAAGTCGGCGATGCGCACCTTGCTGGCATCGGTGTTCACCAGATTGGCCAGGTCAAAACTGCTGGCGGTGGTTTCCAGGGCCGAGCCGACAAAGGTGCGGATCTGCCGCGCCGCTTCATCCGGCTGGTTCTGGACCGCGCGCATAAAGCGTTTCACGTTGTCCGCATCGCCCTGCACCTGCCACGCCACATAGGCCTGGACGATGATGCGCAAACCGTCGCGGGTGCCGACATCCTGCAAACCGCTGGAGGTGGTGCGCAGGCGCAGGTCCACCGGGATCGCCGCCTCGAACGGTGCCGGCCAGCGCCAGCCGAGGCCCGGCTCCAGCAGCACCCGTGCCGGGTTGCCGAAACGGGTAATCACCGTGGCTTCGCCGGAGCGCACTTGCACCAGGCTTGCCGCGGCGACGGCGAACAACACCAGCAACAGCGCCCAGGCCATGCGCCGCCAGGGAAAGGGCCCCGCCTCTTCCGGCGCGCCGTGGTGGTGATGATGGTGTCCGTGGTGATGCCCGCCGTGGCCGTGATCGTGGCCGGCGTGATCCTGATGATCGTGGGAATGGGACTGGCTCAATGGACGGCTCCTGGCTGAGCGGTGTTACCCGGTACCGAAGGCTCGGTCGGCAAAGTGAATGTACGCAGGTCGAGGGTCGGTGCATTGGCGCCGCCCAGGCGATGATCGAGCACCAGCAACTTGGCGTTGCGCAGGCCCTGGCTCAGTTGGCTCAAATACTGCTCCAGCACGAATGCCTGGCCGGCGCTGGCATAGGCCTTTTGCTCGGCGCTGAACCGCAGGTCGGCCGCTTGCGCCGTGGCCTGCACTTCATGGGCCGTGGCCTGGGCCTGATCGCGGGCGATGCTGGCCTGCAATTGCGCCTGGTTGGTCTGCTCGCTGGCCGCGCCACGCTCGCGGGAGATCAGCGCCTGGGCGCCGATCTGCGCGGCCTGGACGCCGTGATAAGCATTGGCCGCGCCGGCCGGCGGGTGAATGGCCTCGACCACGGTGGCGAGGATCTCCACCCCGCTGTCGAGTTTCTCCAGGTCGGCCTGCACCGCGCGGCCGATATCCTCGGCCAGGTTGGTACGGTCTTCGCCCAGCAGGCCGTCGAGGGTGCGCGAGGCGAAGTCGTGGACCAGGATGCGGCTGGCGGTGCTGCGGATCAGCATCGGAATGTCGGCGCTGTTGTAAGTCGCCGCCAGGGCCGCCTGATCGCTCAGGCCGATGCGATAGACGAAGCGCACGTCCATGTTGACGATCTGGAAGCTCTGCTTGTCGGCAGCGCCGCTGGCGATCACCTGGGACTTGTCGTTGACATGGCTGGCGTCCCACAAGCGGTTGGCCACCAGCGGTGGCGGCCCTTCGGCGGAGGCCGGTTCGATCACGCTGGGCGCTTCGCCGACGCTGGTGGCCAGCTCGTGCACCACGCCGTTCTCGAGACTCAGCACCCGGCCCAGCGGCCAGGGCAGGCCCGCGTGCAAACCCGGGCCAAAGACCGCCACCGGCTTGCCGAAACGCTCGTAGATGCCCCGCCCCTGCAACGGCACTTCATGCAGGCCAGTGAGCAGCCAGCCCACCCCGAGCACCACCAGCAGCACCGGCAGGAACGCCCGGCGCATATAAGTGAAGGCCCAGATCTGCCGCAGGTCGATGCCGAAGCGGTTGTGCAATTCGTGCTGCAAGGCCAGCAAGGGTTGTGGCGGCCAGCGCAGCAGATCGGCGACCACGCTATGGGCCAGCATGCGCGGCTCCAGTTGCGCGCGACGCGGGCTGAATAACGACAATACCGCGCGCAGCAGGAACTCCAGGGCCACCAGCGCCGGCAACACGCCGATCAGCACGCCCAGGCGCACCGGCCAGAGCGCCGTGTCGCTGCTGAACAACAGGCACAGCGCCGCCAGCACCAGGCTGATGATCGCCACTCGCGCCAACTGCGCCAGCGCCGCCGCTTCCGGCCATTCGCCGGGGTGTTCCTGGCTCAGTTGGCGCTCGAACACCAGCAAGCCGAAGGCCAGCAACAGCGCCAGCACCGCGCCGACATTGCCCGCCAGGCCCAGGGTTCCAGCGGGCAGGCCGAGGTTCCACGCCTGCTCGATCACCAACAGCACCAGCAAGGCCCAACCGCCCAACCACAAGGTCGGCGCGCCGATCTGCGCCAACAAACTGGACCAACGCCGGCTGATGCCCTCCAGCAGCCGCTCGTACCAGCCGTCGTCGGGTAGCGCTTCATCCGCAACCGGCTCCGGGCTCGGCGCCACCTCCGGCGTCCGCAATGCATCCGCGCGCCAGGCACTGACCCAGCCCGCCGCCTGCAGGCCGCCGACCAGCACCAGCAAGGCCGCGGCCAGATTGACCAGCAATGCCGGCCATAAGGATTGCGGGGCAAACAGGCCGACGAAAAACGCCAACACCAGCCCCACCCCGGCCAGCCCCGCCAGCCCGAGGCCCCAACGCTTCAAGCGGCGTTCGTGAAAGGCCGCCCGCTGAAACCTCGGCAAGGCTTCGACCCCCGCCCCTTCAGTCTCAAGATCGACTTGCATAGCACCCCAACGCTGGTCGTTAACCCATTCTGGCCTGTGGATAACTCTCCGGCAGGCCGCTGTATTTGTCACAAATCGTTACGATATAACGATAGTAGTGAAATTTTCGTCCCTTACCTATGCCTTTATTTGCCGTGGGCGCGTCACAAACCCAGGGAAAACCGCTGCTGTGCTGATGCCAGCCCGCGAGATCTGTGGCCATAATCCGTGGCCCACTTTGTGACAAGGAAACGTCCAGCCATGCTCTCCATCTACCAGCTCAAACCGCGCTTCCAGAACCTGCTGCGGCCATGGGTCCAGCGCCTGTACGAGAACGGCACCACGGCCAACCAGATCACCGTGCTGGCGGGAGGGATTTCGGTACTGGTGGGCGCCCTGATCGCCAGTTTCGCCAGCCACCTCTGGCTGTTCATCCTGATCCCGCTGTGGATGATCCTGCGCATGGCGCTGAACGCCATCGACGGCATGCTGGCCCGGGAATTCGGCCAGCAATCGCGCCTGGGCGCCTACCTCAACGAATTGTGCGACGTGATTGCCGACAGCGCGCTGATCCTGCCTTTCGCGCTGATTGCCGGCGTCAGCCTGCCGCTGGTCCTGCTGGTCACGCTGCTGGCGCTGTTCAGCGAATACGCCGGCGTGCTGGGGCCGATGATCGGCGCCTCGCGCCGCTACGACGGGCCCATGGGCAAGAGCGACCGGGCGTTCGTGCTCGGCGTGCTGGCCACCGGCATCGCCCTGGGCTGGCTGAGCGCCGCCTGGATCAACGGCGTGCTGGCGCTGGTCGCCGCGTTGTTGGTCTACACCTTGATCAACCGGGTTCGCCAAGGCCTGCTCGACGTACAACTGCAAGACACCCAACGACAAGAAGTGCAGCAAAACGCCCCCTCGGAATAAGGAAGTTGCCATGCGCGAAGCTCTCCACCAGACCTTCACCACCCACGACGGCGTCGAGCTGTTCTACCGCCACTGGCCGGCCACCGCCGCCCCCTCGGACGCCCCGCGCCAGGCGGTGCTGCTGTTCCACCGCGGCCATGAACACTCAGCGCGCATCGCCCACCTGGTGGACGAACTGGACCTGCCGGCCTTCGATTTCTTCGCCTGGGATGCCCGCGGCCACGGCCAGTCGCCCGGCGCCCGTGGCGACAGCCCGAGCTTCGCCACCAGCGTGCGCGACGTGCAGACCTTCTGCGATCACCTGCGGGCCAGCCACGGCATCGACGAAGAACACATGGCCGTGGTGGCCCAAAGCGTCGGCGCGGTGATTGCCGCCACCTGGGTCCACGATTACGCGCCGCGCATCCGCGCCCTGGTGCTGGCGTCGCCGGCGTTCAAGGTCAAGCTCTACGTGCCTTTCGCCCGCCCGGGCCTGGCGCTGATGCGGCGTTTTCGCGGCAACTTTTTCGTCAACAGCTACGTCAAGGCGCGCTTCCTCAGCCATGACCCGGCGCGCGTGGCCTCCTATGACAGCGACCCGCTGATCACCAAGGCGATCTCGGTGAACGTGCTGCTGGGCCTGTACGAAGCCGCCGAACGGGTGGTGGCCGATGCCCAGGCGATCCAGGTGCCGACCCAGTTGCTGATCTCCGGCGCCGACTTCGTCGTCCATCGCCGGCCCCAGGAACAGTTCTTCGAGCGCCTGGGCAGCCTGCACAAGGAAAAACACATCCTGCCGGGCTTCTTCCACGACACCCTCGGCGAGAAGGCCCGGGCCCCGGCCGTCGCCAGCGCCCGGCGCTTCATCCTGCAGAACTTCGCGCGACCGCTGAACCGCCCGGCCCTGCTCGACGCCGACCGCCTGGGCCTGACCTGCGCCGAGTCCGAGGCGCTGGCGGCGCCCCTGCCGCACAACTCCCTGCGTGACCTGTACTGGCGCATGACCCGCGCCAGCATGCGCCTGGGCAGCCAGCTCTCGGCCGGGGTCAAGCTGGGTTTCGACACCGGTTTCGACTCCGGCAGCACCCTGGACTACGTCTACCGCAACCAAGCCACTGGCACCTCGGCCCTGGGCCGGATGATCGACCGCAACTACCTGGACTCCATCGGCTGGCGCGGCATTCGCCAACGCAAGCTGCATGTGGAAGAACTGCTGCGCCTGGCCATGGAAAAACTGCGCGCCGAGCAGCGCGAAGTGCGCATCGTCGACATCGCCGCCGGCCACGGGCGCTACATTCTCGAAGCCTTGCAGGGGGTCAGCCCGCTGCCGGAGTCGATCCTGCTGCGCGACTACAGCGACATCAACGTGCGCGACGGCAACGCGTTGATCGCCGAGAAAGGCCTGGGCGAGATTGCGCGTTTCGTCAAAGCCGACGCCTTCGACCGCGACGACCTCGCGGCCCTGGAGCCCAAACCGACACTGGCGGTGGTCTCCGGCCTGTACGAGCTGTTCGCCGACAACCAGATGGTCAGCGATTCCCTGGCGGGCCTGGCCGCCGCCGTGGAGCCTGGCGGTTACCTGGTCTACACCGGGCAACCGTGGCACCCGCAGCTGGAGCTGATCGCCCGCGCCCTGACCAGCCACCGCGCGGGCCAGGCCTGGGTCATGCGTCGCCGGACCCAGGCCGAAATGGACCAACTGGTGGAAGCCGCGGGGTTCCTCCGGATCACCCTGCGCGTCGATCAGTGGGGCATTTTCAGCGTGTCGCTGGCGCAGCGGGTGCAATGATGACGGTCGCCGCGACATACACCCGCGAGCCCGGCCTGCTGAAACCCGCGGTGCTCTGGCTGTTGCTGCTGGCGCCACTGTTTTTCGGCACCTACGGCTTCGCCACCTGGGTCACCGCGCAACGCGCCGAGGTCGGCAGCCTGGTGTTCGACTGGGAGCGGCAGATGCCGTTCTGGGCCTGGAGCATCGTGCCCTACTGGTCGATCGACCTGCTGTACGGCTTTTCCCTGCTGTTGCCCACCAGCCGCGAAGAGCTCAAGCGCCACGCCCTGCGGCTGCTGACCGCGCAAGTCATCGCCGTCAGTTGCTTCCTGCTCTGGCCGCTGCGTTTCACCTTCCAGCGCCCGGAACTGGATGGCCTGTTCGGCTGGCTGTTCGACGTGCTGGCCGGCTTCGACAAGCCATTCAACCAGGCGCCGTCGCTGCACATCGCGCTGCTGGTGGTGCTGTGGGTCTGCTACGCGCGGCATGTCCAGGGCGCCTGGCGCTGGCTGGTGCACGGCTGGTTCGCGCTGATCGGCGTGTCGGTGCTGACCACTTATCAACACCACTTTATCGACGTGCCCACAGGCGCCCTGGCCGGCTGGCTGTGCGTCTGGCTGTGGCCGCTGGACCGCCCCGGGATGCTGCACAACCTGCGCCTGGCCCGCGACCGCCAGCGCTGGCGCCTGGCGTCGTTCTATGCCGTGGGCGCCGCGGCGCTTGCCATCCCGGCCTTGGCCTTTTCCGGTGCCTGGCTGTGGCTGTTGTGGCCGGCACTGGCCCTGCTGCTGGTGGCGCTGAACTATGGGCTGTTCGACGCCAAGGGTTTCCAGAAGGGCGCGGACGGCCGCCTGGGCAACGCCACGCGCTGGCTGCTGGCACCTTATCTGGCGGCGGCCTGGATCAATTCCCGGCTGTGGACACGCCAGCATCCACAGCCCGACGAGGTTGTGGATAACGTCTGGCTGGGGCGCATCCCGACCCCGGGTGAACTGCAGGACAGCCCGTTCAGCGCGGTGCTCGACCTGTGTGCCGAACTGTCCATGGACGGTCGCCACCTGGCCTATCGCTGCGTGCCGGTGCTCGACCTGACCGCGCCCACCACCGAGCAATGCCGCGAGGCCGCGCAAGCCATCGAAAGCCTGCGCGAGCACGCGCCGCTGCTGGTCTGCTGCGCCCTGGGTTATTCGCGCAGCGCCACCGCCGTGGCCGCCTGGCTGTTGTACACAGGCCGCGCCGTCAGCGTCGATGCGGCTATCGTGCAGATCCGCCGCGCGCGCCCGCAGATCGTCCTGCAACCCGCGCACCGCAAGGCCCTGGAGCCTTTATCCACAGCCCAGGGGAGCGCCCATGGCCACTGATATGGAACTGCATGCGGTGGCCAGCCTGTTGCGCCGCGGGCATTCACTGGACCTGTTATCCACAGGCCTGAGCCTGCTCGGCGCCCTGCTCGGCCTCGGCCAGTGGCTGCTCGGCGTGTCCGCCCCCTGGGCCATCGTCCTGAGTGTTGCCCTGTTGGTGCTGGGCTTGTTGCAAAAGTACTGGGCGTTGCGGGTGGCCTTCGATGCCGAGCTGTTCCAGCGGGTGGCGGACAGCCCGCTGCCGCTGGCCGAACGCAGCGCTGCCCTGGACCAGGCGCTGAGCGCCCTCGGCCTGCAACCGGCGAATGCCGGCGGCCGCCCGTGGCAACAACGCAGCCACGGCGCCCTCAACCTGTTGCGTCGCCAGGCCTGGCTGCTGGCGGCGCAAGTACTGCTGACACTGGGCTTCATCCTGGCCAGCCCCTGGCTGGCCATCGCCGGATAAGGAATTCTCATGCTCGAACCCCTGGTCGCCACCCTCATCACCTCCGCCGCCCGCACCATCACCGGGGCGCGCAGCCTGTGGCTCGGTTGCGGGCCGCAGGCGGTGCAACGCATCTACTTCGCCAACCACAGCAGCCACGGCGACTTCGTGCTGCTCTGGGCCTCGCTGCCGCCCGCGCTGCGCAAGGTGACGCGGCCGGTGGCCGGCGCCGATTACTGGCAGACCCGCCCGCTGCGCCGCTACCTCATCAACCGGGTGTTCAATGGCGTGCTGATCGACCGCGAGCGCAAGGAGCCTGTGGATAACCCCTTGCAGCCAATGCTCGACGCCCTGGCCAACGGCGATTCGCTGATCATCTTCCCCGAAGGCACGCGCAACCTGGAGGAGGAAGGCCTGCTGCCGTTCAAGAGCGGCCTCTACCACCTGGCGAAAAGTTACCCACAGGCCCAGGTGATTCCGGTGTGGATCGCCAACCTCAACCGCGTGATGCCCAAGGGCCGTTTCCTGCCCCTGCCGCTGTTGTGCACCACCAGTTTCGGCGCGCCGCTGTCCCTCGAGGACGGCGAAAGCAAAGAGCACTTCCTCGAACGCAGCCGCGCAGCGCTGCTGGCCATGGCCCCGGAGCATTCTTGAGATGGATAGGCAAACCCTGATGTTGTTCGGCGGGATCGGCGCGGTACTGGTGCTGGCCTCGCTGATCGGTTTTCTGCTCAAGCTGCGCAGCCGTGGCGCGCCGAGCTCGGTGATCGATAACCTCAACGCGCGCATCAACGCCTGGTGGGTGATGGTGCTGGTGATCGGCATCGCCTTCTGGCTCGGCACCAGCGCGGTGATCCTGCTGTTCTACGCGGTGTCCTTCTACGCCCTGCGCGAGTTCCTGACCCTGATGCCGACCCGGCGCAGCGACTACCCGGCGCTGGTGGCGGCGTTCTACCTGGCCCTGCCAGTGCAATACCTGCTGATCTACTTCGACTGGTACGGGCTGTTTTCGATCTTCATCCCGGTCTATGTGTTCCTGCTGCTGCCGATCCTCGCGTCCCTGGGCGGCGACAGCACGCACTTCCTGGAACGCGCCTCCAAGGTCCAGTGGGGGCTGATGATCGCGGTGTTCTGCGTGTCGTTCGTCCCGGCGCTGCTGACCCTGGACATCGCCGGCTACGAAGGGCGCAACCTGCTGCTGATCGCCTACCTGGTGATCGTGGTGCAGATGTCGGACGTGTTGCAGTACGTCTGTGGAAAACTCTTCGGCAAACGCAAGATCGCCCCGCGGCTGTCGCCATCCAAGACCGTGGAAGGTTTTGTCGGCGGCATCCTCCTGGCCTCGCTGATCGGCGGCGCGCTGTGGTGGATCACCCCGTTCACTATCTGGCAGTCGTTCCTGATCGCCCTGCTGATCAACTTGCTGGGCTTCGCCGGCGGCATCGTCATGTCGGCGATCAAGCGCGACCGCGGGGTGAAGGACTGGGGCCACATGATCGAAGGCCACGGCGGCATGCTCGACCGCCTGGACTCGGTGTGTTTCGCCGCGCCGATCTTCTTTCACCTCGTACGCTACTGGTGGACCTGAACCCCCCGCCTCCCTTCTTCTGTAGGCGCGAAGCTTGCTCGCGAAAAGATCGCCAACGATAACGCGTGCCGGTTGACGGCACGCCGCTTCGCGGCTTTCGCGAGCAAGCTTCGCTCCTACAAGGAAGACGCAATCGCCACGCAAGACGCGATCGCGTGCTTGACCGAGGTTACTGTGCGCGCTCATATTACGGTCATAATTTTTTGCTCAACTACCTTTAAAGCCTTCTTTTCCGATTGCAGGAGAACAGCCATGAGCAGCTACGACGTCGTCATCCTCGGTGGTGGTCCCGGTGGCTACAACGCCGCCATTCGCGCCGGCCAGCTGGGCCTCAAGGCCGCCTGCGTCGAGGGCCGCGCCACCCTCGGCGGCACCTGCCTGAACGTCGGCTGCATGCCGTCCAAGGCCTTGCTACACGCCTCGGAGCTATACGACGCGGCCATGGGCAAGGAATTCGCCGAACTGGGCATTGAGGTCAAGCCCAGCCTCAACCTCGTCCAGATGATGAAGCAGAAGGACGACAGCGTGGCCGGCCTGACCAAGGGCATCGAGTTCCTGTTTCGCAAGAACAAGGTCGACTGGATCAAGGGCTGGGGCCATATCGACGGCCCGGGCCAGGTCACGGTGACCGACAGCGCCGGGGCCAAGACCCGGTTGCAGGCCAAGGACATCGTGATCGCCACCGGCTCCGAGCCGACACCGCTGCCCGGGGTGGAGATCGACAACCGGCGCATCCTCGACTCCACCGGGGCGCTGTCCCTCGGCGAGGTGCCCCAGCACCTGGTGGTGATCGGCGCCGGGGTGATCGGCCTGGAGCTGGGTTCGGTCTGGCGGCGCCTGGGGGCACAAGTGACGGTGGTCGAGTACCTGGACCGCATCTGCCCCGGTGTCGATGGCGAAGCCGGCAAGACCTTGCAACGGGCCCTGGCCAAGCAGGGAATCGCCTTCAGGCTCGGCACCAAGGTCAGCAGCGCCAGCACCTCGGAACACGGCGTGCAACTGAGCGTCGAACCGGCGGCGGGCGGCACGGCGGAGCTGCTGGAAGCCGACTATGTGCTGGTGGCCATCGGGCGCCGGCCCTACACCCAGGGCCTCGGCCTGGAGAACGTCGGCCTGAGCACCGACTCGCGCGGCATGCTCGCCAACCAGCGGCACCGCACCGCGGCTCCCGGCGTGTGGGTGATTGGCGACGTCACCTCAGGGCCGATGCTCGCCCACAAGGCCGAGGACGAGGCCATGGCCTGCATCGAGCAGATCGTCGGCAAGGCCGGTGAAGTGAATTACAACCTGATCCCCAGTGTGATCTACACCAAGCCGGAGCTGGCCAGCGTCGGCAAGACCGAAGAGCAGCTCAAGGCCGAGGGCCGGGCCTACAAGGCCGGTAAGTTCCCTTTCACGGCCAACAGCCGGGCCAAGATCAACCATGAGACCGAAGGTTTCGCCAAGGTCCTGGCGGACGCGCAGACCGATGAAATCCTCGGCGTGCATTTAGTAGGACCGAGCGTCAGCGAAATGATCGGCGAGTACTGCGTGGCCATGGAGTTTTCCGCCTCGGCCGAAGACATCGCCCTGACCTGCCACCCGCACCCGACCCGCTCCGAGGCGTTGCGCCAGGCAGCGATGGATGTGGAAGGGATGGCGACGCAGATGTAGAGCCTGTAGCCGCTGCCGCAGGCTGCGTAAGGCCCGAAGGGCCTCGGCGATCTTGAGACTTGCGCGCCCTTCGGTCGCGATCGCAGCCTTCGGCAGCGGCTACAGATGATCGCGTCAGGTCGGCAAATGCCCCAGCGGCAGCGCGCCCGGGGTTTTCACCGTGTGGATCGCGAAGTTGCTGCGGATATCGCTGACGCCCGGCAGTTTCAGCAGGCTGCCGGTGAGAAAGCGGTCATAGGCCCGCAGGTCCGGCACCACCACCTGCAGCAGGAAGTCCGACTCGCCGGACACCAGGAACGCCGAAAGCACCTCCGGCAGCGCCGTCACCGCCTTGTGGAAGGCTTCGGAATGCTCGTCGGTGTGCCGCTCGACCTTGACCCCGACGAACACCGTCAGCCCCAGGCCCACTTCATCGCGATCGAGGTTGGCCTGGTAGCCGCGAATCACCCCGGCTTCTTCCAGCATCCGTACCCGGCGCAGGCAGGGTGAAGGAGACAGGCCGATCTCCTCCGCCAGTTGCACGTTGCTCAGGCGGCCGTCGCGCTGCAGGGCGGCGAGAATCTTGCGGTCGTAGGCGTCCAGTTTCATTTTTGGCATTTTCCGATAGTCACTCCATGTCCAGGTGGAAGATTATGCCAATTTCCACCTCCTTGCTGGCCGACTACGCAAGCACCTGCCCTGCCCTTCGGCCCTAGACTCTACCTACCGAATCGACAACGAAAGGGGGTGGCAAGGTGGCGCAACTGTGGATGTTTTTCCTGGCATTGGCGGTGGTCTATCTGCTGCCCGGCCCCGACATGATCCTCCTGCTGCAAACCGGCGCCCGCCAGGGCAAGGGCCTGGCGCTGGCCACTGCGGTGGGCCTGGCGATTGCCCGGGGCTGTCATGTGGCACTGGCGGCATTGGGCCTGGCCGCCCTGTTCAAGGCCGCGCCCTGGACCTTCGAGGTGGTGCGCCTGGGCGGGGCCGCGTACCTGTTGTGGCTCGGCGTGCAGTGCCTGCGGGCCAACCTGCTGCCCAGCCTGCAGGATGGCGAGGCCGCGAGCGCCCTGCGCTGGCGCGAAGCGATCCGTCGCGGCCTGCTGACCAACCTGCTCAACCCCAAGGCGCTGCTGTTCTGCTCGGTGCTGCTGCCACAGTTCATCGACCCGCAGGCCGGCCCCGTGGCCGCGCAGTTCGCCAGCCTCGGTCTGCTGCTGGTATTGGTGGGGTTGCTGTTCGACAGCGCCTACGCCCTGGCCGGCGCCTGGATCGGCCGCTGGCTGGCGCACAACCGCGCCGCCCAGAGGGTCCAGCAATGGCTGTTCGGCAGCCTGCTGATCGGCTTCGCCGTGCGCCTGACTTTCGTGCAACAGGCCTGAAGCTCTGTAGCCGCTGCCGCAGGCTGCGATCGCAGCCGAGGGTGCGCAAGGCCACAAGATCGCCGAAGGCCTGCGGCCTTATCGTCCGAACGCGGCCCGAGCCTTTGGCAGCGGCTACAAAAGACCGCGCCTGAGGTTATTGCGCAAACCCGCCCCTGCCGTTATTTGCATAGGCCCACCCTGGTCGATATTTGCGCAGATCCGCCCTTTGTAGCCGCTGCCGCAGGCTGCGATCGCGACCGAAGGGCGCGCAAGGTCGCAAGATCGCGGGAGGCCCTGCGGCCTTGCGCAGCCTTCGGCAGCGGTTACAGGGGCCGGTTCAGGCTGGCTTGCGGGCGATGATGACCTGGCTCTTGGCGACCACGGCGTCCAGCGCGTGCTTGATCTGCACCCCGCGCGGCGAGTTGAGGATGGTCTGCCAGGTGTTCGCCCATTGGTCGAGCAACGGGTGGTCGGGGTTGCTGAATTCGACCTTGGCTTCCCAGAACAGCAGCATCCACATCGACCAGTAGAAGCCGTACTGGCTATGGCTGAGCACCTCCAGCCCGGCGTCGCCGACCATCTGCTTGAACTGCTCTTCGCTGATGATGCGGATATGGTTGGGCTTCTGGAAATACTCCGGCGCGGCGATGTCCTTTTGCAGGTCCTCGGAGCTCGGGTGCGGCACGCTCAACAGGTACAGCGCGCCCGGCTGGCCGACGCGCACCAGTTCGCAGAGAAACTGCGCCGGATCGTCCACATGCTCGATAACCTCAGTGGACACCACCCGGCTGGCGGTGCCGTCGGCAATCGGCAGCGGGTTGCAGTCGGTGACATGGCATTCCACGCCACGGGCCGGCGTATCGCTCAGGCGCTGGCGCGTCGCCTCGACCTTGGCCCCGTCGATGTCGGCAATGATGATCTTCGCCCCGCGCATCGCGCAGTAATGCACGTTGCCGCCGTCACCACAGCCAACGTCCAGCAGGGTGTCCTCGGCCGTCACCGGAAAGCCGGTGAACAGCTCGCCGTTTTCCTGGTTGAACCAGCCGCTGAGCATGGCGTCCTGCAGGCCCAGCATGTACGGATCGACCTTGGCCGGCGGCGGTGCGTCGGGCGCTACGGCCGCAGGAGCGCTCGCCGTGAGTTTTTTCAGAAGGCTCAGCATGAAGTGACTCCAGTGGAAGGAACGGGAGAACGGGATGTGCCCAGGCGTTGCACCAGCTCGGCGCCCCGATTGCGCAGGGGCAACTCGATGACACGGTAGTTGAGTTCACTCAGCAACAGCAGCAGGCCCAGGGCGCAGGCCAGCGCCAGCAGCGGCTGGTCGTTCAGCCCGGTCGTGCCCAGGGGCGCCAGGCGGAACCAGGCTTCGCGGACCAGCAGAAACACCGGGATATGGATCAGGTAGATCCCGTAGGAACGACTGCCGACCCAGGCCAGCAGGCTTTTCAGCAGGCCGCGGGGCAACAGGTAGTCGCGGTTGTAGGAAGCGACCCACACCAGCAGCGCGCAGAGCACGGCCAGGGCGCCCACCCGGTAAAAGGTGGCATGGAAACCATCGGTAGCCAGCCAACCCATGCCCAGGCCGCACAGGATCAGCAGCAACGGGCCGAGCCCCGGATGCCGACCCAACCACTTCGGTTCCCAGTGCCGGTAGCTGGATCGGGCTGTCCACAGCGCCAGCAACACGCCCAGGGCCATGGCGTCGGTCCGGATGACCATCAGCAGCGCCGAGCGCAGGGTCAGGACCTGCACAACCACCAGCGCCAGCAACACCCAGACCAGGTACCTGCGACACAACAGCACCAGCAGCGGCAGCAACAGGTAGAACTGCTCCTCCAGCGACAGGCTCCAGTAGACGAAACTGGCGCCGTACTCATAGTGGAAAAAGCTGTCGGCGAAACGGAAATTGGCGAATTGCAACAGGCCGGCAACCGTGGCCCAGAGGTTGGCGTGCAGGCTGCCGAAGGCTCCCGAACGATTGAGGAACAGGCTCGCCAGCAACATCAGCAGCAGCCACAACCAGGCCGAGGGCAGCAGGCGGAAGGCGCGGCGAATCCAGAAGTCGCGGGTCCGTTGCCAGCACTGCGCGGCGCTGGTGCAGGCGCGCAGCTGCGGGACCAGGCTGCGGGCGATGACAAAACCGGAGATGGCGAAGAACAGGTCCACGCCCCACCAGAACTGCCCGTAGGCGGCGACGCTGCCCAACCAGGCTTGCCCCTCGCGAAACAGATTGCCTTGCAGATGATGGAACACCACGCCCAGCACCGCGATGCCCCGCAGCAGCTCGATGTCCATGATCCGCTTGTCGTTCAAGACAGCTCAGCCACGGCGCCGGGCAGCGGCTTGCGGGCGATGATGACCTGGCTTTTCGGCATGAAGCCATCGAGCACCTGCTTGATCGCCAGCCCGTCGGGTTGCGCCAGCAGCTCCTCCCAGGTCCGCGCCCAGCCTTCCATCAGCGCCGGGTACGGCGCCTGGATGCGGTCGCGCACGGCGCCCGGCGGCTCGCGTCCGGCGGCCCGTTCGCTGGCCCAGAAAAAGATCATGCCCATGACCCAGAAAAAGCCCGTGGCCTGCCGATGTTCGATGACCAGCCCGGCGTCCTCGATCATCTGGCCAAAGCCTTCGCGGGAAAACACCTGCACATGGTTCGGCGCACGGTAGTAGCCGGGCGGCGCGATGCCCTTCTGCAAATGCTCGCCCACCGGGTCCGGAACGCTGATCAGGTACTGCGCGCCGGGACGGCCCATGCGCACCAGCTCGGCGAGAAACGGCGCGGGCTGTTCGATGTGCTCCAGCACTTCCATGCACACCACTTTGCTGGCGCAGCCCTGGGCCAGCGGCAACGGCAGGCTGTTGCTGACCAGCCCCAGGGCGGGCACGTCCGATTGCTCGGCGACTTGTCGGGCCAGGTCGCGCACCTTGTCGAACTCGCTGTCGGTGAAAATCACCGAAGCGCCCTGGCGCATGGCGAACAACGTCGCCACGCCTTCGCCACAGCCGACATCGAGCAGGGTGTCGTCGGCGCTGATGGCAAAGCCCTTGAGCAGCTCGCCGGTTTCGGAACGGAACCAGCCATCGAGCATGGCGTCGCGCAAGCCGCAATCGCGGGGAGAAACCGCGGGCCTGGGCGCTTCGGCCAGCAGCGGCGCAGGCAACGGCGCGCCCCTGCGCAAACGCCGCAGAAACGCCCGCATCACGCGGGAAGCCCGGGGGTGGCGGGCGCCTTGCGCCGCTCCAGCACCTGCTGGAAGAACTCGCCCAGGCGCTGTTCGGCCGTGGCCTGGCTACAGAAACGCCGCAGGCTGTCGATCGCATGGGTCGACATCCGTGCATAACGCTCCGGGTCCTGCAGGGCGACGTCGTAGCTGGCGCGATAGGCCGAGCACAGCGAGTCCCAGTTGGTGATGTAGCGCAGGGTCCGGTAGGCGGCCCGCGGATCGTGGGGCCAGGCGGTCAGTTCGTCGGTGGAATCGACGATGAAGGTGTTGTCGTGGTCGATGTAGTCGGCCATCGCGGTGTTGCACGGCGCCACCGCCGGCTTGCCGCAGGACATGAATTCCATCAGCGGCAGGCACTGCCCTTCGCCGAACGAGGAATTGACCACATAGCGGGTGGCCTCCACCAGTCGCTCGTAGTCCGGGTCGGACAAAAAGCCGTGGATCAGCACGATCCGGCACTGGTAGGACTGGTTCTTGTAGAGGTGGTGCAGCATGTCGGCCAGCGCGTTGCCGATATCGTGGTGGGTCAGTTTCAGCACCAGGGTGGCGTCGGCACAGTCGCGAAAGGTGGTGCAGAACGCGCTGATCATGTCCTGCCAGTTCTTGCGCCCGTCGTAGGGGTTGAACACCGAGGTGTAGATCACCCCGTCGAGCAGCAGCTGGCAGTCGCGGGCCGTGGCATCGAGCGCCAGCGGCATGCCTTCGCGCAGCGTGCCCGGGCCGTAGGCACTCAGGTCCAGGGTCCGGCTGTCGAGCAGCAGCCCGTGCAGGTTGAGGGTCACCCGGGACGCCCGTGGCTGCTTGCCCAGTTGCTCGCCACGGCGGGCGAAGCGATCCCAGACCGGGGCCGGGATCGCACAGATCGGGTAGTCCTCGCCCATCACCTCGCGCACCGCTCGCACGGTAAAGCTGGAGTGGGTGATCGCCGCGCCCGCGGTGCCCAGGACCAGCCGCCAGTCATGGCGCGGCTCGCCCTGCCAGCTTTCGGTGGGAATGGTGCTGAACTCCCAGGCGAACACCGGGATGGTCGGGCAAGCGTAATGGTTGGGCGTGCGATGGGGCGGCGAGAACGATAGGAAGATGCACGCCTCGCCGCGGCTCTGGCAGTCGAAATACAGGCGGTCCACCAGCTCGTCGGGGTTGCTGACCTCCAGCACCTGGCCCAGGCGTTCCAGCACCGGCCGGAACTCCTTGAGCACGAAGTAGTAGCTGTATTCGGGACGGCCCAGGTTCTGCTGGATGTTGCTCTTGTTGGTTTCCGAATGGATGAGGATCAGCATCAGGCGTTACCCGCCACGGCCAGGGAGGACGCGCCGTCGGCCTCGGTCAGCGGGGTCAGGGCGAAGAACTCCCGCAGGCGCCCCTGGACGCTGGCGAAGCTGCTGTACTCCTGCATGCGCCGGGCCGCGGCCAGGGACATCGACTGGTACCCCGCGGGGTTTTCCTTGGCCATGCGGTAACTGTCCTGGTAGGCGGTTTTCAACGAGCCCCAATCCGGGCGGTGGCGCAGGGTGCGAAACAGGATGCGCGAGTCCTGCGGCCAGATCGCCGGCTCCTGGCTGGACTTGACGACGAAGGCCACGTCCTCGTCGATGTAATCGAGCATGGCCGTGTGCAGCGGCGCGATCACCGGCTTGCCGCAGGCCATGAACTCCATCAGCGGCAGGCACAGGCCTTCGCACCGCGAGGCGTTGACGTAGAAACTGGCCGCGCCGTACAGCCTTGCGAATTGCTCGTCGTCCAGATAGCCGTGCATGGCCACCACCCGACAGCTGAACGGTGACAGCTGCGACAGCAGGGTCAGCATTTCGACGTAATAGGTCGACAGGTCGTTCTGGGTCATCTTCAACACCAGGGTGGCGTCTTCGGTGTCGCGCATCGCCCAGCAGAACGCGGTAATCAGTTGATGCCAGTTCTTGCGACCGTCATCGGGGTTGAACACGCTGACATAGACCACGCCATCGACCTGGAACTCCACCTGCCGGTCGGTGGCCGGGAGGACGGCCTGGGGGTGTTCCGGCTCAGGCGCGGGTACCGGCAGGACGATGGGCAGCGCTGCCGCGTGCTCCGGTCTCGATTTCGCCATCAGCGCCCGCAGGCGCTCGGGAACCCGGTCGCGCAACCCCTCGCGGTAGCATTCGCGAACATAGTGCTTGCTGATGAACAGCGGCCGGCGCCATTCGCCGCCGGCCAGCGCCCGATACCATTCGCGCAGATAGTGCTTGGCGATGAACAGCCGGCGCCTGACGGTCAGCGGTGGGGCTTCGACGATTTCGGCCTCGACGGGAGCGGGAGGCGGCGGCGCCTCATCCAGCACCGGCGCGATCAGGCCGTCGGCGGAAAGTCCCAGGGCCCGGCTGTCGATGATGCAGCCCTTGATCTGCAGGGTGGTGCCGGCGTTGACCGGCACATTGGGGTATTGCCCGCGGACGCCGTCGAAGCGCTCCCACAACGGGGTAGGCAGCACCAGCACCGGAAAATGCTCACCCAGCACCCGACGCACCGCACGGGCCGTATGGCTGGACAGGGTGATCACCCGGCCATGGCGGCCAAGGGTGCGGCTCCAGTCCTGGTGCGGGTCGTTATCCCAGTATTCGTGGGGGATCGAGTCGAACTCCCAGGCCACCACGCACAGGGTCGGGCAGTCCAGGTCGACCGGGGTTTTCTGGGGTGGGGTGAACGAAAGAAACAGGCAGTCTTCGCCCTTGAGTCGCAGCTCGTGATACAGCCGGTCGACCTCGGCCGGCGTCTGCACCACATGCACGCGCCCAAGGCTTTCCAGCACCGGGCGATAGGCCTTGAGCACGAAGTAATAGCTGTATTCCGGACGCCCGAGGCTCTGGCTGATGGAGCCGTCGTTAACATCCGAATAAAGAATGAAATTCATGGCATCTCACGATGAAGCCGCCGTCCTGGCACCTTCACACAATGACGGTAGAGCCATGGCGCCACGCCTGTGTTGTGGGCGTGCATCCATCGTTCTCATGCCCGTCTACGTTCTTGTTCTATTGGTCAGTTTTGCATGGCTGCGAGACAGCCATTCTGATCGCTTTGGGGTCGAGACGAGGGGCATTCTAAACACATCCATTGAAGATTCGGGAACCTCCCGACAAGATTTTTCCTATGCTGGAAAACGAGAACTTACCGGTCACGGTAGGACCTGTTGAAATTCCAAAGCAATTGGCACAGATTGAGCGCCAAACAACTACAACAAGCTTCGTCAATAGAAAGGCCCGGGGGAAATAGCAGAGTTTTCGTATTTCTCACATGAATTATGTGTCCAAATATTGCCGAAGCCTCCGTCTAAAGAGGCTGCTGCTTGAAAAAGCGTCTGTTTGTAACGGGCCTGAATGGATTTGTGGGACACCATCTGCGATCCCGCCTGGGCGCTGCCGATTCCGGCTGGGAACTGTTGCCCGCGCCGCCCTTCGACCTGACCCAACCGCAAAGCCTGCAAGACCTGTGGCCCGAGTTACCGGATGCGGTGATTCACCTGGCTGGCCAGACCTTCGTCCCCGAAGCCTTCCGCGATCCTGCCCGGACCTTGCAGATCAACCTGCTGGGCACCCTCAACCTGTTACAAGCGCTGAAAGCCCGCGGCTTCAGCGGCACCTTCCTGTATGTCAGCTCCGGTGACGTCTACGGCCAGGTCAGGGAAAACGACCTGCCCATCGACGAGCGCCAGCCCCCCTCCCCACGCAATCCTTATGCAGTGAGCAAGGTCTCGGCCGAACTCTTGTGCCTGCAGTGGGGCATGAGCGAAGGCTGGCCCGTGATGGTGGCCAGGCCGTTCAACCATATCGGTACCGGGCAGTTGGGCAGCTTCGCCGTCGCCAGCGCCGCGCGCCAGATCGCCCGGATCAAGCTCGGCCTGCAGGCTCCGAGGCTGGAAGTCGGCGATATCGACGTCACTCGCGACTTCCTCGATGTCGCTGACGTGGTGAACGCTTACCTCGCCCTGTTGCGCAGTGGCGTGCCGGGCCAGGTCTACAACATCTGTTCCGGCCAGGAGCACAGCATCCGCGGCCTGATCCAGCAGTTGGCGGACATCGCTCAGGTCGAAATGGAGCTGGTTCAGGACCCCGCCCGTCTGCGACGGGCAGAACAGCGTCGCGTCTGTGGCAGTCACGCCAGGCTGCAAGCAGTCACCGGATGGACGCCCGAAACCACAATAAAACAATCCCTGCGGGCGATCCTGTCCGACTGGGAGTCACGGGTACTACAAGAATGACAAAAAGTGCACTGATCACAGGGATCACGGGGCAGGACGGCGCCTATCTGGCCAAGTTGCTGCTGGACAAGGGCTATCAGGTTCACGGACTGGTGGCGCGACGCAGCAGCGACTCGCGCTGGCGCTTGCGTGAGATGGGCATCGAGGGCGAGATCCGCTACCTGGATGGCGACATGGCCGACGCCTGCTCCGTGCAACGGGCGGTGATCAAGGCGGCGCCCGACGAACTCTACAACCTGGCGGCGCAAAGCTTTGTCGCCGCCTCCTGGGACCAGCCGGTGACCACCGGTATCGTCGACGGGCTGGGCGTGACCCACTTGCTCGAGGCGATCCGCCAGTTCAGCCCGCACACCCGCTTTTACCAGGCCTCCACCAGCGAAATGTTCGGCCTGATCCAGGCCGAGCAGCAGGACGAAAATACCCCGTTCTACCCGCGCAGCCCCTACGGCGT
Source organism: Pseudomonas sp. FW305-25 (assembly GCF_017351415.1). Taxonomy (NCBI): domain Bacteria; kingdom Pseudomonadati; phylum Pseudomonadota; class Gammaproteobacteria; order Pseudomonadales; family Pseudomonadaceae; genus Pseudomonas; species Pseudomonas sp. FW305-25. Next base: position 101,682 of record NZ_JACNDE010000006.1, on the reverse strand, counting down.
GGCCAAGCTCTATGGGCACTGGATCACCGTGAACTACCGCGAGAGCTTCGGCCTGCACGCCAGCAGCGGCATCCTGTTCAACCACGAATCGCCCCTGCGCGGCATCGAGTTCGTGACCCGCAAGGTCACCGACGCCGCCGCCCGGATCAAACAGGGCAAGCAGCAGGAGCTGCGCCTGGGCAACATCGACGCCAAGCGCGACTGGGGATTCGCCGGCGACTATGTCGAAGCCATGTGGCTGATGCTGCAACAGGGCAAGGCCGACGATTACGTGGTGGCCACCGGCGTCACCACTACCGTGCGCGAGATGTGCCAGATCGCCTTCGAACACGTCGGCCTGAACTACCGTGACTACGTGAAAATCGACCCGGCGTTCTTCCGCCCCGCGGAAGTCGACGTGCTGTTGGGCAACCCGGCCAAGGCCCAACGGGTGCTCGGCTGGAAACCCAAGACCCATCTGGAAACCCTGATCCGCATGATGATGGATGCGGACATGAAACGCGTCGCCAAGGAGTAAGGCATGCTGATTCCAGTGATTCTTTCCGGTGGTGCCGGGACCCGGTTGTGGCCGGTTTCGCGCGAAGGTCATCCCAAGCCATTCATGCTCCTGCCCGACGGCCAGAGCCTGCTGGGCAAGACCTACCGCCGCGCCGCCGGGTTGCTGGCCGGTAGCGGCGATATCGTCACGGTGACCAACCGCGACCACTTCTTTCAAAGCAAGGATCACTTCCTGGCCGCCAGGCTGGATCGGCATCACGGGCATTTCATCCTCGAACCCTCGGGCCGCAACACCGCTCCGGCCATCGCCGCCGCGGCCCTGGCCCTGCAGGCTCGGCACGGCGACCAAGTGACCATGGTGGTGATGCCGGCCGACCACCTGATCCGCAACGAAGAAGCCTTCAAAAGCGCGGTCGTCCACGCCGCGCAACTGGCTGAAACCGGGCACCTGGTCACCTTCGGCGTCACGCCGAACGCCCCGGAAACCGGCTTCGGTTATATCGAGTCAGGCGACGCCCTCGACGATAACGGTGCCGCCAGGGTGCTGCGCTTCGTGGAAAAACCCGACCTGAAGACTGCCCTGGGCTACCTGGAAAGCGGCCGGTTCCTGTGGAACTCGGGCCTGTTCTGCTTCACCGTCGCCACGCTGCTGGAGCAGCTGCGACAGCACGCCCCCGAGCTGCTGGAACAGGGCCGCGCCTGCCTGGCCGCGAGCACGCCGGTGGAGACCGGCAACATCATCCAGCATGAATTGTCCGCGGAGCATTTCGCCAGGATGCCGGACATCTCCATCGACTATGCGCTGATGGAAGTCTCGGACCAGGTCGCGGTCGTGCCCGCCCGGTTCGACTGGAGCGACATCGGCTCCTGGGGCGCGATCAGCGCCCTGGTCGACGCCGATGCCCAAGACAACCGCGCCACTGGCGAAGCCCTGTTCATCGACAGCCACGGCAACTTCGTGCAAAGCGAAGGCCGGATGATCGCCACGGTGGGCGTCGACAACCTGATCGTGGTCGAGACCGCCGACGCCATTCTGGTGGCCCACGCCGACCGCGCCCAGGACGTGCGCCAGGTGGCCAGGCAGCTCAAGGATCGCAACCACGAATCCTATCGCCTGCACCGCACGGTCAGTCGCCCCTGGGGCAGCTACACCGTGCTGGAGGAAGGCCCGGGCTTCAAGATCAAGCGCATTGTGGTCAAGCCGGGCGCGGCGCTGTCGCTGCAGATGCACCACCATCGCAACGAACACTGGGTGGTGGTCAAGGGCACGGCCATGGTCACCAACAACGGCGACGGCTCGCATCTGGTCAACAGCAACGAATCCACCTTCATCGCCGCCGGGCACAAGCACCGCTTGGCGAACCCGGGGGTGATCGACCTGGTCATCATCGAAGTGCAGAGCGGCGAATACCTGGGCGAGGACGACATCGTCCGTTTCGAAGACCAATACGGCAGGACAGCCTGATGCTGCTCAATCTGTACCGCTCGCTGCGCAGCTATCGGGGCTTCATCCTCGGCAGCGTGCAGCGCGAGTTCCAGGCGCGTTATCGCAACTCGCTGTTCGGCGCCTTGTGGACCGTGCTCAACCCGCTGTCGATGATCGTCGTCTACACGGTGATCTTTTCCCAGGTGATGCGCGCTCGCCTGCCGGGGGTCGAGGACGGCCTGGCCTACAGCGTCTACCTCTGTGCCGGGCTGCTGACCTGGGGCCTGTTTTCCGAGCTGACCCTGCGTAGCCAGAGCATGTTCCTGGAGAACGCCAACCTGCTGAAGAAGATCAGCTTCCCGCGCATCTGCCTGCCGGTGATCGTGCTGCTCAACGCCGGCATCAACTTCGCGATCATCCTCGGCCTGTTCCTCGGCTTCCTGCTGATCACCGGGCGCCTGCCGGGCCTGGCGCTGCTGGCGCTGATCCCGCTGCTGCTGTTGCAAGTGCTGTTCTGCACCGGCCTGGGGATGATCCTCGGGGTGCTGAACGTATTCTTCCGCGATGTAGCGCAGTTCTTCGGCATCTTCCTGCAGTTCTGGTTCTGGCTGACCCCCATCGTCTACCCCATCAGCATCCTGCCCGAGTCGATCCAGCGCCTGCTGGCGCTCAACCCGCTGACCGCGCTGATGCACAGCTACCAGAACCTGTTCCTGTACGACCAGTGGCCGCAATGGAGTTCGCTGACCCCGATGCTGGTGATCAGCCTGCTGTTCTGTGGCATGGGGCTGCGGCTTTTCCGCCAGCGCGTCGGTGAAATGGTGGATGAGCTCTGATGGGACATATACGCGTCACCGGCCTGGGCAAGGCCTATAAGCAGTACCCGAACCGCTGGAGCCGGCTGTTCGAATGGATGATTCCGTTTTCCAGGCCGCGCCATCACCTGCACTGGGTGCTGCAAGGCGTCGATTTCGAGATCGAGCCGGGCCAGGCCGTGGGCATAGTCGGGGTCAACGGCGCCGGCAAAAGCACCTTGCTGAAAATGATCACCGGCACCACCCAGCCGACCTGCGGCGAGATCCACCTGCGGGGTCGGGTAGCGGCGTTGCTGGAGCTGGGCATGGGTTTCCACCCGGACTTCACCGGGCGCCAGAACGCAGTCATGGCCGGCCAGCTGCTGGGCATGCAGGTCGAGGAAATCCAGGCCCTGATGGCGGAAATCGAAGCCTTCGCCGAGATCGGCGAGGCCATCGATCATCCGGTACGCACCTATTCGAGCGGCATGCAGATGCGCCTGGCGTTCAGCGTGGCCACGGCCCGGCGCCCGGACATCCTGATCGTCGACGAAGCGTTGTCGGTGGGCGACGCCTACTTCCAGCACAAGAGTTTCGAGCGCATCCGCAGCTTCCGCCGCGCCGGCACCACCCTGCTGATCGTGTCCCACGACCGCTCGGCGATCCAGTCGATCTGCGACACCGCGATCCTGCTCGAACAGGGCCGTGTGGCCATGCACGGCAAGCCGGAAGAGGTGATGGACTACTACAACGCCATGCTCGCCGAACGCGAAGGCCAGACGGTGCGCCAGGAAATGCTCGCCAACGGCCAGGTACGGACCATTTCCGGCACCGGCGAAGCCGCGATCCTCAGCGTGCACCTGCGCGACGAACGCGAGCGTTCGATCGAGATGGCCGAAGTCGGCCAGCCGGTGGTGCTGGAAGTACAGGTCGAGGTGCGCCAGGACATCGAACGGCTGGTGCTGGGCTTCATGATCAAGGACCGTCTCGGCCAGCCCATGTATGGCATCAACACCCATCGCCTGGACCAGGCCCTGACCGACTTGAGCGCCGGCGAAAAGGTCACCTTCCGCTTCGCCTTCACCATGGGCCTGGGCAAGGGCAACTACTCGGTGGCCCTGAGCCTGTCGCGGCTGGATTCGCATCTGGATCGCAACTTCGAATGGCGCGACTACGGCCTGGTCTTCCACGTCATCAATAACCGCCAGGAAGACTTTGTCGGCTGCTCCTGGTTGCAGGCGCGGACCAGCATTGTTCGCTCACCGTCGAAGTCCACTCAGTCAATGCCTCAGCGAGCGGCGCCATGACCCGACTGTTGATTGAATGCACCTATGTGTTCGAACACCCCGAGACCAACTCGGGTATCCAGCGCGTGGTGCGCAACGTTATCCGTGAACTGCCCGCGGCCGATGCCTCGGTGGAATGCATTCCGGTGGTCATGCTCAAGGACAAGCTCTACCGGGTATTGAGCCTCAAGCCATTGAAACCCGAGCGCTGGAACCTGATGGGGCTGCGGGTGCGCCTGGAACAGATGGCCAACGTCTTCTGGCTGCGTCACCGCACCCTGGAGCGACGCAAACCTTTCGATTCCTACCTTGCGCGCCGCTTGCTCTATGTGGCGTGCCGCCTGACCGCTCTGGTCTGCTTCAGCATTCCGTTGCGGCTGTGCAACCGGTTCCTCGACACCCGGGAAATCCCCCAGCGCTGTGTACCGCTGCAACATCAACCGGGCGATCAACTGGTGCTGCTGGACTCGTCCTGGCACGCCGATTTCTTTCCCCTGGCCGAACAGCTCAAGCGCGATGGCGTAGGTATCGTCTCGGTCGTCTATGACCTGATCCCCCTGACCCACCCGCAGTTCTGCGACGCCGGGCTGGTCCGGGTGTTCAACCACTGGTTCGACTGGATAGCGCGCACCGCCGACGGCTACATCGCCATTTCCGCGACCATACGCGACCAGGTTCGCGAAGAGATGCTCCGCCGGGTCGGGCACCAGCAGGTGGCACAGCGCTGGTTCGACTATTTCCACCTGGGCTCGGAACTGGATCAGTGCAGCAAAAACGCTCGGATCAACCCGGATCTGGCCCAGCTGTTCAAGGGCCAGGCAGCGGTATTCCTGATGGTCAGCACCATCGAACCACGTAAAAACCATGGTTTCCTGCTCGACGCCTTCGAGCGTGTCTGGGCCAGTGGGTCCCAGGCCCGCCTGTGTATCGCCGGGCGCATCGGCTGGAAGTGCGAGGCGCTGATCGAACGGATTCGCCGGCACCCGGAGTTGAACCGGCGCCTGTTCATGTTCAATTCACTGGACGACAACAGCCTGGAGTACGCCTATTCCAAGGCGACGGCGCTGGTGTTCCCCTCCTATGTCGAAGGGTTCGGCCTGCCCCTGGTGGAAGCCATGCAGCGCGGCCTGCCCGCCATGGGCAGCGACATCCCGGTATTTCGCGAAATCGGCGGCGAGTTCATGGCCTATTTCGACCTGAACGATCCGCAGAGCCTGGCCAAGCTGGTTATCCAGCAGGAAACCAGCGGTGTGTTTCCCGCCGCCCGCCCTGTCGATGACTGGCGCTGGCTGGGTTGGCGAGAAGCCAGTACCCAGCTGGTTGAACGCATTGTGTTCCACAGGAACCACGCCCCCACGGTCATGGAGACGCACGATGCGGATAGCCCTTAACGCGCGCATTCTCCAGTCGCCGCGCACCGGTATCGGCCATTACGTAGCGGAACTGGCCTCGGCCCTGGTCACCGAGCAGGGACTGGAGCTCTCGCTGTTCCATGGTTGGGGCTGGAGCCCCGAACTGCCGGCGGCCGCCATGCCAGGTTATTCCCGACTGGCGCCTTGGCTGCGACAGATCCCCGGGGCCTACCAGGCCAGGCGCTGGCTGGAACAGCGACGTTTCGACCAGGGACAGCATGAGGCGATCGACCTTTACCACGAACCCAGCTTGTGGCCGCTGGAGTTCGAAGGCCCGACCGTGATGACCCTGCATGACCTGACTCACCTGCATTACCCCTCGACTCAGCCGCCGGCACGCTTGAAGGAAATCGAGCGGCGCCTTGGTGCGGGTGTGGAACAGGCGCGGCTGATCCTGACAGACTCGCAGTTCATCGCCGATGAAGCCCAGGATTATTTCAGCCTGCCGCGCGATCGTTTTGTCGTGGCGCCCCTGGGCGTCGCCCCGCGCTTCCATCCTCGTGAGCATACCGAGCTAGAACACAGTCTCGCGGCCCATGGCCTGCAGCCTCAAGGCTACTTCCTGTGCGTCGGCACGCTGGAGCCACGCAAGAACCTGTCCCAGGCCCTGCAAGCCCACGAACTGCTGCCGCCAGCGCTGCGCCAGCGTTATCCGTTGCTGATCGTCGGCATGGCGGGTTGGGAGCAAGGGCAGTTCAGCGACACCCTGCAAAAGGCCTTGGCCAGCGGCCATGTACGACTGTTGGGCTACCTGCTGGACGAACAGGTGGCACAGCTGGTAGCCGGAGCCAGGGCGCTGATCTTTCCATCGCTGTACGAAGGCTTCGGTCTTCCGGTCCTGGAAGCCATGGCCAGTGGCACACCGGTGGTCGTGACGCGGCGTTCGGCGATGCCGGAAGTCGCGGGGGTAGCGGGCAATTATGTCGAGCCTGGCGATGTGCACGGCTTGAGCAACACTATGCTTCGCTTGATTGACGATGAGCCCCATTGGCAGGCATGCCGCGAAGCGGGTTTGCAAAAAGCCGGGCTGTTTTCCTGGAGGCACTGCGCACAGATCACCGCACGTACCTACCGTCAGGCTATAGGAGGCTGAATGCGTGTCCTACATTTCTTCAAAACCTATTTGCCTGACTCGGTCGGCGGTATCGAACAGGTCATCTTCCAGCTATGCGAAAGCGGCGCCCAACAGGGTATCGAAGGCCAGGTCCTGACCCTGAGCGCCGACCCGCAACCCGCGGTACTGAAGCTCGGTCAGCATGAGGTGCACCGGGCCAAGCTCGACATACAGTTCGCCTCCACCGGCTTTTCCTACAGCGTGTTCAAGCAGTTTCGCGAAATGGCCGCCGAAGCCGACGTGGTCAACTATCACTTCCCCTGGCCGTTCATGGACCTGGTGCATTTCATGAGTGGCATGAACAAGCCCTGCGTGGCCACCTATCACTCCGACATCATCCGCCAGCGCCACCTGCTCAAGCTGTACCGGCCATTGATGAACCGCTTCCTGCACAGCGTCGACCGGATCGTCGCCGCGTCGCCGAACTACCTGCACACCAGCGATGTGCTGCAACAGTTCCCGGACAAGACCCGGGTCATCCCCTACGGCCTGAACAAGGCTGGTTATCCACAGCCCGACGCCGAACGCATGGCCCAGTGGCGCCAGCGCCTGGGCGAGCGTTTTTTCCTGTTCGTCGGGGTGATGCGTTACTACAAGGGCCTGCACATCCTGCTCGATGCCCTCAAGGACGTGGACTACCCGGTGGTGATCGTCGGCGCCGGCCCGCTGGAGGCCGAACTGCATGCCCAGGCCGCGGCGCTGGGCCTGCGCAACCTGCATTTCCTCGGCCGCCTGGGGGATGAAGACAAGGTGGCCCTGCTGCAACTGAGCTATGCCATCGTCTTCCCCTCGCACCTGCGCTCCGAGGCGTTCGGCATCTCGCTACTCGAAGGCGCGATGTACGGCAAACCGATGATTTCCAGCGAGATCGGCACCGGCACCAGCTACATCAATATCCATGGCGAAACCGGCCTGGTGGTGCCGCCCAGCGATCCCCTGGCCTTCCGCGCCGCCATGCGCCAGCTCTGGGACAACCCGGAACAGGCCGCGCAGATGGGCCTCAAGGCCGAGGCCCGTTACCGGCAACTGTTCACCGCCGACCAGATGGGCCAAAGGTGGAGCGAGCTGTATCAGGAGTTGCTGGAGGAAAAAGCCCTGTCCTACGCCTGACCCAGCTCGCTCCTACATTTTCCTGAACGCCGCAACACCTGTAGGAGCGAAGCTTGCTCGCGATGCAAACACCGTGGTGGGTCAGCCACGGCCCTATCGCGGGCAAGCCTCGCTCCTGCGATTTTTTACGTCGGACGCCAGCGCAAGGCCAGCGCCGCGGGCCGGCGCACCAGTTGCTCGACCTCGAAGCGCCACAGGCGCTCGGCGCCTGGGAAGGTGGCGATCTGCGGGTCGTCGAGCACGACTTCAGTGCGGCCGCTGAGCTGCAGCAGGTCGCCGCGGCTGAAGTCGATGAACAGCAGGCCGGCGCGGGGGTTGAGCAGCAGGTTGCCCAGGGTGTTGAAGTGCAGGTTACCGGCGAAATCCGGAATGCTCAGGCGGTTGCCCTCGACCCGCACGAAACCGGCCGGGCCGCCGCGGTGGGACACATCGACCCAGAGCCGTCCCTCGAGCTCCACGTAACTGGCGACGAAAAACGTATCGGCGCCCCGGATCATCGCCCTCGCCGCTTCATCCAGCGCGTTCAGGCGCTGCACCGGCCGGTGCGCGGCCAGCGGCACCGACTCGAACTGTCGCAACTGGATGTAGCGCGGGCAGTTGCCGAAGGACTGCTCGACGCCCAGGGCAAAACCGCTGTCGTCCAGCTCGACGATCCGCCCGTTGAGGCGGTTGCGCCGCCGGGTGTGCAGCTCGATGCCCAGCAGGCCGATGGCCGCGCCCGGCGTCAGCCGGGCGGGATCTTCGGCGGCGGGCAGGCTGTCGAGCCTTAGCCGCCCGGGGGTTGGCGAGTGGGCGAAACCGATGGCCCCTTCGAGCACGCTGGCCCAGGGGTTGCCCTGGTTATCCACAGCCCCGAGCAGCATGAACGGCAGCTGTTGATAAAACTGCCGGTGCTGGTCGGGCATCTCGCTGCGGATCACCTTGCGCCCGACGACGTCCATGCGCTCGGCAACGCCTGCCTGGGCTTGCAGGCGGGTTTCGCCTGCATGCCAGGGGGATTCGATGTTCATGATGGGGCTCCCCTGCGTCGATGACGCAGCAGTCAGCGGGCCCGGAGGGTGCCGGGCCGCCAGATTCAGGCGCTTTGCAGGCCCACCGCGGTGCGCGGCATGCCGACGAAGCCAGGCAAGGCTTCGATGCGCGCCAGCCAGGCGCGGACCTGTGGATAATCCGCCAGCGACACATTGCCCTCGGGGGCGTGGGCGATGTAGCTGTAGCCGGCGATATCGGCGATGGTCGGTTCGCTGCCCGCCAGGTAGGGGCTGGCCGTCAGTTCCTGCTCGACCACCTTGAGCAACGCATGAGAGCGGGTAATGGCCTCCTCGGCGTTGCGCTGGGCGCCGAATACGGTGATCAGCCGCGCCACCGCCGGGCCGAACGCAATCGGCCCCGCCGCCGCCGACAACCAGCGCTGGACTCGTGCCGCGCCCAGCGGATCCTCAGGCAGCCAGCGACCCTGGCCATATTTGCGCGCCAGGTACACCAGGATCGCGTTGGAGTCGGCCAGTATCACGCCCTGGTCGTCGATCACCGGCACCTGGCCAAAGGGGTTCAGCGCCAGGAAGTCCGCCTGCTTGTGCTCGCCTTTCGCCAGATCGACGAAGACCAGCTCGAAAGGCAGCCCCAGCAGCGACAACATCAGTTCGACACGATGGGCATGACCGGAACGGGGGAAGCTGTAGAGCTTGATGGCGTGCATGGCAGACTCCGCTGGGCAGGGGTGCGGCTCACAAGAGCGGCACTGACGGACGCCATCTTCCCTCTCGGGTCAAAACAACAGAATCACCAGAAAACACAATCCATCATTTCAGCCAGCGTAATAATCCGCGCTACGGTTGCAACGCCGGGTGTCCGCGCAGCGCCTGCACCGCGAAATCGACGAAACTGCGCACCCGCGCCGGGGCCTTGCGCCCGCCCTGATACACCACATGGATCGGCAGCGGCGCCAGTTCGAACTCCGCCAGGATAATCTCCAGCTCGCCGGCCGCCACCTTGCCCGCGACCTGGTACGACAGCACCCGGGTCAGGCCCAGCCCCAGGCACGCGGCACTGATCGCCGCCTGGTTGGCGGTGACCACCAGCCGCGGCTCCGGACGAATATTCAAGGGTGTTCCGTTATCGTCGAACAGCCAGCTTCTGGACTGGCCGATGGACGACGGCGCAATCACCGGCGCCTGGCGCAGTTCCTGGGGATGCCGTGGTCGGCCATGCCGCGTCAGAAATGCCGGGGAAGCACAAATGACCCGCCGCACTTCGCCGACGCGCATCGCGTGCTGGCCGCTGTCGGGTAACTCGCCGATGCGCACCGCGACGTCCATGCCCTCCTCGACCATGCTCACCACCCGGTCGACCAGCAGGGCATTGATGCTGACCTCGGGAAAGCGTTCCAGGTAATCCACCATCAGCGGGGTCACGAACAGCTCGCCGAACAGCACCGGAGCGGTGATCGTCAGTTGTCCGCGCGGGAGGGCATGGATGCCGGCGGCCGAGGCCTCGGCGTCCTGCAACTCAGCGAGGATGCGCCGGCTGTCTTCCAGGTAACGCTGGCCGGCTTCCGTCAGCAGCACATTGCGCGTGGTGCGGGTCAGCAGCTGGGTGCCGATACGCTGCTCCAGCGCCGCCACCGCGCGGGTCACGCTGGGCGCGGACAGCCCCAGGCGCCGAGCCGCGGCCGCGAAGCCCTGCTCCTGGGCGACGCTGATGAACACCTGCATTTCCTGGAATCGGTCCATGGCAGTCCTCGCAGTACGGCGCCCTGCCCCGGCACCGTCCCGCATGGACCGCCCGGGCTCAGGCAGGGACCTGGAGTCGCTGCCACAAGGCCTCATCGTTGAAGTCCCGGATGATACTCCGCGCACCCGCCTCGCGAAGCTGAGTTTCCTCCAGGCCCGAGAGCATGCCAAAGGTGTGGATGCCCGCCGCTGCCGCGGAACGCACGCCGGCCAGCGAGTCCTCGAAGGCCAGCGCTTGATCGGCGCTCGTGTCCAGCAAGCGCAAGGCCGTCAGGTAAGGCAGCGGGTCGGGCTTGCCGCGCGCCAGCTCACCGCCGATCACCAGCGCATCGAAGCGCTCGGCAATCCCCAGGCCCTGGAGCATGGCTTCGGCGTTTTCCCTAGGCGCGTTGGTCACCACCGCCATGGGGATACCGGCCGCCTGGGCATAATCCAGGGTACGCAATACGCCAGGCACCGGCGTGGTCTCGCGCAGCTGGGCGCGGAACATGGCCTCCTTCTGCGCCGCCAGCTCCGGGTACTGCGCCGCAGGGGCATGGGGAAACAGGCCGGAGAAAATCATGTCGTCGGGAAAGCCCATCACGTGGGCCTTGTAGTAATCCAGGCTCATGGATTTCCCCCAGCGCGACAGCAACTGGTTGTAGGCGTTGAGGTGCAGGTCATCGGTGTCGATGAGGGTGCCATCGAGATCGAACAACAGGGCAGAAAGCTTCAAGGGCGTGCTCCGGAAAAATGCAGACCGCGGGCGATCGGCAGCATGAGAAAGGGATAGACGATCAACAGGCTGAAAGCCGCTTCGACACCGATCCGCAAGGACAGCAAGCCCAGCAGGAAAGGCGCCAGCAGCAGCGCCACGCCCACCGCCTGCGAGGCCTGGGCGCTGATGGCCGAGCTGGCCTGGGGCGCGATGCGCATCGCCGAACCGAGGATCAGCGGGAAGAAATTGCCCAGGCAGGCGCCCAGGACAAAGATGAACAAGGCCGTCGGCAGCCGGGTCTGGCTGAAGTACAGCAGCACCAGGGTGGCGATGGCCCCGAGCATCACGCCGACCAGCAGCGGCAACGGGCTGATGCGGATCAACGCATAACGGCTGGCCAGGCGCCCGCACACCGTACCGGCAAAATACAGGCTCATCAGCGTGGCCGCGGCCGAGGCGCTGACCTGGACATGCACGGCCAGGTATTCCGCGCCCCAGAAACCGACGCCCCATTCCGCGGAAATACCCAGCAGCACCAAGGCCCACAGGCTCAGTTGCACCCGCCGGGTCATGAGGGTCTGCCCGCTCTCGCGGGCTTGATCGGTGGCGGCGAGTATTGCCGGGGCGTTCCAGGCGCTCCGCGAGAGCAAGGTCACCAGCAGCGCGACGGCGGCGATGCTGCTTGGCACCAGGCGCCAGGACAGGCCCAGGCCGGTCATGCCACCCACCAGCAGGGCGCCGCCGAGCACGCACAACCCCGCGACGATGTGCGCCTCCACCAGCCTCGGCGCGGCCTGTTCGCGATAACGCTCGCCCAGGGCCGCCTGCCCTACCGCCAGTACAAATCCGCCCGACAGGCCCATCGCCCCGGCGGCGAGCAAGCTCAGCGACCAGTGTCCGGCAAGGGCGAACAGGCTGCTGGCAATAACCACCGAGAGGCAGGCAATGGTGCTCATGCTCGTCGAGCGCAGCCGTCGTTCCAGCCAGCGATAGGGCCAGCCGACCAGCGCCAGGCCGGCGGCATAGGCGGCGAAATGCAGGCCGGCCCAACCGAGGTCGAGGGCCAGGGTGTCGCGCAGGAACGGCATGATCGGCCCGAGCAACCCTTGCTGGGCGCCGAACAGCCCGAACAGCAGGTAAAGAAACCACGGGCGCGCCTCGCGGACCTGCTCCTGGCGGCTGAGCGCTTGACTGGAATCTCGCGCGGCTTCAGCCATGAGCCGTCTCCCGGCTGAACAGCGCCTGCCAATGCCGACAGCGCGCCGCCTTGTCGCGACTGGCCTGCAAGGCCGGCAGCGGTTGCAGTGCGCCGACCGGGTGAGCCTGGCCCGGCACGACCTTGCCATAGCGCTGGCTGATCTGCGCCGCGGCCGGGGTGAGCATCCATTGCAGCGCCTGCTGCGCATAGGCGGCGTTGGGCGAACCGGCCCGGCAGGCGAACACCTCGTCCTCATAACAGCGCGCATCTTCGGGCACGCACCAGCGCAGCTGCGGATGCTGTTCGGCGGCGCGGGTGGCCGCGGTCGACACCGTCACCCCCAGCCAGGCCTGCCCCTGCACGACGGCCTCGATCGGCGCCGTGGAGGAGCCGCTGATCGCAGGGCCGTGCCCGGCCACCTGGGCCAGCAGCGCCCAGGCGGGTTCGCCGTAATGTTCGAGCAACGCGCTGAGGTGCAGGTAACCGGCACCGGAGCGCGCGGGATCGGGCAAGGCGATGCGCCCGGCCCATTCGGGGCCTGTCAGGTCCTGCCAGCTAGTCGGCACCGCCAGGCCCTCGCGGGCCAGGACCTTGGGGTCATAACAGAAGGCCGGGACAAAACCCGATGCCGCGAACCAGCGGCGATCCGTGGCCACCGCGGCGTCCGGCAGGCCGGCGAATTCGATGTCGGTCAGCGGCATCAGTTGCCAGGCCAGGGCCGGGTCGAGCAAGGCGGTGGCCGCCGTGCCCAGCAACAGGTCCCAGGCCCCGGCGCTGCCACTGTGCAGGCGCTCGATCAGCTCCGAGGTGGAACAACGGGTCAGGCGCACCGGCATGCCGATGTGCTGGCTGATGCCGGCGATGAATTCGGCCAGCTCGGCGTTTTCCATCGAGCTGATGGCGTTGAGTTCAGTCATCGGCGGCGACCTCCAGCAGCCGATGCAGCTTGGCGTACTGCAGCAGCATGATGGTCTTGCCGTCGCAGATCTCGCCGCTGTCGATCATTGCCAGGGCCCGGTCGATCGGCAGCTCCAGTACTTCGATCTCTTCGCCCTCGTGTTCCAGGCCGCCGCCCTCGCCCTGCTTGTCTTCATCGAAATATTCGCCGACGAAAAAGTGCAGGCGCTCGGTGACCGACCCCGGGCTCATGAAGGCTTCGAACACCTTGCGCACCTCACGGATGCGATAGCCGGTTTCCTCCTCCGTCTCCTTGTGGATGCAGGTCCGTGCATCGTCCTTGTCCAGCAGTCCGGCGCAGGTTTCGATCAGCATGCCGTCGTGTTCGTTGACGAAGGCCGGGAAGCGAAACTGCCGGGTCAGCACCACCGTCTGCTTGGCCCTGCTGTACAGCAAGATGGTGGCGCCATTGCCGCGGTCGTAGGTTTCCCGGTCCAGGGTGCGCCAGACCCCGTCGCGGCCCTGGAAGTCGTAGGTGGTCTTGCGCAGCACGTACCAATTGTCCGAAAGCACTTCGACCTGATGGATCCGCACCCGGTCCTTGGTGGAGATGGCCTGGTTCATCGCTTTATTCCTTGCTCGCAGAGAGATGAGTGGCATGGGGCGCAACGCTCAACAGACGCTCGACCATGCGCGGGTCCCGGTGCTCGGGCGCGGTCATCACCGCGGTGTCCAGGGCGTGGTCGCAACCGCAGGGGCAGGCACCGGCATGCCGACCCAGGCGGGTCACGGCTTCGGTCACCAGGCGCCGGGTCAGGTTGAAGGTGTCCGCCATGCGTTGCGCCACCAGGGTGGCGTTCACCGGCTCGTGGGATTCGTGCCAGCAGTCGAAATCGGTCGGAATGGCAATCATCGCGTAGCAAAGCTCGGCCTCGCGGGCCAGCTTGGCTTCGGGCATCGCAGTCATACCGATCACCGTGCCGCCCCACTGGCGGTACAGGTGGGACTCGGCGCGGGTGGAGAACTGCGGGCCTTCCATGACCACGTAGGTGCCGCCGTTGCGCGCCTGGATATCAGTGGCCTCGGCACTCTCGGCGAGCACGCCACGCATACGCGCGCAGACCGGCTCGCCAAAGGGCACATGGCCGACCAGCCCGGGGCCGAAAAAGGTTTTTTCCCGCTGGATGGTGCGGTCGATGTACTGGTCGATCAGCACAAAGCTGCCGGGAGGCGCGTCGTGGGTCAGGCTGCCCACCGCGCTGACCGACAGCAATTGCGTGCAACCGACACTGCGCAGCGCGGCGATGTTGGCCCGGGCATTGATCGAGGCCGGCGGAATCACATGCCCCACGCCATGCCGTTGGACAAAGGCCACGGGCACGCCATTGAGCGTGCCCAGGGTGAGCGGCGACGACGGCGTGCCGAAGGCGGTCGTGCATTCCACTTGCTGAATGTCCTGCAGGCCAGGCAGCTGTTGCAGGCCGCTGCCGCCGATGATGCCGATACGTTGAACGTGCTGGGTTGGAGTGGAATGGGTCACAGGCTACCTCTCGACTTCAGGGGGGACGGTTCGTGTTCGGTGCACACCAGGCGCTCATAGAGTTCGGACAGGGCCGTGGGCGCATTGCCGCGAGGCAACAGCAGCCCTTCGCTGGCGTTGCTGCTGTAGCGCGGTTCGTGGATCTTCAGGTGCCGGTCGATCGCCGGCAGGTAGTTCCAGCGCACGCCGGGGTACAGGGAATGCGCCAGGTGATAGGCGTCGGACGTCGGGGCGATGAATACCCGCACCAGCCAGCCGGAAACCCCGAAGTAATCGGTGGGCCGGCCCGCCAGGTATTCCAGCTCGCGGCGATTGCGCGCGGTGCCCTCGATGAACCAGCGGTGCTCGGTCAGCAGCGAGATCCAGGCAAAGACCGGATAGGACGTCAGCAACGGCAGCAACCAGCCGAACAACACGCCTTTCCAGCCACCGAAGGCGTACAGCAACGCCGCCACCGCCGCCACGCTCAGGCAGCGCACCAGGGTGGTCAGGCGTGAGTGGTTGAGCAGGCTGCTGCGCGCCAGGGTGGTGAGATTGACCCAGGCCCCGCGGGGGGTCAGCGGGTATAGCAACAGCGCATAGAAACCGCTGGGCGACAGGCCCGCCACATAGCCGCCGGCATGCACCCGGGCGCGGTTGGGGTCGAGTTGCGGATGGTTGGGGTGGCGATGGTGTTCCAGGGTGTGGGTCTGGTGCCGGCTGCGCATGTCGCGCTTGAACATCGGGAACTGGTAGAACACGTTGCTCAGCCACCACTGCCAGGCATGGTGGCGACACAGGGCAAAGTGCACCGCGTTGTGCCCGAACTCCTGCAACGCGCGCATGCGCCCGCCGCTCCATAGCAGCACGGCCAGCCAGGCCAGCGGCGACGAGTAGATCGACGCCGCCTGCACTGCGGCGACTATATCCAGCCACGTCCAGACAAAGGGCAACGGCGCGAACCAGGTATCCAGCGGGCGGTAGTACTGCTCCCGTCGCCCCTCCAGGCGCGGTATCAGCTTGAGCAGGCGCAGCACCCGCTGCGCATCGCGGTAATAGAACGCCACCAGCGCGCGCAACAGCAGCGAAGCAGCGATCAGGCCCAACAGGACAATGTGCTCGGTGTCCATGATCAGGCTCCCTCGTGAACGACGGCGCGCCGCTCGTCACTGGCGTAATGGCCCAGCAGTTCGCCCAACCCACCGAAGACCGGGGCGTCGGCCTGTCGCAGGCGGTTGAGGTCCTGATGGCCGGTGCTGACCAGCAGCGGCTGCCAGCCGACGGCCCGCGCCACGTCGTAGTCGTGCAGGGTGTCGCCGATGAACAGGGTGCGCCCGGCCGGTGTGCCGAGCTTCTCCTGCAGCATCAGGGCCTCGGCGGTCTTGCTGGTGGCCTGGTTGTGGCTCAGCCCCACGACATGCTCGAAATGCCCGAGCAGGCCCTTGGCTTCCAGGGTCTTGCGCAGCACGTCGCAATGCGAGGCGGACACGATGGAGACGCCGATACCGGCATTGCGCGCTGCCTCCAGCACCTCGAATACCCCAGCGTGCAGCGGGCACTGCGCGACATGCGTATCGAAATGCTCCAGGTAGTGCTCGACGATTCGCGCAAAGGGCGTGCGCTGCAGGTCGAACCCCAGGGAGGCGTAGAAATCGGCAATCGGAAAGTCGAACAGCGCACGGTAGCGCACGGCATCGATGGGCGGCACCGCATAGCGCTCGCCACAGCGATTGACCGCGCTGACCGCCAGGGCGATGTCGTCGATCAGGGTGCCGTTCCAGTCGAAGACCAGGTGTTCGATCCCCGAGAAGTGCAGTCGATCATCGATCATGGTCGGGTTTTCTCCGCAAGAAGGGCGTTGAGGGCGATACGCGAGGCGATCGCCGGTGTGTAGAGCTTGCTGGGCTCCATCACCAGGTTGGTCACGCCAATCTGGGTTTCCAGGGCCCGCCGATTGTTCGCCGAGACCTGGCCCAGGCCGGCGCCGTACCAATGATGGAAACGCGTGCGCCAACTACGCTGGCCAACGGTTTCGGGAAAGCGGAAGTCTTCGGTGGTGGCCATGCTCCAGGCGCCATCGACCACTTCGCACAGGCGGCCCTGCAATTGGCGAAAGCCCTGGCCGCCCTGCAATACCTGGTCGATGTGGCAGTCGATGCAATCGGCCTCCAGCGCGCCGATGGTCATGCCCTGGCTGTACAGCGGGTTCATGCTGCTCAAGGCATCGCCGACCACCAGCAGCCCGGCCGGCCAGTGCTCGACCCGATCGAAGTGCGTGCGGCGACTGCCGGGCATCTTGAAGGTGTAGACCGGCGACAGCGGCTCGGCGTCGCGGATCACCTCATGGATGTCCGGCACCGGCAGCGCCGCCAGCGCCTGCAGGAACTCCTGCGGGTCGTTGCCGGGAAAGTGGCCAAACCAGCCACCAGTGGTGACCATCCAGCGGTCGCCTTCGATCGGGCTGATCACCCCCATGGAACGCTGCAACGGCGCCTTGGGCAGCACCAGCAGGACCTGCCACTGCTCGGCATAGGCCGGAAGGCGCCGGTAGATGCGCGACGCATAACCCAGCTCGGTCTTGACCACGCTGGTCTCGACCTCGCCGAAGCCGGCCTCTTTCAGCCACGTCGGCAAGCGCGTGCCACGCCCGCTGGCGTCGACCAGCAGGTCGCAGCGCAGCGTCCGCTCGCCGTGGCCATCGTCGACGGTCACCGCCTCGACCCGCCGGGAAGGATCGACCCCGGTGAACTCGATCTGCGTGACCCGGGTGCTGGACAGCACCTCGACGTTCAGCACGCCGAGCAGGGCCCGGCGCAGCTGGTTGTCGATCAGGCGCCGGCTGCAGTAATGGGCATAAATGCCACTGCGGTAGCGGTTTTTCCAACGCCCGCCCTGGTACCACTTCACGTCGTGACCCAGGTCGGCCACCTGCGCGCCGCCCTGCTCCAGGGCGCTCAAGGTGCCGGGGAAGATGCCTTCGATGATCTGCTTGCCACGCAGCAGCAACAGGTGGACGTGATGCTCCTGGGGCAGGCTCTGGCGCGGGCCGGTCTCGTCGAAGAAATCGCTCTTCTCGATCACCGTGACCCGCTGGAAACGCCGGGCCAGGACCGCGGCCGTCAGGCAGCCCGTCACGCTGCCGCCGATGACCACGGCATGTCGACCGCCCGTGGCGGTATCAGGCTGGGGAGTAGTCATTGAGCACCTTTGCAATGTAGGCCAGGTCGTCGCCCGCCAGGCCCGGATGCAGCGGCACCGTGGTCAGCGAACGCAGCAACCGGGCGGCGTTGGGGCAATCGCGGCGGTACTGCGCCAGCAGCGGCAGCTGGTACAGCGGCTGGTTGTCGTACTTGCCAATGTCCGAAGGGATGCCGTGACGCTGCTGGTAGTGCACCAGTTCACGCCCGTCGTGCCACACCGCCTGCAACAGCAAGGCATAGGCGTTGGCCTCTCCACCGGGGGTCAGCGGCAGTTCGCGGATCGCCGGGTTGTCCAGTTGCTCCAGCAACTGCCGGCGGTTGGCCTGGCGCTGGTGCAAGCGGCTTTCCAGCTGCCGCGAACGCGCCAGCCCGAGGGCGGCCTGCAGGCCGCCGAGCTTGAGGTTGATGCCCAGGGTTTCGCCGGTGAGGTTGCCGAACCGGGTGTAGGCACGGATACGGCTGGCGCGCTCGTCGTCATCGGTCATGACAAAACCGCCCTCACCGGTGGACATGAACTTGCAGTCGTGGGTGCTGAAGCAGCTGATGTCGCCATGCTGCGCCAGCCAGCTGCCGTTCAGGCGCGTCAGGTGCGCATGGGCCAGGTCCTGGATCAGCGGGATGCCGGCCTGGCGCGTGGTGGCCCAGGTGGTATGCGAGGCAACCGGGTACCCCCACATCGGCACCTCGATCACCGCGCAGGTGCGCGGGCCGATGCAGCGTTGCAGGTCATCCGGGTCGAGCCCGAAGTTGTCCGGCGCCACATCGCAGAACACCGGGACCAGGCCCAGGGACAGGATCGGCAGGACGGTGCAGATCGGGCACGTGGGCGCGACTATCACTTCGTCCCCCGGCTGGAACCGCACGCCGGCCAGTGCCGCGGTGACCGAAGCGGCCCCCGACGACACGGCGATCACATGACGCACGCCGTACAACACGGCGAGCGCGGTCTCGTAGTCCTCGACGATCTGCGAGGTGCCGGTCAGCCCTGTCGCCAGGGCGCGTTGCAGCTCGGGGATATCGTCGGGGGTATCGTGGCCGCACTTGTCCGCGATGACCCGGGCCTGTTGAGCAAGGGCCTGGTTCATGGCGCCACCTTCCGGCCGACCATGTCCCATACCTCGGCATCGGCGAACACCCGGTCCACCATGCGCCGGAAGTTGGGGAACATCTTCAGCTCGGCGGTTTCCTGCCGGCTGAAGAAGCGCGCGTTTTCCACCTCGCGCTCCGGCGGGCAAGCCCGCAGGTCGGTGGCGGTGAGGTAGATCAGGTCCAGGTGGTAATGCGGCCCGCGCTTGTCATCGATGTATTCACAGAGGATCCGGTAAGGCTGGTGCAACACAGTGACATCGGTCTCGGCATCGGCCAGTTCCAGGTCACGCTCGCCCAGCAGGGCGGCGTGAATCCCGGTTTCTTCGTAGATCTCGCGCAGCACCGCCACATCAGGGGTTTCCCCCTGCTCGATATGGCCGCCCGGATACAGCCAGACCCCCAGCTTGCGGTGGTGCAGCAGGAGCATCTTGCGGTCGGGGTTCAACACGAACGCCGAGGCCGTGAAATGCCGGTCCAGGGTCGAACGATCAGGAACGTCCGTCATCATGCGGCCCCGTACTGGTTGATCCGTTCGGCCATGTAGTCCAGTTCAGCGCGGGTAATGTCCGGATGGACCGGGATGGTGGTCATGCTGGCCAGCAGCGCCTCGGCGTTGGGGCAGTCGTTGCGATACTGGGCCAGCGCCGGGAACTCGTAGAGTGCCTTGCAGCCGTAGCGCTTGATGTCCGACGGGATGCCCGCCTCGTCCAGGTAATCGATGAAGGCCCGGTTGTCGGCGAAATGCAGCTCCAGGTTGAGGAAGTAGTAGTTGGTCCGTCCGCCCTCGATGATGACCTTTTCCCGCACCTTGCTGTGGTCGAGCTGCTGCAGGAAGTAGGTGGCATTGGCGCGGCGCTGCTCGATCTGCGCGGCCAGCGAGTCCAGGCGGTTGGCGCCCAGGGCGGCAGGCAGCGCGGCCAGCTTGTAGTTGAGGCCGAAGTCCTTGCCGTTGAGGTTGCCGAAGCGGCTGTAGTCGCGGCAACGCTGGGCCAGTTGGTCGTCGTCGGTGAGGATGAATCCGCCCTCGCCGGTGGCCAGCGGCTTGCGTTCGTGGGTGCTGAAGCACGACAGGTCGCCGTAGGCCGACAGCGGCCGGCCATTGAGGGTGCTGCCATGGGAATGCGCCAAGTCGAGGATCAGCTTGATCCCCAGCTCGCGGGTCAGGCCTTGCAGCTCATCGACTTCGGTGGGGTAGCCCCACATCGGAATATCGATGATCGCCCGGGTCCGCGGGGTGATGCGGGCCTTGATCGATTCCGGGTCGGCGCCGAAACCGTGACGGCGGGTGTCGACAAAGATCGGGTTGGCGCCCGCGGCGATGATCGGATAGATGGTGCACAGCGGGCAGCTCGGCGTCAGCAGGACGTCGTCGCCGGGACCGACGCCGGCGGCGTAGATCGCCACGCTCAGGGCCGCGCCACCCGAGGAGACCGCGATCGCATGCCGCGCCTCGAACCAGGCTGCCAGCTTGACCTCGTATTCGCCCACCACATCGCTGGTGCCGGACAGCGGCCGCTCCAGGGTGTTCTGCAAGGTCAACAGATCGTCGGCGTACACCGGACGGTATTTGTCGGAAACGGAGATACGGGCGGCGCTGGAGAGATTAGAGGACATTGGTCTGGGCTCCGAGAAAAGCTGGGGACTTGGCGGCATGGGTGGAGTGGAGGGCAAGCACGGGGGCGACATCGGCGCGGGCGCTGTCGGCATGACAGATCTGCTCGATCACCCGGAAGGTCGGCAGCAGGCTCTCGAAGCTGGCCTCGTAAGGCGTACGGTTGCGCACCGCGTCGAAGAACTTCTCCAGTTCGCCGAAATAACCGCTGCGCTCATAACCCGAATCCAGCGGCCCTGGCTGCCACGCGCCGCGCCAGCGCTTGGCGGTGCCGGTTGCCCCGGTGCCATGCACCGGTTCGTGCAGGGTGATGTTCCACAGGTTGTTGAGCTCGACCATCATCGAATTGGAGCTGACGATCTTCATGTCGAATTCGAAGTACGGGAACATCGTCCCGCTCAGCAGGCTGACCGTCGCGCCGGAGCTGAAACCGAGCTCCAGGCTCACCAGCAGCGAGTCCTCGTGGCGCTGGACCCGGGATTCGATATCGCGCAATTCGCCGCCGCCGAAGGTCACGCCAAGGTCGATGGTGTGGATCGCCTGGGCCAGCAGGAACGAACGCAGCGTGGAATCCAGCCCCCACAGCGGCGCGGTGGGTTTGCTCGCATAGTGGTTGAGCTGGATGTGCACGACCTTGCCGAACTGCTCGGTGCGCGTCATATCGCGCAGCTGGCGCATGGGCTTGGCATATTTGAAGTTCATGCCCACGCCGGTGACGACCTGGGCCTGGCGTGCCGCGCCGATCAGGTATTCGAGCTCGGCGAGGGTGAAGCACGGCGGCTTCTCGACGAAGACATGCACGCCCTTGGCCATTGCCTTGATCGCCAGGTCGCGGTGCGCCTGGGGCGGGCACGCCATGACCACCGCATCCAGCGCAGCGGTATCGAGCATATCGTCGAAGTCGTCGGTGATCGCAACCTCGGAAATGAAACGGTGGATTTGTCCGGCGCGGGTCAGGTCGCTGTCGCACACCGCGACGATGCGAATATCCGGCATTTGCAGAAGCGTGGGCAGCAGGTTTTCTTGCATCTGCGCGCCGAGGCCGACGATGCCAACTCTGAGTACAGTCATAACCATCTCCATCCTGGAAAAGTGGGTACTGCGTCATAAAAAGGTTGGACGAACGACTACACGGGATCCGCCTCGAGTCACCTGCGGGGTGAGCCGATCCGGTCCGACATTCGCTTCAATCGAGGCAGGATTGCCTCAGAACAACGGATCACCTTTACAGAGTCCGTTCGGGCTGTTGCCCAGGGTCACCCGGGTGGAACACTCGGATGTTTCTCGCCACACGCCGACACCCGGCTGATGCCGAGGAGTCATAGAAGCGCGATGGACAGAAGGGATAGCGCCGCGAAGGCAATAGGAAGGAGGGGAACCAGGTCGAATCGAACGCCGGTGGCAATGAGCAACCTGGCCGAAAATCTGGATCGAAGAATTGTGGCTTCGTTTAAAAACGGAACAACGACCGAAATGCCGATACGCATGCATGGCTGAATCATCCTTGAAGCGCTGTTTCTATCCCTTGTTATGCAGGGGCTCCGGTTCCGTGAGCCCTTGCTTTGCACACACCTCATCAATGTGTGGCTTGGAGGTATAGATCAGGCTTTTTAGGAGCGCAAATCAGTTGCTATATCGTTTCATCATATTGTTTTGAATAATCCGGACATAAGGCAACGGGCCATATAGGCCCGTTGTCAAAGCGCCGACCGGGCCGAAAAATTGATCCTACGAAATAAAGTCTGTCGGTTCGAGCCCAGTAATTACAGGAGCTAGCCGTCGGGCTGATTAAGAAATAAAGTCTGTCGCAACACCAATTTTATGAGACTTTGCCGCTCCATCTACTAAATAAAGTCTGTCGGAATATTGCAACCTATTGATTATAAATAAGTTTTACATCTAAAAAAGCAAATGCGCCGAGCGCAAATCGAGCTATGACGGTCGAGAATCCCTTACGCCGTCGGGTGCCCGATGGAGAGGCCACTCTTTTTGAACGTAACGCATCTCTTACAGTGAACCGGCATCACGGTCCTGGGATTAGCACCTTTCAGGTCATATGAGAGGTACGCCAATGCTGGGTTAGGTACGTTCGAGTTATTTCCGCTGATGGGACAGAGATCGCGACCGGCAATTCTCTTAGCTCACCAATTCCTGAAGAAAATCCGTGAGCGCTTTCTTTGGATCATCCTCTTCCGAAACGATCATCTCTATTCCCCATTGCCCCAGCACTTCCTGAGCAACAGGGGCCAAGCTGGTTCTTCAAGCCGATAATTTTGTGAAAGAACGGCATGGGAGGTAGAAAGGGCTAAGCGCGCCGGCAGCGACTACCGGCCCAGTCCAAGCGGATACCTGCCAACGCTTTCAACACTGGTTAAATGGCAAAGGGTAGTTGGTATTGACCGTTTACTAAAACTACACTTTTATATCTTCGTGTCTTACGCCTCTAAGGTTGCAATCCATTACGCCTTGATAAGGTCCGGAGTAGCCTGTTATCACGAAGTAACCCCTCAGCCTTATAAACCCTCGCTGCGAGTAAAAAAAACAGCTTCCTTCTACGTGGGATATGTGGACGTTAAATTGTGTTCCGGTGCATTTGAAAATTGAAGGTTTTTCTCCTTCCTCAAGTTCTTCAAAGCAATCCTCAAAAGCTACAAAGTAAGGGGCCGTACTTTCAGTGTCGCCTCGAAAACTGTTGTCATCCATCGTGAGGTCAAGGAACACGATGCCTTCGTCGTTGCCAGCTATGAAATTTGAAAGCTTTTTGTAGTCCGCAATGGAGGATATAACACCTTCGTATTTAGGCTTACCTCGCTTACAGAATTTTTCGCCTCTGATTCGATACCAAATGCTCTTTATGTAAGGTGTAGCTATTTTTCCGAAAACTCGACCGAAAGTACCGGCTATTACACTAAAAATTTCCATATTCCCGCTCTTGAGCTTGTTTGAGTATCTTCTACTGTTGGCGCTGATTGAAAACTGACCCACATGCTGACATGAGACTACCCCTCGGCTAGAAAGTCTTCATTGGTTCGTCAATGGAGCGGATGCGGAAGCAGTCGTCGCAAAGTCGACACGTCCCAGGCCCAGCCGGTGGAACACTCAAGAGGACATAATCGCAGACTGGCTCGTCTGCACAGACAGTGCAAACATCCAAACTTCCGGCTACCCGGATAGCCGCTTCCGTCATCGCAGCCTGCTTTGGGTCCCACTCGCGTAGCGAAGCGAACCATTCCGGCGTGTGCGGACGAAGCAGCGTGCGAGGCTCCGGCTCAAGCAGCCCCTTACGCTCAAGCCAAGTAGTTGCCGCCCTAATGCGACGAGCATGTAGCTGTGTCAAAAGCTCGTACAGCTCTATCTTCAGAGCGAAATATTGGCGCGGATGCAATGCGTTCACGGTCACGTAGCCCGCATGGTTCAGGACAAAACGGTTTTGCCCTAACTTCTCGCTTGCCAGCAGCTCTTCACAGTATCTCTGCTTGTGCTCCGCCGAGCTTCCGGATCCCTCCATGAAGGCGACGTGATACTGCCAAGCATTCCTTTCAAACTCATCCTTCCACAGTTCCAGATACCTTGAAGTTCTCAGAGCTTGTACTAGGTGATCATCTGCCTCCTGATGGTCTACTAGGTATGCGTCAATGTCGTTGAGTGATTCAATCTCAGAGGACAGCTTTCGGGCTTCCCGAAGCAAGGCATTGGTTGAATCCCGCATAGCCTGAACGTGGTCAATATCTTCACGCCAGCGAGCCTCTTCTTCCGCATTGAGATCTCTAAGCACATTAGGAACCTCAAAAAGCGCGGCGCTATTCAGTAACTCCCCTGGATGGCAAAAGTCAGCATCCGGCACTAGGTTTGCACCGGCCCTATGATAAGCCTGCGCGACCAATCGCGAGCAGAACTGCCTCCGACCGGCCACAAAACCAGCCAACACGCTCTTGGCGGCGCCGATCTTGGTGTATCGAGTACCAACCGCAGCTCTGGCGAAGGTGATAACAGAGTGCAGTTGGTCAGTAGTCAGGGGCACAACGGGCCGAAGAACGTGCCCAGCGCAACCTGGCTCAAGCATCAGCCGCTCGAGATTGCGCGCATGAACACCGTCACCAGTAGAATCGATCACACTCGACTTCCCCACACAAATCATAGCGTGAGAGATGTCCGCGCCGATGGTCTTACGGATCGTTTTGCTCATGGGTTCGGGCGTGGTTGTCAGTACAATATCGCCGAGCTGGATGAGGTCGGAGACGAACACCCGAGGCCTCAGTTCCAATTCACTCATCTCACCTTCCATATTGAATATTGCTCCTGTGCAGGTACTGAGCGATGGATATTGGTGATCGATCCGAGATGTCCAAAACTGAATAGGCATTCAAGCAGGTAGATGCCGAGCTGTCCCGATGATGGTGAGAGATTTCGCTCCTCGGGTCATCGCGACGTACAAATCCTTCGCATCAAGCGAGTCGGCATCAAGAATGACGGCGTGGTCATACTCAAGGCCCTTGACCAGCAATGTGGTTCCAATCAGCTTACGATGGCTGATCGGCCGCCCTGAATGCCTCATCTCACGCTGGTAAAGAATACCGGCCTCCACGAGCGTCGCGGCTTGGCCATCGACATGAATCTTGAGCACGTTCAAGAAACGATAGAGTAAGTCACGGCGATAGGCTGATGTTTCAGGGTTGCTCTTCAAGGTTTGGAAGAATGCCTTGAGATAGCTGCTCGACGGGGCAGACAAATAGTCATTCGCGGCTTGGAGCACCAGTGGGTACTTCGTTGTCTTGCGCAGGTTAGTAACCTCACCCCGCTTGGTGCCTGCCGTTAGCGTGCGAGTTACACCTGTGAAGCACTTCGTTGCGAACTTCAGGACAAGGAGAAAGCCCGCCTGCGCGGTTTTTACAGCCGCAAGCTTTTTGATGAACGAATGCAGATCCTTCCCTTCGATTTCCTCGATTGAGGAAAAACGGCCCGCCAAGCGGTTGGCCAAACGGTGAGTTTTGTTCTTGGACCGTTGATCGCCGCCATGGAGTGCAATGACGCTCTCATCATGATTTAACAGACCACAAAGCGCCGTGTACTGTTTAGCGGCGAGATAGTCGGGCTGGGTGTAAGCACGAATTACGCTCGGTGGAAGATGGGCTGACAGATCAATCTTTTGGCCTAGCTCAATCTTTCGCCTCACATCTTTGAGCCATTCGCCAAGTTCCGGACTCTTCGCCTTGACCCACCGCCAAGGGACCTCCAGCTGTCCCAAGCAATCAAATTTGGGGTAGACGCTGGCCTCCCAATCAACGGGCTTGCCATCGTCAAAATCAAATATGGATTGGAGGGGGTCTCCCAACAGTCGACTTGGAAGAAATTCTGCCAGGTTGCAGACGAGGTCATGCTGCACGTCTGAGCAGTCCTGGTACTCGTCGACGTAGAGACCTATGTAGCTGGACGACACGGCCTCACGAATGAACCTCTTTCCGAGCAAATGGGAGCAGCACTCGTACAACTTATTCCACTGCTTGCTGGTCGGGTTTTCAATTTTCCAACCAGATGCTTTCGGGTACGCCAGACAGAGTCGAAGTGCCCAGCTAGCAATTGTATCGACCTGGAACTGGGAAGCACGAACGCCCAAGTCCGCCATTTTGGTTTTTATCGAATTCACGCCAGCAAAAGTGTGCGTCAGGATAAGCTGCCGGCCACCGGACGCTCGCACCGCCATTGCGATGAGATGAGTTTTTCCAAACCCCGCGGGCGCGATTACATAGCCTTTGGAGGTACAGTCGTTGAGCTTTATTGCGAGGTCTTCAGACACGCTTCGCCCACTCCCAAAGCCTTCCCAACTCTACGGCGAGATTTGTTTTGCCGAACACGGGATCGTTGAAAGCGGCACTCACCGCCTTGAACCACAGATCGCCTCTAGTAGTGTCCTTGAACCATCCCGCGCTCTTTGCTGCAGCACCAATTGCAGTGCGCAGCTTGGGGCTATCCCGCCACTCGCTGATGTCAGGGTCCAATACGTCCTGATACTGCGATCGCACTTGATCGTATACCGGGTAGAAGAGTTCGACTTGGGCGAGCGTCAAGCTGGCAACTACGAAAGCCCAGGGCAGATCCACAAAAGCCCGCTCCTCAAGCGAAAGTTTATCGCTCCAGACGTAGGTGGGAATTCCTATTGCAACAAGCCCAGCAGCATCAGCGGCTGAGAACTGCTTCTCGGCATCGCCGTCAGCTAGTACCGACACTTCATAGCCAAGCTTTTTAAAGGCAATAGCCATGCCCTTCACTTTGCTGGCTCCCTTGGCGTCCAGCAACGCTACACCGTGATATGACAATGGATCTTGCTCATTCTCGAGTTGGTGATCGTCTAAACCCCGTATGAAACCTACCTCGGTAGCACCTTCACATACGACAACCTTTTTGGCCAAGAAAGCTTCAGCGCTGGAGCGAATCTTCCCCTGAACCTCATGCTCTTCGAGGCCCTTCTCGGCAGCGGAGACGATCGTCACCACCCCGCCCTTGCTGTGGACGATATGAAGGTCCTGCACCGTGAGCTCGCGAAGCACCATGGGCGAATGGGTAGTTAGGAAATACTGCCCACGTTTGTCCTCCCTGATGTGCTTGATGAGACGCGTAATGCGATGGGGCTCGAGGCCGAACTCCAACTCATCGAACAAGGTGATATGGCCATCCTCCAGGCCCGCTTTCTGGATTCCACACTGAAGCATCCGGCGAGATCCCAGACCTAACTGGCGCAGTGGGATTTCGCCGTCATGCAGGGAAAGACCGCCGACTTTCAAGTTGATGGACGCCAAGTCGAGATGGGCCTTATAGGCATCAAGTACAGGGACACCTAAGAGCTTCGCAATCTCTTGCGATTTGGTTGCTGCAGTATCGAAGTTTGTCAGGGTGACAGCCCGGTCGACATCGAGCGAACTCCTGGCAGTCCTTGATGCATTGGCCAATAGCTCGCTCAAGCTCTGCGCCGCAGTAAGCTTGGCAAGAGCAGTTCCGTTTGCCCAGGAAAGCTCTCGTTCGCTGAAGACACCGATGAGGCCAACCCCGACCTTGTTTCTGTCAGCCTGTTTAAAGGGCACCCCGTCCGGGTTGCGATCGCACACCACTGCCCATTTCGGCTCCAAGTCCTTCTCGACGGTTAGCCGGGCGGTCAATACGCTTTCCAGATGGTCATCTGGCTCATCAAGCAGCTTTTGAGCTGCCGCATCCCAGCCCCGAAGGTGCAGCCCATATTTATTAAGTGCGGAAAAGTCTGCGGCCAAATGCCCGATCGTGATCTCGATGATGATGGGATCAGCGATTTTGCACTGGTAAAAATCTGAGTCGCTGAGGGCCAGATTCCACTGGGGATGGAATGTGTAACGGATGGCCTCCAAAATTGTGGACTTGGAGGAGTCACCTTTCCCTATGAGACAAAAAATGTCAGCGGTTGGCACATTCCAATCAAGCGTTTTCACTCCGCGGAAGTTCTTGATCACGATCTTTCTGATTTTCACCGACCGGTATCCTCTGAACGTCATCTATGAGTCAGGCGAAATCCGTTTGTAGCGCCTCACCTGGCTCTCAAGGAGCGCAGCGGGAGCGGCCGTACGAATCCGTCGGAGATCGCATTATCCCGCAGGCTTAGAGGATACCTACTGAAGAGGAATCACATCGAATGCTGATCACCCTCGATTCTTTAATCGACCAGCAGTTATCTTAGCCCTTTGCTGCTCCCTGACCACAGCCTGCTGATCTATTCGTGTCTGGATTTGGGTGTAGAGCTGAGCCCGCTCGTTGTCGCGGTCGGCCACCGTAACCACCAACGAGTACTGTTCCTTTTCTGCAGCCGAGGGATTCCAGTCACGATCCTGCCTGACTACGACCACAAACCACTTTTCGCCGGGTTTCCCTTGTTTGAACGTCCAGCGAGAAGACTGAACCGTGCCGTGGTTTCTCATTTGGGCGGGAATGTCGCGATTTGTGTCCCTGGCCTCTTTGAGTACCTCCGTCGTCTTTTTCATCTCCTGGCTAAAGTGTTTCTGTACCTCCTCCAGCGAGGAGCCTGTGACCAAGCGGTAATAAATTTGGGTAGCCAGATATTCAATCCGGGTAGTTCGGACTACTGGCGAGTAAGCCAGTGTTATTGAAAGCTCTCGGGTCCCTCGAGTGGAGCGCAAATAGTCCTCCGGCAACGGCAGTTCGAAGAACTGGCATCCGTCGTTCTCGATGGTTTCCTCTGACATCAACACCACGACGTTATCGGAAGACCTGAAAAGATCAGCCTCACTCACCACTCCATAGCCAGCCACATCCCTTTCTACGTCACGGTTCCAGGTGGCCTTCGCCTTCTTGTAGCTCTTTCGAAACTCCTTCGAAAACGTCGAGGTGACCGTATCCGGCAGATAAGCCTGATTGACCAACATTGCGCGAAGCATGTTCGCAGACGCCGTTGGGTAAGCGTTCAGCAGGCGCCCGGCTAGGTGAGTGATGTACGGCGCCGCCAAGCTGGTCCCGCTGATTTCCTTAAAAACGGTATTCCCCCTCCACTGGTGGTTGAGCGTTAACACACCCAAACCTCGCATATGTGGCGCCCATTGTGCGTTTGCTTGCCTCAGAGGGCTGGCGAGATTGCCGCCGGCCGCAACGAGCTCGGGCTTGATCGCCCCTTTTACCGAAGGGCCGTGCCGAGTGAAGGGAGATGGTTGGTTTTCCGATGCAGGTGAAAGGTGGTAAATCTCCGGATACTTCTGGCTATCAATCGTAGAGTTATGCCGGGAGATGCTCCCCACCGTCAACACCGTCATTGCAGGTGCGGGGTCGATGATGGCGCTCTGGGCAGCGATTAGGTACTCCGGGTACTCGTCGCGCCAACTGTTGATTGGGACTGGTGGGTTTTCGGAGCCACAGAAATTGCCCGTAGAGACTACGAACAAGATGTTATACCGCCGGGAAAGGACATCCAGGATATAGGCTAGCCCTCTGACATGCGCACCATCGTAGGGAGCATTATTGTTGCCCAGCGAGAGGTTGAAGATCCGGCATCCGAGTTCGACGAAATGCTCTACAGCCTTCGTCAGCGATACCTCGAGTGTGAGTTCGTCGTAGACCGCATTACCTGTATGCGGACATTTCTTCATGACTTTTCCATTGAAGAGCCAGAACTCCGGCTTCCAGAAATTCGAGTTGTTACAACCCTCCACGTCGCCATACAGGGCAACGCCGGCCACAGCGGTGCCGTGACCTGCTTCATCTGCATCCCCCTCTTCATCGACAAACGAGGCGCTCTCAGCCATTGCAGGCTTCAGGAGGGGATGATTCCCGTTAATGCCGCTGTCTAGAATGCAAACGCGGGCTGCGTCATTAGGTGGTGGCGGGATGTTGAGAGGCAACTCATTGATGTCTCGGTTCAGCTGTTGAATGCTAATGCCAGTGGCTGGGATGAGGTCCACCAGACGAACATCGCGCTGGTTAAGCAGCAACTGTGCTTGCTCGGGCGTGACCTCAACCCGGTACATGAGCAGGCTGTCCAGATTGATTCTGTCGAGCTTCTTGATGTGCTCGGCGGCTAGCCAGGTCTCGAAAGAGGTCGTGAGCTGAACACGACTTGGGTGATGCGCAACCTGAATAGGCCACAGTTCGACATCGAGCTTGAAGGTGGGGGTGTCTGGCAACCCTATATTCTTAAGAGCCCAACTCTTCCGATCGTCTGCGGACCAGGCATCTACACCTGCAATAGCCTCGAGAATCTGGCGATGGGTCAAGTTGGCGTCCATGACACCCAGCTTTTGCAGATGGGCGGTAAATTTTGCCAAACCCTCTTCGCTCGCGAACACTACGCAGAGTTGCTTGCCTTCTTGGCTGATAAACTCCAACCCATGCGTGTTCAAGTTGGCGAAGGTCAATGCGCCCTCGTACTCCAGCTTTAGAACGTAAGGGGATTTGTCTGAAGAGCCAATTTGCTTCTTGGCCAGCCCCTCAGCTGTGGCGAAGTAACCATTGAGCTTTTGACCATGACCAAACCGATCTTCGCGGGTGACGAAGTGAGGGGGGCTTTTGGTCCGACGCGAGTTATCCAGAACTTCACGTGTAATGCTCAGATGCTTGTAGGTTGCCACTGCTTCTTCCTTGAAAATTTATGTTTTAGGACTTTCTGAGGTCCTCCCGCACAAGGGCGCTTTTAAGCTCCTTGATGGTCAGAAACTCTTGCTCTCGCAGGATCATCCGTTTGGCGGCGCGGCGAATAACCCGCTCGATATCCGCGCCGCTCTTACCTTTAAACTCCTTCAATACTTCTTTGTCGTCAATCTCGAATTGACGACGGATCCCTCGCAGTTTCAGCAACAAGATTTCCTTCAATTGCTTTTCATCAGGAAGCGGAAACTCGATCGACTCATCGAATCGTCGCCAAATGGCAGAGTCTAAAATCTTCTCATGGTTGGTAGCCGCCAGGATCAAACTAAGACCTTCGTATGAGTCCATCATCTGAAGGACCGCGTTCACAACACGTCTCAGTTCGCCATGGTCGCCACTATCACCACGTTCCTTACCGATGGCATCGAACTCATCGAAGAGAACAACGAACGGATGTTGGGCAATAAAATCGAAGACCTTACGCAGGTTGGCCGCCGTTTCGCCCAGGAAAGATGACACCAATGCATCCAAGCGGACGATAGCTAAAGGTCGATCAAGCTCGAAGGCTACGACCTCTGCGGCTAGCGTCTTTCCGCAGCCGGGTGGGCCGAAGAAGATCACCTTGCCTGCGGGCTTCATGCCATAGCTGCGCAGCACATCAGCACGCCTGTTCTCCTCGAGGATTTCCTCCAATGCAGCAGAACTGCTGGGGGGGAGTATCACTTCATCAAGAGACCGCTTTGGAGTTCTTATATCAAGAAGTGGTAAACCACGCTCCTTGTCTACGGGTACGTCGTAGTGAACTCGAGGCGCATTACTGGATGCCTTGAGATTCAAATCGCTGCCGTAGAGGATTTGCTCCAGATCGTTAGCCAGAAGATGATGCTGCTTCTGCCGCTCCTCCTCGATCACCGCTTTAGAGGCAAGACGAAACGCATCGGCATCGCCAGTGGTGCCTGCTCGGAACAACTGCCGGAGAATTTTTCCATTTGCCATAATCACCACCTTCTAAGTTATTGATTTATAAATCTATATAGACTTTGACACCCCTGTCGCGACTACATAATTACCAATAACTTGTCTCGCATTTTGATTTTCATAATCAGGCACTCCATTCCCAATTCAACATCTGTAAACACACGTGCTAACACCTTGGAGCCGGGCAGCTGGCATGGCGGCGTAGCCTAGTTCATGTTGGAATGGTCTTAAATGGCCGCTCCCGAAATTCCGCCGAGCTGCAACCTGTCACCCCACCTCTCGACCGATTGCAAGAGCCATCCAAGATGGCAGTAGCGACCGCACCGAGCTCAACGCATGCCAGTCGATGGGAGTCAGCTGTTTACGCAGCGCTTCCATCACCTCACCTATACGCCGCTCTCCCAACCAAGCCAAGGCTCGAATTACAGCACCGGCGGTCGTGGAGCCAAGCGCTAGCATCCAGTGGGGGGCGTGCCTGATCTCAGCCATTACTTCTCCCACCTGAAGCGTCCGAGCGCGACCATTAGTGAGAAACGCGTCCCCACTTGGCGCTTGCACCGACAGGCCTAGCATCTTTGCGGAACTCGCTCCATCAAGTGCGATCTCTTCCTGATTCTTAGAGGCTAGAGCACTGATAACCTTGTCCATCGCCGGCGTTACACACCTACCTTGATCGGTGATGGCCGCTAGGTAAAGCCCACGAGCCGCACGGACTAGCTGCCCAGCCTTCGCCAACCGCGACAGCGCCTGGTCTACGGCGGCCCGGCTTCCCAAGTGCAGAAACTCCTTGGCGCTCAGCAAGCCCCCCTCAGGCAGACGTCTGCTGTGCTCCAGGATCGATTCGGGAAGTGTCTTCATAGGGCTTAAGCAACTCTCGCAACTTTAATGTCAGAAGTTTGTATCTATTTCTGACATTGATCAAGTAATGATCATTCCCAACCATAAATCGGTTCAACGCCTCTGGAACTGGCCTGCCGCCACATGTTGGCGCTGACGCGGAATTGCCAATAAAGGACGAGATATCAATGACTTAGCTTGACTCTCGAAACAATGCAGTTGCGGAGTTGCGTCAACTTGAAGGCAGTTTTGAGCCGGCAAGTGGGTCAGTTCGGCATAGCCCTCAACAAGAGTGCGCGGATGCAAGCCCGCCTCCTACTCAATCTACTAGTTGGCCTGAACAAGATGATTATCCAGACCAAACCGGAAGAGGTAGCGCCTGCTGTCATTTTGTCGCTATTATGCCTACACACCGGCAAAATGCCATCAAAATGACAGCGAGTATCATCCATGGCTAGATTAAGCGTTCGCGACTTTCCCGATAACTTGCACCAGCTGTTGCTCCAGTCGGCTGCCAGGCATGAACGCTCGCTGGAGGGGGAAACCAGGTTTGGCCTGGCGCGCTACCTTGAATCTCTCAAAGCGCCCAAGCCTGAGGCAGCGTCCATGTGTGAATCTTGGCAGCGCGCTACTGGGCAGCGCTTGCAAAAGCTGTTTATGCGACTGCGCGAAGACAACTTTTTTTCTTGGGGCGAGCGTAGCGATTTGCCACACCTGGCGCTTGCCTTGGGGGAACCGTCGCCGGCAACGCTGATGAACTGCGTCGACGGTCTTGAACCGCTGTCCTTCGATTTGGCCAAGCGTATTGCTTATCACTACAGTTGCAGTCTGGAGTGGCTAATCAACGGGACTGGCTCTATGTTTCCATACCCAGACGTTGGTGGGGAATATCACGGTTTTTTCGAGCCAGCTATCAGTGGCAGCGGTCTCAATATCAAGCTGGTCCGGCTCTGCACCGCCGATGATGCCGAAGGCAATATAGGCCAACATGACGGTACCTTGCTGATGTTCAGATGCAGGGATGACAAACTGAACATTGCCTCGGGCTATAGCGGTCGCTTTTATCTCAATGGTCATATGGGTGGCGGTGGCCATGGCAACCTTGCAAGCTTCGTCAATTTTCTCAATGAGAATAAAAACTTGCAGTTCAGCGAATACAACTGCACAGCGCCGATTGATAGCTCTGCTATGTGGGACCACCACCCAAACTACTATCTTGATTCCAAGCATTGCAGTCGGGCGTCCTGGCTATACCCGCTATGTGCTGGTAGATCGCCTTCCAGCATTGACTGGATGCAGCAGCACACCTATACGAGCCCAATTCAAAAGATCAACTACTTTGATAATCAAAGCTAATCTGCCGGGCGGTAAATTATGAAAGGCCTGTGGAACGCAGTGAGGCTTATGCTTGCCAACCTACGAGGGATTCCGAGCGCAGCCCCCATTGCACCTCCGCCGATGGAAATAGGTACAGAAGCTCCTATCCGCACTAAGGGAGAGGACCGTCTACGCAGAGTAGGTTATGCATATCGCATCGCTGACGTGCTGTCGGAGCTTAGCCCTCGTGAAGGGCGGGTTTTCGCGATCCGCGGTGGCTGGGGTTTTGGCAAATCGTCTCTCAAGCACCTTGTCATTGAGCAGCTTGAGGCCAGAGACAAGCACTCCGATTGGCTGGATTTCAACCCATGGCAGTGGGGTGACGGAAACGCCATCAGCAGAGCACTATTCGCGCAGATCGCGGACAAACTCGGCGGTGACAACTCTCAGGAAGCGCTAAAGCGCGCCGCGACGCTTCGGAAATACGGCGCGATACTGTCAGGCGCAAATGCACCACTCAAGCAGGCCGGAGGGTCGCAGCAAAAGATTACGACGATACTCACGAATGCATCGTTGATTTCCTTTGCTTCCTCCATCGGCTTCGACCTGCCCTCGGCGGCGACGGTCGCAGGTGTTCTGGCTGGGATAACTATTGCCATATCACTACTCGGACGCTGGTTAAGTCACATGGGACGGGACCGTAGCAACGAATCACTCGATCAAGTCCGCAAAGCCTTGGAGGAGCGCCTCCGCGAATTGAAAAGGCCGCTAATTGTCTTTGTCGACGACATAGATCGGCTCGAACAAGACCAGATTCGAGTGCTGCTTCGCCAAGTCAAAGCCAATGCGAACCTGCCCAACATCGTTTTCGTTTTGTTGTTCCAGCCGAGCATCGTGGAGAGCGCACTGGACCCAGTAGCAGACGGGGATGGACGAGCCTTTCTGGAGAAAATCGTCCAAGCGAGCTTCGATCTTCCCATGGTGCCAACGCACATGGTGCATCGGATTTTTACTGAGAACTTATCGCAATTGGCGAACGCCTACGCCTCAGAGAAAAACGGTTTTGAGCAGATCCGCTGGGGCAATGCATTAATTGGTTCCATTCAACCACGGCTTCGCAACATGCGGGATGCCCATCGATTGCTTTCCTCCGTGGCGGTCCATTTGCCGCTACATGCGTCTGGTGATTTGCTCGAAGTGAATATCGTGGATTTCCTAGTTTTGGAAACGCTTCGAGTTTTCGAGGCGGACCTGCATGAAGCGCTTTTTCGGGAAAAAACACTGCTGCTGCAGGAAGGTAAGTACCGGGGAGACGGCAGACCGATAGCGCAAGCAGCCATGAAGGATCTACTCAGTACCGTGCCAGAGGAGCGCCGCGAACTTGCCAAAGAAACCATAGAATTGCTGTTTCCTCAGGTCGAGTGGGTAATGGGCGGCCCTCGTTACGATCATGGTTTTCAACAGCAATGGGCTGAAGCGAAGCAAGTATGCACTTCTCGATTCTTCCCGCGATATTTCGAGCTGCAGACCGCACTCGGTGAGATCTCAGAACGTCGCTTCACTGAGTTCCTTGATGCAGCGCTGTCGGAAGAGCAACTGTCTGCCTTGATCGCAGTAATCGAGGCAGACGGATTACTGCCTGCGCTCGTGGCTAGGCTGGATGAGTCGGTCAATCGACTGCCGGTAGCGAACGCTTCAGTGCTGCTACCAGGATTGTTTGCTATCGCACAGAAACTCGTGGGACATGACGGTGACCCTTTTAGCTCGCCCTGGGTGCGTGCATGGCGAGCGACGTCTTGGTTCTTGAAGTACATCCCAGAGGACAAGCGAGGTGGTCTGGCAATCGAAGCACTCCGCGAGACCAAAGCTTTGTCCGTGGCTGTGATGCTCATTCATCTCAGTGACCCTGTAGCTCATAAGAACAAGGCCAACTTCGAGCCTACGCTTGATCTCCCGACAGTAGAGGCGATGAAGGCTATCTGGTTGCAGTTGGTTCGTAGTCGAGCCGCAGACAATAACGCTCTTTTGGGAGAGCCAGACCTGGCTTCACTGCTTCATCGATGGAAGAACTACTCCGGATCGCTTGATCAGCCACGCAGGTGGTTACTCAGTGCCATCGGTACGGATCAAGAGTTCGCGATCATGGCGTCAAGCTTTATGAGCGTTGGAACCAGCCACGTGGTCGGCGATCGAGTGGGCACAGTGCAGCACATGTTCAGCAGGGAAACGATCGAAACGTTCGTCGGGCTAGACAACGCCATAGGACGGTGCGAGTCAATAAATCCAGCCGACTTCCCCGGCTACGAACTCCCGCTCACAACTCTACAACGTCACCTTGAGGCCTGGGTGCAAAATAAAGGTGAGCTATTGGATTGGTAACCGTCGCACGAGCGGCGTAGGGCGACGCAAGAACAAAAGCCGGCATATGCCGGCTTTTGGAGAGCTGAGCTCATCTTTAAGTAGTGCAAGGCGGCACTGATGCCGCCTCGCTTGCAATCGAGATGTAGCTTGGGTGCAAAGTCCCGATCTTAGGCGCAGGAGTCTCGGGGGTCAGTCCGGGCGCCACCTTGAACCAGTCGTCATCGAAGGTCAGCTTCTCGGACCGGGTCATGTCGAATTTTGTGGTGTAGGAGAGACCGCTCAAGGGGAAACCAGCGTCGCCCTTTGAAATTACGAACTCACCCGGGTAAAGCTTGTCAATTTTCTTCGAGGTACCGAAGCATACCTTCACCACATGGGTGCTTGGTGCTACAGCAACTACGATGGCTGGCCGGGGTTTCGGACCTGGTACGCCGGGCATCTCGGGGAACCAGCAGTACACAATGTCACCTGGCGCTGGAAGCGGATGGTAACGGTTAGCAGCACCTTGCGATGGAAGTGAGTGGGAGGGAGTGTTAGCAGTTTGCATTTTTTAGAATAGCCTCTGAGTGAATAGCTCCTCCGGGGTGTCCGTTGCAGGGCTTGCAGCTCGGATCGCCTCGTACTGAGCGTGAGTTAGTGGTCCATCGTCCTCTTCGTATTTCGGGAGCCAGCGGTTAGCGAGCTCTCGCAGCGCGAGGTGAACGACTTCTGTTCGGTTCAGGCCGGTCTGTGACATCAGCATCTCGACGGTCGAAATGCTCACGCCTGAAGGCGTGTCTTGAGGGCGTAACCGCACCAGAAATGTTTCAGCTTTGTCGGCGTGTGCCATTGGGTGTCTCCTGGGTATCGCTTATGGAGAAAGTGCCTCGTCCTACGGACGCATTAAGCTGCCTTTCTCTTGAGTAAGAATGTGGACGCTCTAGTCAGACCGTCGGCACCTGGGCTCGATGCGGGCAAACTGAAGCTGGGCAGGGAACTGATCTAAGACATGGTGAATCCTCCTTTGGTGAGATTTGATATATATTCTATATCAGTCTCGATTCTTTGTCAATACCTCTATTGACTCTATGGCTCCAACTGTGTTTTACAAAATTTCACAGCGCTTACTTCGCAGGCCCTCGCGGCTTTGGCGACCCTTTGGATTCGAATAGCAATCGGCTGTATGCATCCTCCAAGCCCTCCCGAGTTTGCTTGGGTAAGGCTGGTTTTTTCTCACGCACGGGCTTCGAAGACGGATTGGAAGGTGAGCCTGGCGGATGGAGCTGTTCGAAAGTCTTACGCTCCTCGGCTGTTAGGGATGAAACAAAAACCTTCTCGCTCACCCGTGTAGCTCGATCGTCCTTGGTGAAGCTCAAGACGTTGGAAGGCAACGGTACCGGGAACGGACAACGGAGGTCAGGCCTGGCTCCGGTTTTATTCTTATGAATGCTGATGCGAGTTAGCTCCTCGACATCGTCCCTACTGCTGGAGTACGAGGCTGAAAGGTATGCATTGTTGACGTCCTCCAAAGTAATCGTATGGCGACGGGCCGCACGGGCTTCGAGATACGCCACCTTGAAAAGTTGAACCGCCAGACGCTTTATACCAAACGTCCAGCGATACAACTCATGTACAAGGGCGGCTGGATCTGCGGATACGCGTCGTCCGCTCACCAGGATGCATTCTCGAACATAATCCTCCCAAGCCTTCGAGTCGGGATGGTCCGGCAGCATGACACGCGGGTCGGATAGAAGCCGTTGCTTGTCCTCACTGTTTCTTGTCAGCAGTTTGTGGCCCAAGCTGTAGTTCGCCACATAGATCATCGGAATCCCAAGCCCAGCCACGGTGAGGAGAATATCCGTGACCCGGGCTACGCCTTGACCAGTGCTCTGATGCTGCATCTCTTCGAGCATCATTAGTGATACACCGTCACGATTGCCCCTACGCCGGCACTCCGTCAGTAGCTTTGATGTGTTCGCTCTAACACCTGTCGCGTCGCCGCCGAGGAAGTCTTCCAACAACTGCCTACCGCCAGCCTTTCCCCTTGCGCTGGCGTACCAGTACGAGATTAAGGTATGCGGTTCATGGTAATGAGCGGATGTATAACGAGCAGGTCCAGGCATTACCTTCATCAGCGCTCTAATAGTTTGGCTCTTCCCAACGCCAGCAAGGCCGGTGAGGCATGTAGGGAACGCCTCCTCCT
Organism: Pseudomonas sp. FW305-25; assembly: GCF_017351415.1. Lineage (NCBI taxonomy): Bacteria > Pseudomonadati > Pseudomonadota > Gammaproteobacteria > Pseudomonadales > Pseudomonadaceae > Pseudomonas > Pseudomonas sp. FW305-25. The sequence goes on along the minus strand of NZ_JACNDE010000006.1, from coordinate 63,313 downwards.
CAGGCGGGTGATACAGCCGCCGCTGATATTGCTGGTCAGTGGAAAAGCTTTCGGCCGAAAAGCTGCGCGCACGGTCAACGCTGTCTTTGATGAAGTCCAAAGAAAACTGGTTGGGAAGGAAAATCGTCTTCAGGGCCTCAGACAGACGCTCAGCAGCCAATGCAGGGCTCAACTCCTCAAGACCGGTCACCGGATCAGGATGCACTGTAACCAACCGCTGGATATCAGCCAGCGTGTCCGGTCCGTCAAAGCGCGTGGAAAAGATGTTAGTCATGACCTTTCCCCATCAACCGCTTCTGATCGGCGGCATCACGCTCGGCCGCTCCACCCTTCGTAGGGCGCCCCAATTTGCGGGTACCACTGTCCCAGGCTTTGCCAGTTGCGTGAAGAAACTGGGCATTGCGATCCTGGAGGAGCGCGGGCTGTTCTTCACGAAGCTGCGCCTTGCCGCGCAGCCGATTTTCATTGAGCTCTTGTAGATCCGACAGCGAAATGTCGACACTGCTGGGGTGGACACTCGCCGGCTTTACAAAGTCGAGTTCGTACAAGACGCCTTCTAACTCGATCCAGATATGTCTGACACACATGGTCATCACATACGCAGTGACAGGTATTTGGCCATTGAGCGCAATCCTGTCAAAAACTTCGGTATCAATCAGCTTTGAAGAGTTGTACTTGCGGCCATAAAAATAAACCCCACTCCTTTTTATATGCGCCGGATGAGGAGTCAGGAACTCTCGCACGGCATAGTCAAAACCAACCTCCGTACCTGCATCGTAACCAAGGTCACTATAGAACTTGTAAATGTTATGCGGGGTTGGGCTGAAGCCTATCTCCAACATCTGAGGCGTCATCTTCCCCTCAGCATCTGAAGCATGATTATCGTAAATAGCTTGAAGAATATGCCGCTTGGACATCTCGACAAAGTTGAGAGAGCTATGAAAATGCGTTGGCTGATCATTGTTAGACTTGGTCCGAGGGTGTGACGACTCAACCGTCGCTTTCGACTGACCCGAGTGGGTAGGAGTCAGCTCAAGCCTGGATAACCAACTCATCATTTCGTCACGAGCGACTGCTTGTGAACGGATAGGTACGCCCATGGTAGAGCCGGGGCCGCGGTCGAAGACGACGTTATGTGGCAGACCGTAAGCGGGCCATTGTTCTTCTTTAATGGTCAATCCGAACAACGAGGCAAATTTGACCTTGCTAATAGCCATTGAAAAGAGGGCCATACGGTAAGCTTCCATATTCTCTTTGTTTTCAGAGAACCCCAAGGCGACAACAGCTCCAGACCGGCCACATACTCCTCGAACCACAGATGCCGAATCCATAGCGGCTCCTTCGAGCAAGCCAGATATCTTGCCTTTTGGGTTATAGCCATCAAACTCAACAAGTTGGTTTACGTTGACCAAGTCATGAGAAAAACTTCCAACAAAACCGGACTTCGCTCGAGCCCAGCTCGGACCTCTACGCGCTTTCCTATACGCCTTGGTGCTTATCACCTGACCAAGACAGTAATCGTACTGTCCTTTTGTGGGAAATGGCTTACCTTCGGGTTGATAGAACTTCTTTTTTCCTTCCGATGTTGTTAAAGGAATACAACCGAACTCACCCACCAGCACGTCGCCAAAAATCTCAGCGTCAGATTTCGTTTTATCGTTATATTTAATGAATCCATTTACGATAGAAGCCTGCATTTCGGGCGTAGCAGGGAATCGGGATTTTAGTCCCGACTTAGGCGGCCTTCCCAATATTTTCCCATCTGCTGCCTGTACCCTTTTGCCTTTCCCGCAACGGTCGAACTTTGGCATAAGCGCCCATTTCGAGCGGCCAAACATCAAGTATGTAAAAAACCAAAACCTCAACCGGGCTCCGACCAGCTTGGGGGACTGCTGATCGGCATAGGAGTTGATAATCGATTCAGGCCTGTCGCTTGAGAGGATATCCTCCGCATGCTCTACCAACTGAGCTATGGCGAGGTAACGCTTGTTAACCATTTCATCGTAGCTTTTCGTCGGCCTGACTCGATCCTTTTCCAGTTTATCCACCGAAGTACCGCTGATGGCCTTCAACCATGGAGGTGTGGCGTCACTGCCACATTCCACAAGATCACCATTGGTCAACGCCAGATCAAATTCAGGCCGTGAAAATGTTAGCAACCTCGCCGTGGTGCCTTTTTCATCAAAAAATACGAGGCGCGCCCTGTTTGCCTTGCCGTCACTTGCAAGGAAATAGTATTCGACATCCTTCGTCAGCCCTTTGAATCCCTCAGGTGCTTTCAGCTTCGAGCCTGTGATCATTCGGGCAGTCCGGCAAAAAGTGAGCCATAGACTTGCAGAACATCCGGCGCATCCGTCACCAATGGATGATCGATAAGAATCGGGTCAAACAAACTGACCTGTATCTTACGCTCCCATATGTCTTTGTAGATTTTCGTCAGAAACAGATCACGTCGGCCCCACTGCTGTCCGTACTTTAAGGCAACAGACGCGACTGGCCTCCCATGAGCGACACAGTCACCGACTTCGTGCGAGAAGTCCTCGAGAAGATTCGATTCGAGGCTGATTTCGCGATCATGGTAGCCGTATAGAAGATCCAAGTTGGCAACCAAGACTGGGTCCAACAGGTCCCTAGAGACCCTCACAGTCCTCATACCTGCGCTATGGTAGTACGCCTCTTCCAAGGCATGTCGCAAGCGAGCTTTCTCGCGGTCTTGTTTCTGTTTCGCCAGACTCTTCAAGCTTCCCCGCGCAACCTCATCAAAATCCATCGCACTCAACTTCACTGTCCAGTTAACAACGTAGGGGGCTGACCCTTTCGGCTGGATATAGAGAAGTAGATCGCCCAGGTACGGATGGGGGACCCTCTGGCGTTCACCATTCCCGTAGGTCACGACTACAGTCGCGTGCTTAAACCCGATTTCCTCCGCTACTAATGATGTTCCCTTCACCGGCAGAAGTTCCAAACCTGCAGCAAAGGGGTGCCCTTGTAGTGGATGAACATGTGGGATTGGGCTGAGCATTTTCTGCTCGTGCAACTCAAATACGTCAGGATTATAAAGAGCCAGTTGGGCAAAGATTCTTTCTGGTGTAGAAAGAAGATGCAATGCTCGGCCAAGCTTCCTGCTATTAAGGCGGCAAATACGAGAGCCCTTGGGAGCCTCACCAGGGACTGCATAAACTCCAGGTAAGTAGATATCTCCCCACTTGAAGCGACCTTGTCGACCTATGATGCGAAATAACGATTTTTTAAGATCCACTAATTTTATCCATCGTCCATTCAATCCTTAGCAGGCAACGTATAAAAGTTCACCTGCATTGGATGAATAAGCAGTCCAATAGCGCGCTGGCACGCCGATGGCTACACCACGCGCAATTTACTTTTCTCGGGATGAGTGGAGCCGTGCAGGGCTTGACGCCCTACGCTACTGAATGGACAATGGATTCGTCAGGAGTCGAAAGCTGACTAATCCTCAGAGGCCCAAGGTCGCACTTGGGCCTTTGTCTATCTGGCTCCTGGGTTTTCTATCCAGTTTCCATGTTGTTTTCCTCAGGCCTGATTAATAGGCCGGCAACTATCTCATTTCAGCTGGCTGCACTTTGGCAGCTACCTCTACGTTAATTAGGCAGAACTTGCATCGTCTGTTTGGCGTGCGCTTTCGGTTTCCAGTCTGCCTTTAGTAAATGTTACTTAACGCAGCATGTTACCGCCGGAAAATGGCAGTTGACAACAGGAATAAAACAGCAAAGTTGCGCCTCCGCCGGCGCTTCTGTACTGACCTTCCAGTGTTTTCGGTGCTTGGAGGGCCAAAAACCGGCATTCATAGATGGCCCGGTAATTAAAATTTTGGGGTAAATCCCTCCAGTTATGGGACCTACGACTCGTGAATAATCCTCCGCCTGTTTAGGCGAAATTGATCCGTAGCATGAGTAGCCGGCCGCTAAACTCATTTACTCTGTTTCCCCTCGGAGGCCACATGAGCGTCACTTCAGGTCAGGAATGGGTGAGAGAGCAATTCCCTCGGCTGGACTGGCTACCCGATGAAACACTATTCAGCCTATGCAGTCGACAGCATCTGGTAATGGGCAACCTAGACCCTGCGACCACATCGACTGCCGTATTAGGCCTATCAGAGAAATTTATAAAGCATGATATTCCTTGCGGAATAGCAGCTTTAGAGCAAACTGGGTTTCATTATTGGGGACACGCTGAGTCGATTCTCCTACATCACACAATATTTTCAGTATTTGTTCCGTTCCAAAATAAAATTAAAATTGAAGATGCAATAATAACTATAAAAAGCGATCGGATTGATTCACTCAAATATCGACTTGGTTTGGTATCAAGTGGCTTTGGTGCTGAACACCCATTGAAAGCATGTCCGTACTGTATGCGCGAGGATGTGTACGCTCATGGTATAGCCTACTGGCACCTGACACACCAATATCCAGGTGTGCTGATCTGTCCACGCCACCAAGCCTGGCTCATGGTATCCACTAAAAGTAGGCGATGGTCAGGTAGGTTTGAATGGTCGCTACCTACCAAGGACTGCTTGATCCAACAGGCCTCATCACAGAAGCTCTGGTCACGTCCGGCTTTTATGGCCTTGGCAAACAATGTCATCGATCTCGCGACCATTGGTCGAGTTACATCTTTCGAGTCTCGCGCCGTCGCAGCGACCTATCGAACAGCAGTACTTCAAAGGGGCAGAGTCGCATCACTACTCGACCGCATCGAGCCGCTTCGCCGCTTTCATCTGTTTGAATCATTTCCGGCAGTCGAGCAAAGCGCCGAATCATTTGTGAACCAGCTTATCCGTACTCCCCGCAGAAGCATTCATCCTTTGAAGCATCTGGTGCTGATTGATTGGCTATTTGATGACCTGCACTCGTTTCTGAAGGCCTACGATGCTGAAGTGGCCAGTTTAGCCCTGCAAATCTCAAGCACTCCATCGCGGAAACCTGATGAGCGAGTCTCGCTTTCAAACGCCGCAGCTCCAACCAAAAACACTCCCAGGCCCAAACGACTAAAAGATCAGCTCAAAGACGATCTACTGTCAAAACTGGGCAAGGGCGTTTCAAAACTGGAGCTTTGTAAAGAGTTTCAGATCACTGTCTCGACGATCAATAAATTGTTGCGTGCCCATCCAGCTACCAATGCCCTAGCTATTGAAGCTAGGAATGGCCGGGAGTTAGCGGAGCACAGAGCCCAGTGGCAATACATGCACGATTCGCATCCTGAACTGGGAGTCCAAGCTTTGAGGAATACAATCCCTTCTCTCTATGCCTGGCTTTATAGAAACGACAAAGCATGGCTGATGGCCGAAGAGCAAACCTTCACCAAACCTGCTCATGTGGAAAGGCACCGCATTGACTGGGAAGCCCGAGATTCTCGGCTACTCAGCATGTTACGTACGGAGTGCAAGGTGATCGCTGACCTGCAGCACAGTCCGATCACATTGGCGGAACTATACGCAACGGTTCCCATGCTCTCCTCTTGCTTGGAAAATCGGGACCGATATCCCGCGTCCAGAGCATACTTGTCCACGGTGCTGTGTCGCTCCAAGTCGGAGCGATCCTCTCGACCACGGGGCATTATGGTAAGCCCAGCAAGTTTCAGTAGTCCCCAAGCCGGCTGGAGAGACGAAGGAGGTGAAACGACATGAACAAAATTGCGATTCATGGATTGGCACGCTCGCCAGCATGCTGGAGTTCTACGTACAGAGGCTACGAGCTTAGGCGAGAACAAATCTTAATACAGGCGACTCACACCCTAGGAAGCCGTCAAAGCGCCGAAAGGTGGCTCGTTTCCCCAGTACTTGCACTAAACCGACGCAAACCTTGCGGCCTGCTGGCCGAACCTGGTGGCTACCCCGAGGTTCTAGACGTATTGCTCAGGATTGAATTCGGCATCTATATGTAAATAGATCTGTCTTCCTTGCGCCGCAGCGAGAGGGAACAGTACCGTTGATCAGAGCCAGAGATTGCAGAGACCATCCTGCCGAATGAAGGGATGACCGATGTGTATACGAAACACATCGTGGCAGCATTAGAATCTTCGTAGCGTACCTTAGCTCGAAAACCTATTTCCGCCTGTAGATACCCGGCGGAGCATTCTCAACACGTCGGGGCCGAGGTTGGGGTCCTCTCCTCTTTGGTCGCTCAAAATTACAGCAGGGATAATAAACCGGCCGCCAATCCCAAAGCCCCCAAGTTTCCTTAGCCGGGTATGGACAGCACCAAACCCCAACACCATGTTCATAGTTCTCTTCAACAAAATGCGTTGATTCTTGATGCCCTGCGATATAAGTCGACCACAATGAATCGATTGGGCGAATTTCGTCCCCATATGCTTTTACATCACTGACAAAGTCAGCAAACTTTTCATAGGCTCCCACTATAGAATGGAAAATAAAATCAGTGGCTTCTTCGTGTGGGAGCCTGTTTACAGACCTCGCCTTCTTTACATTTTCCAACCGCCATTTAACTTTATCTCCCAACTGCATGTTGGACCCAGAGTTGCAGATTCTACGCTTGAGATTATCGTCTTGATGGATTTTTTCATCCAAGACTGCGAGAACTGCCTCTTCCGAAAGGTGATGAGTGAATGACAGAATTTCCGTAAAAATCTGAGCTTTCTTCAACTCATATAGATCTGTATTCAACGTCACAGGACAGTCTTTAAGATGTTGTCCCTCGCAGCTGGTCCACATAACCCCCAGATCATGACCTCCATGGCAAAACTGCTTGTCACAGGAGGGGCAGCGTTTGACTAGCTCGACATTGTGATCAGCGCAGACTTTCAAGTCACAACAGTGAGCACGCCGCCAAAAGGAGAATCCTAAGCGTTCAATATCTTCGGCAACACAAACGGGACAAAACCCTGACGGGGTTCTATTTGAATCGTAGCCTCCCGAATTACCTATATATTCGCCCCTAGAGTAAGAGATGTCTTGAACATTCTTAAAAATCTCCTTTAACGGATAGTTAGTATGTCTATGAAGAATTTTGTTCAAGCCGTAGCAGCCAACCCATCCCTGCATTTCGGCTATTAACGAAATATCCGCCCGTAAGGCGCTGTTTTTGGGAAACTTCCGAAAAATTTCTTCGGAAGAATGTTTTCCTTTAATAAAAAGAGTTCTTTCCACAAAGGAGCGCACAGTTTCCTCAGGCTGAATAGCTAAGATCATTTATTCGATAAAACCTAGAGCTGCGCTGAGAGCAGGGAGGTACGCAGGAAAGCGTCGCTGGCTGCTCAACGGGGGGGACCGGAGACGCCAGCGACAGACTTTATTTATTTCCGACAGACTTTATTTCGTAGTTTCAAAATCAGCCCGGCTGTGGATAACTCACTCCACCGTCACCGACTTGGCCAGGTTGCGCGGCTGGTCGACGTCAGTGCCCTTGAGCACCGCCACGTAATACGACAGCAGTTGCAGCGGGATGGTGTAGAGGATCGGCGACAGGATGTCGTGGATATGCGGCATGTGGATAACATGCGTGCCCTCGCCGTTGGTCATGCCGGCCTGCTCGTCGGCAAAGACGATCAGCTCGCCGCCACGAGCGCGGACTTCCTGCAGGTTGGACTTGAGCTTCTCCAGCAACTCGTTGTTCGGCGCCACGGTGACGACGGGCATGTCGTTATCCACAAGGGCCAGCGGACCGTGCTTGAGCTCGCCGGCCGGGTAGGCTTCGGCGTGGATGTAGGAGATTTCCTTGAGCTTGAGTGCCCCTTCCATCGCCACCGGGAACTGTGCGCCACGACCGAGGAACAGGGTGTGGTGCTTCTCGGCGAACAACTCGGCGATTTTTTCCACCGTGCTGTCCATCGCCAGGGCTTCGCCCAGGCGGGTCGGCAAGCGCCGCAGTTCTTCCACCAGGGTGGCTTCGACACCTTCGCCCAGCGTGCCGCGGACCTGACCCAGGGACAGGGTCAGCAGCAGCAGACCAACCAGCTGGGTGGTAAAGGCTTTGGTCGATGCCACGCCGATTTCGCGACCAGCCTGGGTCAGCAGGGTCAGGTCGGACTCACGCACCAGCGAGCTGATACCGACGTTGCAGATCGCCAGGCTGGCGAGGTAGCCCCCTTCTTCTCTAGAAAGCTCCTTGGCATTACGCAGGGCGGCCAGGGTGTCGGCGGTTTCGCCGGACTGGGAAATGGTCACGAACAGGGTATCCGGCTGCACCACCACCTTGCGGTAGCGGAACTCGCTGGCCACTTCGACCTGGCACGGAATCCCGGCCAGTTCTTCCAACCAGTAACGGGCAACCATGCCGGCGTGGTAGCTGGTGCCGCAGGCGACGATCTGCACGTTGCGCACCTTTGCGAACAGCTCGGCGGCCTGCGGGCCGAAAGCCTGGACCAGCACCTGGTTCGGGCTCAGGCGGCCTTCGAGGGTGCGTTGCACCACGGCTGGCTGCTCGTGGATTTCCTTGAGCATGAAGTGGCGGAACTCGCCTTTCTCGGCGGCCTCGGCGCCATCACGGTATTGCACGGCTTCACGCTCGACCGCTTTGCCGTCGACATCCCAGATCTGCACGCTGTCGCGGCGAATCTCGGCGATATCGCCCTCTTCCAGGTACATGAAGCGGTCGGTTACCTGACGCAGGGCCAGTTGGTCGGAAGCCAGGAAGTTTTCACCCAGGCCCAGGCCGATCACCAGAGGGCTGCCACTGCGGGCGGCGACCAGGCGGTCCGGCTGGCTGGCGCTGATCACGGCCAGGCCATAGGCGCCATGCAGTTCCTTGACGGTGGCTTTCAGGGCCACGGTCAGGTCGCCCAGGTCCTTGAGTTTGTGCTCCAGCAGGTGGGCGATGACCTCGGTGTCGGTGTCCGAAGTGAAGACGTAACCCAGGCCTTTGAGCTGCTCGCGCAGGACTTCATGGTTCTCGATGATGCCGTTGTGCACCACCGCCAGGTCGCCGGAGAAATGCGGGTGGGCGTTACGCTCGCATGGCGCGCCGTGAGTGGCCCAGCGGGTGTGGGCGATGCCCAGGCGACCGACCAGCGGCTCGCCGGCCAGGGCCTGTTCCAGCTCGCTGACCTTGCCCGGACGACGCATACGCTCGAGCTTGCCATCGTTGGTCAGGACCGCCACCCCGGCGCTGTCGTAGCCGCGGTATTCGAGACGCTTGAGGCCTTCGAGCAGGATGGCCGTGATATTCCGTTCAGCAACGGCGCCAACAATTCCACACATGGTTTCTCTCCTAGATGACTGCCGCGCAAATCAGCGTGATGCCGCGGGCTTGAATCTGGTCGCGGGCCTCTGCAGGCAGGCGATCATCGGTAATAAGGATATGGACGCTGCTCCAGGGCAGCTCCAGGTTGGGAATCTTGCGGCCGATCTTGTCGGCCTCGACCATCACCACGACTTCCCGCGCCACCTCGGCCATTACCCGGCTCAGGCCGAGCAACTCGTTGAAGGTGGTGGTCCCGCGCACCAGGTCGATGCCGTCGGCACCGATAAACAGCTGGTCGAAGTCGTAGGAACGCAATACCTGCTCGGCGACCTGCCCCTGGAACGACTCGGAGTGAGGGTCCCAGGTACCGCCGGTCATCAATAGCACCGGCTCATGCTCCAGTTCGCTCAGGGCATTGGCCACATGCAGCGAGTTGGTCATGACCACCAGGCCCGGCTGCTGGCCGAGTTCGGGAATCATGGCTGCGGTGGTACTGCCACTGTCGATGATGATGCGGGCGTGTTCGCGAATCCGCGCAACCGCCGCGCGGGCGATGGCTTGTTTGTACCGGGACACCGGCTGGCCGATATCGCCAACCAGTTCCTGCGGCATGGTGATCGCGCCGCCGTAGCGCCGCAGCAACAAGCCGTTGCTCTCCAGGGCCGCTAGGTCCTTGCGGATCGTAACTTCCGAAGTTTCGAAGCGTTTAGCCAGCTCATCCACGCTCACCTCGCCCTGTTCATTGAGCAAGGCCAGAATGTTGTGACGGCGCTGGGGCGTATTGCGTTTCGACATGAGCACTTAAGTTTCGATTCGAAAGATAACGGAAGCAATCAAAACCTATTGCCGGAAATTCGTCAAGCCAGCGCAAGAAAAAAATCTGTGGATAAAAGCATCGCGGGCAAGCCTCGCTCCTACAGATATCACTGTCTGTAGGAGCGAGGCTTGCCCGCGAAAGCAATCTCGAGAGTACCGGCCACTGCGTTGTGGATAACTCAGCTCTTCTTGATTTTCACCGGGCGTTTCCAGCCGTCGATATTCTTCTGCCGGGCACGGGCCACGGCCAGCTGGGCTTTTTCCACAGTCTGGTTGATGGTGGAACCGGCCGCCGTGGTCGCGCCATCCTGGATATCCACAGGTGCCACCAACGAGTTGTTGGAACCGATGAAGACGTCTTCGCCCAGCACTGTCCGATGTTTGTTGGCGCCATCGTAGTTGCAGGTAATGGTGCCGGCGCCGATGTTGCTGCGTGCACCGATCTCGGCATCGCCCAGGTAGGCCAGGTGCCCGGCCTTGGCGCCCTCGCCCATGCGTGCGTTCTTCAACTCGACAAAGTTACCCACATGGGCACGGGCTTCGAGAACAGTGCCCTGGCGCAGGCGGGCGAACGGACCGGCATCGCTGCCTTCACCCAGTACCGCACCTTCGATATGGCTGTTGGCCTTGATCACCACGCCCTTGCGCAGGGTGCTGTCCTTGATCACACAGTTCGGGCCGATCACCACGTCGTCCTCGATGACCACGCGGCCTTCGAGAATCACGTTGATGTCGATCAGCACGTCGCGGCCCACCGTCACTTCACCGCGCACATCGAAACGTGCCGGATCGCGCAGGGTCACGCCCTGAGCCATCAGGCGCCGACCTTCGCGCAACTGATAATGACGCTCCAGTTCGGACAGCTGCTTGCGATCGTTGGCGCCCTGCACTTCCATCGGATCGTGAGGTTGCTCGGTGGCCACCAACAAACCATCGCTGACCGCCATCTCGATCACGTCAGTCAGGTAATACTCGCCCTGGGCGTTGTTATTCGACAGACGACTCATCCAGTCGGCAAGGCGATTAGCCGGCACCGCAAGGATGCCAGTGTTGCCTTCGGTGATTGCGCGTTGCGCTTCGCTGGCGTCCTTGTGCTCGACGATGGCTGCGACCCTGCCGTCGGCATCGCGAACGATCCGGCCATAACCGGTCGGGTCGTCCAGCTCCACGGTCAGCAATCCCATTTGCCCGGGAACAACGTGCTTGAGCAAGCGCTGCAGGGTTTCGACTTCGATCAGCGGCACGTCACCGTAGAGAATCAGCACGGTATCGGCGGTAATGAACGGCACCGCCTGGGCGGTGGCGTGACCGGTACCTAGCTGCTTGTCCTGCAGCACGAAATTCAGGTCGTCCGCCGCCAGGCGCTCACGCACCGCATCGGCACCGTGACCGATGACGACATGGATGCGTTGTGGATCGAGTTGCCGGGCGCTGTGGATAACATGCCCCAGCATGGAGTTGCCCGCCACCGGGTGCAGCACTTTCGGCAACGACGAACGCATGCGGGTGCCTTGACCGGCAGCGAGAATAACGATTTCGAGAGACATGACTGGCTACCAATCCTGGGTGGTCAGCGACTGCGACCACGAGGTGAATTGCAAAAAAAGAAAAAGGGTAGCCGAGGCTACCCTTTTTAATCAATCACGCGGAAATCCCGCGGCTTAGCCGCCGAACTTCTTGCGGATCTGCTGGACGGTGCGCAGCTGGGCTGCGGCCTCGGCCAGACGTGCAGCAGCAGAACCGTAGTCGAAATCTGCGCCTTTTTCATTCAGGGCCTTCTCAGCAGCCTTGACGGCTTCCTGAGCGGAGGCTTCGTCCAGGTCGGCAGCACGCTGCACGGTGTCGGCAAGAACCTTGACCATGTTCGGCTGAACCTCGAGGAAACCACCGGAGATGTAGAACACCTCGGCTTCCCCGCCCTGCTTGATCAAGCGGATCGGACCTGGTTTCAGATTAGTGATCAGCGGAGCGTGACCCAGGGCGATACCAAGATCCCCGAGCTCGCCGTGTGCGATCACCATCTCGACCAGACCGGAGAAGATTTCCCCTTCCGCGCTGACGATATCGCAATGGACTGTCATAGCCATCTGCTTGCCTCAACCTAAATTAGCGCCCGTTGCCGGGCGCCGGGATTACAGTTTCTTGGCTTTCTCGATCGCTTCTTCGATGCCGCCGACCATGTAGAACGCTTGTTCTGGCAGGTGGTCGTAGTCACCGTTGAGGATGCCTTTGAAGCCAGCGATGGTGTCTTTCAGGGAAACGTATTTGCCTGGAGAACCAGTGAAGACTTCAGCCACGAAGAACGGCTGCGACAGGAAGCGCTGGATCTTACGAGCGCGGGATACCAGTTGCTTGTCGGCTTCGGACAGTTCGTCCATACCCAGGATCGCAATGATGTCCTTCAGCTCTTTGTAGCGCTGCAGCACGTACTGAACACCGCGAGCGGTTTCATAGTGCTCGTTGCCGATCACGTTCGGGTCCAGCTGACGGGAAGTCGAGTCCAGTGGATCTACCGCTGGGTAGATACCCAGGGAAGCGATGTCACGGGACAGTACGACGGTGGCGTCCAAGTGGGCGAAGGTGGTCGCTGGCGACGGGTCGGTCAAGTCGTCCGCAGGTACGTATACCGCTTGGATCGAGGTGATCGAGCCTTGCTTGGTCGAAGTGATACGTTCTTGCAGAACGCCCATCTCTTCAGCCAGGGTCGGCTGGTAACCTACTGCGGAAGGCATACGGCCCAGCAGTGCGGATACTTCGGTACCGGCCAGGGTGTAACGATAGATGTTGTCGACGAACAGCAGAACGTCGTTACCTTCGTCACGGAACTTCTCGGCCATGGTCAGGCCGGTCAGAGCTACGCGCAGACGGTTTCCCGGCGGCTCGTTCATCTGGCCGTATACCAGTGCCACTTTGTCCAGAACGTTGGAATCCTTCATCTCGTGGTAGAAGTCGTTACCCTCACGAGTACGCTCACCCACACCGGCGAACACGGAATAACCGCTGTGCTCGATGGCGATGTTACGGATCAGTTCCATCATGTTTACGGTCTTGCCCACACCGGCACCACCGAACAGACCGACTTTACCGCCCTTGGCGAACGGGCAAACCAGGTCGATAACCTTGATGCCGGTTTCCAGGAGGTCGTTGCCACCAGCTTGTTCAGCGAAGGACGGCGCAGGACGGTGAATGCCCCAACGCTCTTCTTCGCCGATCGGGCCAGCTTCGTCGATCGGGTTGCCCAGTACGTCCATGATCCGGCCCAGGGTCGCTTTACCGACCGGTACGGAGATGGCTGCGCCAGTGTTGTTGACGTCCAGACCGCGCTTCAAGCCCTCGGTGGAGCCCATCGCAATGGTACGTACCACGCCGTCGCCCAGCTGCTGCTGAACTTCCAGAGTGGTTTCGGCGCCTTGAACCTTCAAGGCGTCGTAGATGCTCGGTACGCTGTCGCGTGGAAATTCCACGTCGATAACGGCGCCGATGATTTGAACGATACGTCCGCTACTCATAGCTGGATCCTCTGAATATTTGAACCGTTAAACCGCGGCAGCGCCGCCGACGATTTCCGAGATCTCTTGGGTGATCGCAGCCTGACGCGCCTTGTTGTAGATCAGCTGCAAATCGCTGATCAAATCACCGGCGTTGTCGGTAGCGTTCTTCATCGCGATCATCCGCGCAGCTTGTTCAGCCGCGTTGTTCTCGACCACCGCCTGGTAGACCTGCGACTCCACGTAGCGAACCATCAAGCCGTCAAGCAGCTCTTTGGCATCCGGTTCGTAGAGATAGTCCCAGTGGTGCTTGAGTTCTTGATCCGGGGTTGCCACCAGCGGAATCAACTGCTCCACCGTAGGCTGTTGCGTCATGGTGTTGATGAACTTGTTGGACACCACGGACAGGCGGTCAATCCGGCCGTCCAGGTAGGCATCCAGCATCACCTTGACGCTGCCGATCAGATCATTGATCGACGGCTCTTCACCCAGGTGGCTGATTGCAGCGACGACGTTACCGCCGAAGTTACGGAAGAAAGCCGCACCTTTGCTGCCTACCACGCACAGATCGATCTCGACGCCATTTTCGCGGTTTACCGCCATGTCCTTGACCAAAGCCTTGAACAGGTTGGTATTCAAACCACCGCACAGACCACGGTCACTGCTCACCACGATATAACCGACGCGCTTGATTGCGCGGTCGATCATGAACGGGTGGCGATATTCCGGGTTGGCGTTGGCCAGATGACCAATAACCTGGCGGATGCGCTCCGCGTAAGGACGGCTAGCAGCCATGCGCATTTGTGCCTTGCGCATTTTGCTGACCGCCACTTTTTCCATGGCGCTGGTAATCTTTTGCGTGCTTTTGATGCTCGCAATCTTACTGCGAATCTCTTTTGCGCCTGCCATGTAACACCTATCAGGTTAGCAAGCGGGAGCCTCGCGGCCCCCGCTGCGGCTTACCAGGTTTGGGTGGCCTTGAACTTCTCGATACCGGCTTTCAGGCCAGCGTCGATTTCGTCATTGAAGTCACCCTTCACGTTGATCTTCGCCATCAAATCGGCGTGATCGCGGTTGAAGTAAGCAATCAGCGCTTGTTCGAAGCTACCGATCTTGGCGATTTCGACGTCAGTCAGGAACCCACGTTCAGCGGCATACAGCGACAGCGACATGTCAGCGATGGACATAGGCGCGTATTGCTTCTGCTTCATCAGCTCGGTAACGCGCTGACCGTGTTCAAGTTGCTTACGGGTCGCTTCGTCCAGGTCAGAAGCGAACTGGGCGAATGCCGCCAGTTCACGGTACTGAGCCAGAGCGGTACGGATACCACCGGACAGCTTCTTGATGATCTTGGTCTGAGCGGCACCACCTACACGGGATACCGAAACACCGGCGTTCACTGCCGGGCGGATGCCGGAGTTGAACATGGCCGATTCCAGGAAGATCTGACCGTCGGTGATGGAAATCACGTTGGTCGGAACGAACGCGGAAACGTCGCCAGCCTGGGTTTCGATGATCGGCAGTGCGGTCAGGGAACCGGTCTTGCCAGTTACCGCGCCGTTGGTGAACTTCTCTACGTACTCTTCCGAAACGCGGGATGCGCGCTCCAGCAGACGGGAGTGGAGATAGAACACGTCGCCTGGGTAAGCTTCACGGCCTGGTGGACGGCGCAGCAGCAGGGAAATCTGGCGGTAAGCCACTGCTTGCTTGGACAGATCGTCATAAACGATCAGCGCGTCTTCACCGCGGTCGCGGAAGAATTCGCCCATGGTGCAACCGGAGTACGGTGCCAGGAATTGCAGGGCAGCGGATTCGGAAGCACTGGCAGCCACGATGATGGTGTTGGCCAGAGCGCCGTTTTCTTCCAGCTTGCGAACAACGTTGGCGATGGTCGATTGTTTCTGACCGATAGCCACGTATACGCAGAAGATGCCGCTGTCTTTCTGGTTGATGATCGCGTCGATCGCCAGAGCGGTCTTACCGATCTGACGGTCACCGATGATCAGCTCACGCTGGCCACGGCCGACAGGGATCATGGCATCGACAGCCTTGTAGCCAGTCTGTACAGGCTGGTCTACCGACTTACGCCAGATCACGCCTGGAGCAACTTTCTCGACCGCGTCGGTCTCGGTGTTGTTCAGCGGACCTTTGCCGTCAACTGGGTTACCCAGTGCGTCGACTACGCGACCCAGCAGTTCCTTACCAACCGGAACTTCGAGGATGCGGCCGGTGCACTTGGCGCTCATGCCTTCAGCCAGAGTCGTGTATGCGCCCAGTACAACGGCACCTACGGAGTCTTGCTCGAGGTTGAGTGCCATACCGTAGACACCGCCCGGAAACTCGATCATCTCGCCGTACATGACGTCGGCCAGACCGTGAATCCGCACGATACCGTCAGAAACGCTGACGACAGTGCCTTCGTTACGGGCTTGGGAGGTCACATCGAGCTTTTCGATGCGGCCCTTGATAATTTCACTTATTTCGGAAGGATTGAGTTGCTGCATTGCTCTGCTGCCCCTTCAAACTCAAGATTTCAATGCTTCGGCAAGTTTCGCGATTTTGCCGCGAATCGAGCCATCGATAACCAGGTCGCCGGCGCGGATGACGACACCACCAATCAGGGCAGCGTCCTCCGCAACTTGCAGGCGCACTTCCCGGTCGAGTCGTGCACTGAGAACCTTGGCGAGTTTGTCTTGCTGTTCTTGGTTCAACGCAAAAGCACTGGTGACTTCCACATCTACCGACTTCTCTTGCTCGGCCTTGTACAGGTCGAACAGGGCGGCGATCTCCGGCAGAAGCAGGAGACGGTCGTTTTCGGCAACGACGTGGATGAAATTCTGTGCCTTGGCATCGAACTTGTCGCCGCACACGTCGATAAACGTGGCGGCCTTGTCTGCGCTCGTCAGTCGCGGGGCCTTGAGCACGCGCCGCATGGTGTCGTCTTGCGACACCGCTGCAGCCAGGCCGAGCATGGCTGACCAAGAGGCCAGCTGCTGGTGGGCCTGAGCGTGCTCGAAGGCCGCCTTAGCGTAAGGTCGGGCCAACGTGGTCAGTTCTGCCATGATCGCCCTCGCTTAAATTTCAGCAGCCAGTTTGTTAACCAGCTCCGCGTGCGCGTTTTGATCGATTGTGGCACCCAGGATCTTCTCGGCGCCGCCAACGGCCAGCACACCCAGTTGGGCACGCAGCGCGTCTTTGACACTGTTCAGTTCCTGCTCGATCTCGGCCTGAGCCTGAACCTTCACACGGTCAGCGTCGACACGGGCTTTTTCAACAGCCTCTTCGACGATCTGGTTACCGCGTTTCTTGGCTTGCTCAATGATTTCGGCTGCCTGAGCTTTTGCTTCGCGCAGTTGCTGACCCGCTTTCTCTTGGGCCAGTTCCAGGTCGCGAGCTGCTCGGCTGGCAGCGTCCAGTCCATCCGCGATCTTCTTCTGACGTTCGTGCAAAGCCGCGATGACCGGAGGCCACACGAACTTCATGCAAAACAGTACAAAAATGAAGAACGCAACGGACTGGCCAATCAGGGTTGCATTAATGTTCACGCCAACACCTCGCTCGTTCGTTGTCCATCACACCAATCAACTCGAAAATTCGAGTGATTAGCCAGCGAGTTGACCAACGAAGGGGTTCGCGAAGGTGAAGAACAGAGCGATACCAACGCCGATCATGGTCACGGCGTCGAGCAGGCCGGCAACGATGAACATTTTAACTTGCAGCATTGGAACCATTTCTGGCTGACGCGCAGCGCCTTCCAGGAACTTGCCGCCCAACAGGCCGAAACCAATTGCGGTACCCAGTGCGCCCAGGCCGATCAACAGTGCAACAGCGATAGCGGTTAGACCAACTACAGTTTCCATCTTTCCTCCCGACTTTTACGTCGTATGGTTTAGGTTTTTTAGATTAAAGCGGTAAAACAAATCGTTTCATCGTGCCCTAGACGGGCCCCCTCCCGTTTGACCGGGAGGGACATCAGACTGGTCGAGACCGGTCTTAATGGTTCTCTTCGTGCGCCATCGACAGGTAGACGATGGTCAGCATCATGAAGATAAACGCTTGCAGGGTGATGATCAGGATGTGGAACACAGCCCACGCCCATTGCAGCACCACGCCCAGGCCGCTGAGCCAGAGCAGGCCGCTGCCGAACATCACGGCGATCAGGATGAACACCAGTTCGCCAGCGTACATGTTGCCGAACAGACGAAGTGCCAGAGAGATTGGCTTGGCGATCAGCGTCACGAATTCAAGCAGGAAGTTCACCGGAATCAGCAGCGCCTGAATAAAGATATTCTTGCTGCCGAACGGATGCAGGGTCAGTTCGCCGATGAAACCGCCGACGCCCTTGATCTTGATGCTGTAGAAAATGATCAGTGCGAACACCGAGAAGGCCATGGCCAGCGTAGCGTTCGGGTCGGTAGTCGACACGGCACGGAAAGGAATGTGCGCATCGCCGGAGATCAGGATGGCCAGCTGAGGAATCCAGTCGACCGGGATCAGGTCGATGGCGTTCATCAGGAACACCCAGACGAAGATGGTCAGTGCCAGCGGTGCAATCACTGGGCTACGGCCATGGAAGCTGTCTTTCACGCTGCCATCGACGAACTGGACCAATACTTCAACGAAGTTCTGCAAAGCACCTGGCTGACCAGAAGTTGCCTTTTTGGCCGCCATGCGGAAAAGAAGAACGAAGATCAGACCCAACGCTACAGACCAGCCGAGAGTATCGACGTGGAATGCCCAAAAGCCCATTTCTTTGGCTTCTGCTGCGGTGTGGGCAAAGCCCCAGCCGCCATTAGGTAGCTGACCGAAGGTCAGGTTCTGCAAGTGGTGCTGGATATAGCCCGAAGCGGTTGTTTCTGCCATGGTTGCCTCAAACGCCCTAAGGTCTCGAAAGTCTTGTTCTCATAAGCAGGGGAGCGAACCAGCTGACCAGTTGGGTCAGCACGAAGACGCCGAATACAGCTAGCGGCGCCAATGGCTTCACACCTGCGAACGTCAATGCAAAGAGCACTGCCGTCAAAATCAGTTTGCCCGCCTCGCCGGCATAAAAAGACCGGACGATGGCTTGAGCTGCTCGGGCGCCGGAAAACCGAAATGCCCTATGAGCGAAATACACATTGGGGAGCAAGGCTATCAGTCCCCCACAAAGGCCTGAGTATCCGGCTACGACTCCATGCCAATGCCAGAGCGCCAAGGCGGCCAGCAATAAAACGACCAACTGAGCCAATAAAACCGGGAAAACCGCCAAGCGATGGAACGGCAAGCGGTTTGGCGTGCGGGTTTCCATCACTCTTGCTCCTCATGGGTCGGCTGCCAGAATTCAATAACTTGGCATAATTTGTGCCGACAAAATGCGCGCAGAGTATAGGGGCGGTTCAGCCCCTATTCAACTGCCGGGTAGTGATTTCCGACTGCACGCTACATGAGGAAATGTTTCAGCGGATGTGTGCAAGGACGCCTTGAAGCTCATCGAGGGAGTTATACCCGATCACCAACTGACCTTTCCCTTTCTTTCCGTGACGAATCTGCACCGCAGAGCCTAGGCGCTCGGCCAAGCGTTGCTCCAGGCGCGCGATATCCGGGTCGGGTTTGACAGGTTCGGCAGGCTGCTGTTTGCCACTCAACCACTGGCGAACCAGGGCTTCGGTCTGGCGTACGGTGAGGCCACGTGCGACAACGTGTCGCGCCCCTTCAACCTGTTGATTTTCCGGCAAACCCAGCAAGGCACGGGCATGCCCCATTTCCAGGTCGCCGTGGGACAGCATGGTCTTGATCACTTCAGGCAAAGCGATCAGGCGCAGCAAGTTGGCTACAGTGACGCGGGACTTACCCACAGCCTCGGCAACCTGCTGCTGAGTCAGCTGGAATTCCTGCTGCAGGCGCTGCAGGGCAACCGCTTCCTCGATGGGATTGAGATCTTCGCGCTGGATATTCTCGATCAGCGCCATGGCGATGGCGGTTTCGTCGGGCACATCGCGGACCATCGCCGGAATGGTTTCCTGACCCGCCTGCTGGCTGGCGCGCCAGCGGCGCTCGCCGGCGATGATTTCAAAACGGCCGGAACCGATCGGACGCACCACGATTGGCTGCATCACGCCCTGAGTCTTGATCGAGCTCGCCAATTCTTCCAGCGCCTGAGGGTCCATGTCCCGGCGCGGCTGATACTTGCCGCGCTGGATCAAGTCCAGGGGCAAATGTTGCAGCTCACGCACATCGGCTTGAACCGCTTGTTCTTCCAGCGAGCTGACAGTCGGACCACTCAACAGTGCATCCAGTCCACGTCCGAGACCTCGTTTCTTGACGGCCATGGGGATTCCTTAAGTTGGCTGGGCAGCGGCTGCGCGTGAATTTTTCCGTTGCCGACGAACCATCTCGCCAGCGAGGGCCAGATAGGCGATGGCACCGCGGGACTGTTTGTCGTAGACCAACGCTGGCATGCCATAACTGGGGGCTTCCGCCAGACGGATGTTGCGTGGGATCACTGTGTCGTACAGCTGATCGCCGAAGTGTTCCTTGAGTTGCGCGGAAACATCGTTCATCAGGCTCAGCCGCGGGTCGTACATGGTCCGCAGCAAGCCTTCGACCTTGAGATTCGGATTGAGCAATTCGGAGATGCGCTTGATGTTATCCACAAGGTCGCTCAGCCCTTCGAGAGCGAAGTACTCGCACTGCATCGGGATAATGACCCCATCGGCGGCAACCAGGGCGTTGAGCGTAAGCATCGACAGCGACGGCGGGCAGTCGATCAGAATGTAATCGTAGTTTTCCCGGATCGGCGCCAAGGCACTGCGCAGACGGCTTTCCTTCATCTGCATTTCCAGCAGAACCACTTCCGCGGCAGTCAGGTCACGGTTCGCCGGCAGCAGTTGATAACCGCCGTGCTCGGAGTAATGCATGGCCTGGGCTAGATCGCACTCGCCGATCAGCAGGTCGTAGACCGAATTTTCCAGGCCGTGTTTATCCACACCGCTACCCATGGTGGCGTTGCCCTGTGGATCGAGATCGATCAACAGCACCCGGCGCTTGGTAGCAACCAGCGATGCTGCGAGGTTGATGCAGGTGGTGGTCTTGCCCACGCCACCTTTCTGGTTCGCTATCGCGAATACCTTAGCCATTCTTGCTTGTGTTCCCAATCATGCCGTGCGGCGCAGTATCAGCAGATGGCGTTGGCCTTGGCAACCGGGTACGGCCAGGGCGTGTTCGCTATCGAGGTGGAAGTCCGCCGGCAATGCTACCAGCTCATCGGCGGGATGAACGCCCTTCATTGCCAGCCAACGTGTATCGCGGTCGCCGAGGTGGCGAGTCCAGTTGGTGAAGTTCTCCATGCTGCTGAATGCCCGGGAAATGATCCCGTTGAATGGCTGCTGCGGCTGGAAAGCTTCGACACGACTGTGGATAACTTGCAGGTTATCCAGCTTCAGTTCCAGTTTGACCTGGGTCAGGAAGCGGGTTTTCTTGCCATTGCTGTCCAGACAGGTCACTTGCGAATCCGGAAACAGGATAGCCAATGGAATGCCCGGCATCCCGCCGCCGCTGCCAACGTCCAGCCAGCGGCCGTTTTCGATGAACGACATCACGCTCAGGCTATCGAGCAGATGACGCGAGACCATTTCATCCGGATCGCGTACTGCGGTCAGGTTGTAAGCCTTGTTCCATTTGATCAGCAGGGCCAGATAACCCAGCAGCAACTCGTGCTGGGCTTCTGTCAGGTTGACACCGAGTTGGCGAGCACCTGTGGATAACTCTTCTGCATGTTGCGAGGTGACCTGCGAACTCAAGCGCTTTGCTCCAACTGACGGCCCGCGCCGCGTTTTTTCAAGTGAATCATCAACAGCGAAATCGCTGCTGGGGTCACGCCCGGAATCCGCGAAGCCTGGCCCAGGGTTTCAGGACGCGTGGCGCCGAGCTTGCTCTGGATCTCTTTCGAGAGACCGGAAATGTTGCTGTAGTCGATATCCACAGGCAGCTTGGTGTCTTCGCTGGCCCGCAGACGAGCGATTTCGTCCTGCTGGCGATCGATGTAGCCGGCGTACTTGGTCTTGATCTCGACCTGCTCGGCGACCTGTGGATCTTCTGCGCCCTGCCCGGTCACTTCGACCAGACCAGCGTAGTCGATTTCCGGACGGCTCAGCAGATTCAGCAAGTTGTACTCATGGGTCAGCGGTGTGCCGAACTTTTCGGCGATCGCATCACCCTGCTCGGTACCCGGACGAACCCAAGTGCTTTTCAGGCGTTGCTCTTCCAGGGCAATACCTTCGCGTTTTTTGCAGAACGCGGCCCAACGGACATCGTCCACCAGGCCCAGTTCCCGACCTTTTTCGGTCAGGCGCAGGTCGGCATTGTCTTCGCGTAGGATCAGGCGGTATTCGGCACGGGATGTGAACATCCGATACGGCTCCTGGGTTCCCAGGGTAATCAGGTCGTCGACCAACACACCGATATAGGCTTCATCGCGGCGCGGGCACCAGCTGTCTTTGCCCTGCGCGCGCAATGCGGCGTTGGCACCGGCGAGCAAACCCTGGGCGCCGGCTTCTTCGTAACCGGTGGTGCCGTTGATCTGGCCGGCAAAGAACAGGCCGCCGATCACTTTGGTTTCCAGGCTGTACTTCAGGTCGCGCGGATCGAAGTAGTCGTACTCGATGGCATAGCCTGGACGCACGATGTGCGCGTTCTCCATGCCACGGATCGATTGCACGATCTGCAACTGCACATCGAACGGCAGGCTTGTGGATATCCCGTTCGGGTACAGCTCGTGAGTGGTCAGGCCTTCCGGCTCGATGAAGACCTGATGGCTTTCCTTGTCGGCAAAGCGATGGATCTTGTCTTCGATCGACGGGCAGTAGCGCGGGCCAATGCCCTCGATCGAGCCGGCATCGGAATACATCGGCGAACGGTCGAGGTTTGCAGCGATGATTTCGTGAGTCCGCGCATTGGTATGAGTAATCCAGCAACTGACCTGCCGCGGATGCTGTTCCTTGTTGCCCAGGAAAGACATGACCGGGATTGGCGTATCACCCGGTTGCTCGGTCATCACCGAGAAATCCACAGACCGGCCATCGATGCGCGGTGGCGTACCGGTTTTCAGGCGGCCCACACGCAGAGGCAATTCGCGCAGACGGCGAGCCAGAGCGATCGACGGCGGATCACCGGCACGACCGCCGGAATAATTCTGCAAACCGATGTGGATAAGTCCGCCGAGGAAGGTACCGGTGGTCAACACCACGGATTCGGCGAAGAAACGCAGGCCCATTTGGGTCACTACTCCGCGGACCTGGTCCTGTTCGACGATCAGGTCATCCGCTGCCTGTTGAAATATCCACAGGTTCGGCTGGTTTTCCAGGATTTCGCGGACAGCAGCCTTGTACAGAATACGGTCGGCCTGGGCGCGGGTAGCACGCACGGCTGGGCCTTTACGGCTGTTCAACACCCGAAACTGAATACCACCTTTATCGGTAGCCATGGCCATCGCGCCGCCGAGGGCGTCGATTTCTTTGACCAGATGACTTTTACCGATCCCGCCAATCGCGGGATTGCAGCTCATTGCTCCGAGGGTTTCCACGTTGTGCGTCAGCAACAGGGTTTTTGCCCCCATGCGTGCTGATGCAAGTGCTGCCTCGGTACCGGCATGACCGCCGCCGATGACGATCACTTCAAAACGGGAAGGGAAATCCACCACGCACCTCGTGCCTGCTTATATGGGTAAAAAAGGATGGGTTCTTAGGATAACGGACAAGTATAGGGTCTTCGCCCTTCCTAAAGAACCCTTTGCACAAAATTTAACCAGCTGTGGATGACTCACGGACAATAGAAATTAAAAAGAAAGAAATTTATTAAATCTTTATTTTTATGTTTATTCTTAGGCACCGACCTATCTGTGGATAGATTCATACAGTCCTTTGTTTTCAATGTGTACAGAGATTCAAAAGTCTGTGGTTAGGTAGCAACGAGGCCCTTGGATAACCGGTGTAAGCCTGTGGATTAAAGTGATGCTTATCCACAGAGCGGGTTTTCCTCAGTTTTGACGCCCTGTTATCAACTGAGCCTAAGGGCAGTTATTCACAGGGCTTAATCCACAGAAAAAAGCTCATCCGACCAAACGGCGGCCACAAGAAATCCGCCGGAGCGCCCAATTGCGCCCGACAAACTCGGAAATGATGGATTGCAGAAGCGGTTTGCCCGTGATGCCGGCGGAACACGGTCATGAGCATCACGAGCAACCAAGCCGTCGAACGGCTGCTCCTATAGGGAGATGGGGTTACTTACCGATGCAGAAGCTGGAGAAGATCCGGCCCAGCAGGTCGTCCGAGCTGAAAGCGCCGGTAATTTCTCCCAGGGATTGCTGGGCTTGGCGCAGGTCTTCAGCCAGCAGCTCGCCGGCGCCGGCCAGGGTTAGTTGCAAACGGCCATGTTCAAGTGCGTCGCTGGCGTGGTGCAGGGCTTCCAGGTGACGTCTGCGTGCACTGAAGCTGCTTTCGGAAGTCTGTTCGTAACCCATGCAGGCCTTGAGGTGCTCACGTAGCAGTTCCAGGCCCTCGCCGCCGGCCTTGGCACTGAGGCTGATAGTCACGTGGCCATCGTCGCTGACCTCCAAGGCGATCGCTTCGCTGGTCAGGTCGGCCTTGTTGCGGATCAGCGTGACTTTCGCCGGATCCGGCCGCTGTTCCAGGAACTCTGGCCACAAGGCAAAGGGGTCCAGCGCTTCCGGCGCCGTGGCGTCGACCACCAGCAGTACGCGATCGGCCTCGCCAATGGCCTTGAGAGCACGTTCCACACCGATCTTTTCCACCTGGTCCTCGGTATCGCGCAACCCTGCGGTATCCACAACGTGCAACGGCATACCGTCGATGTGGATATGTTCGCGCAGCACATCCCGGGTGGTGCCGGCGATCTCGGTGACAATCGCCGCTTCGCGTCCGGCCAGGGCATTGAGCAGGCTGGACTTGCCAGCGTTGGGCCGGCCAGCGATGACCACGGTCATGCCGTCACGCAGCAAGGCGCCCTGCCCGGCTTCGCGGACCACGGTGGATAACTCGTCGCGCACCGCATCGAGCATCTGCAGGACATGGCCATCGGCCAGGAAATCGATTTCTTCCTCGGGAAAATCAATGGCCGCCTCGACGTAGATGCGCAGCGCGATCAATTGCTCGGTCAGGTTATGCACACGCTTGGAGAATGCCCCCTGCAAAGAGCGCAAGGCATTGCGCGCGGCCTGTGCGGAACTGGCTTCGATCAGGTCGGCGATGGCTTCGGCCTGGGCCAGGTCGAGCTTGTCGTTGAGGAACGCGCGCTCGCTGAATTCCCCCGGCCGGGCCAGGCGGCATCCCAGCTGCAGGCAACGCTGCAGCAACATATCCAGGACGATCGGGCCGCCGTGCCCCTGAAGTTCCAGCACGTCTTCGCCGGTAAAGGAGTTCGGCCCCGGGAAATACAAGGCGATCCCCTCATCCAGGACCTCGTTCCGATCGCTGAAAAACGGCCCGTAATGGGCGTAACGCGGTTTCAGCTCGCGGCCGCTGATGGCCTTGGCGGCGACATTGGCCAGCGGCCCGGAAATACGCACGATGCCCACACCACCGCGCCCCTGGGCGGTGGCTACGGCTGCGATGGTTTCACGAGGGACATTCATAACCCGCTCCAGACATAAAGAGGCAGACAAAAGTGACAGATAGCAAAACGCCCCACTAGGGGGCGTTTTGAGTGGTTATCCACAGAGTAGGTCAGGCAGCTGCTTTCTTGGTAGCCGCTTCGATCTTACGTGTGATGTACCACTGTTGGGCGATCGACAGGCAGTTGTTCACCACCCAGTACAGCACCAGGCCCGCCGGGAACCACAGGAAGAAGAAGGTGAAAATGATTGGCATCATTTTCATCACCTTGGCCTGCATCGGATCCGGAGGAGTCGGGTTCAGTTGCTGCTGGATGAACATGGTGGCGCCCATGATGATCGGCAGGATGAAGAACGGATCCTTGATCGACAGGTCGGTAATCCACAGCATGAACGGTGCCTGGCGCATTTCCACGCTTTCCAGGAGTACCCAGTACAAGGACAGGAACACCGGCATCTGCACGAGGATTGGCAAGCAACCACCCAGCGGATTGATCTTCTCTTTCTTGTACAGCTCCATCATGGCTTGCGACATTTTCTGCCGGTCGTCGCCATGTTGCTCTTTCAGAGCCGCCAGTTTCGGCGCCACTGCACGCATGCGCGCCATGGATTTGTAGCTGGCCGCCGACAGTGGGAAGAAGATCCCCTTGATCAGCATGGTCAGGAAGATGATCGACCAACCCCAGTTACCCACAATGCTGTGGATATGTTGCAGCAGCCAGAAGATCGGCTGGGCAATGAACCACAGAATGCCGTAGTCGACAGTCAGTTCCAGGCCTGGGGACAACTCTTTCAGCACGGCCTGGCTTTTCGGACCGGCGTACAGAGTGGCAGTGGTTTCAGCCTTGGCACCTGGTGCAACGGTCAGCGCCGGGCCAGTGAAACCGATGATGTAGTTGCCTTGGTTATCCTTGCGGGTCTGCACCACGTTGCTTTCGTTCTTCGCCGGGATCCAGGCGGTCACGAAGTAGTGTTGCAGCCAGGCAACCCAGCCACCTTGCACGGTTTCTTTCAGCGAGCCCTTGTCGATATCTTTCATCGACACTTTTTTGTACGGCTCGGAACTTGTCCACAGGGCGGCGCCCAGGTAAGTCGCGGTACCGGTGGCGGTGCTGGAAGAAGGATCGGAGCTGGCGTCGCGTTTGAGCTGGGCAAACAGGTTGCCAGTCCAGGCCTTGTCGCTGGTGTTGTCGATCAGATAGGTGACTTTCAGATCGTACAGACCGCGGGTAAAGGTGAAACGCTTGATGTAGTTGACGCCGGCGTCGCTGAATTTCAGGTCGACATTCAGCTGGTTCTGGCCGTCAGCCAGTTGATAAGTCTTTTTTTCGGCCGAGTAAACCGGGCGTCCGGCAGGACGGGCATCCGGGCCGTTGGTACCGGTCAGGCCGCTTTGCGCCAGATAAGTACGTTCGCCACCGTTATCGAACAGCTGGAACGGAATTTCCGGATGGTCCTGGCGACGTGGATACAGCGGCAGCTTCAGCTGGGCGATATCACCACCTTGAGGATCGATAGCCAGATCGAGCACATCCGTTTTTACCTGGATGAGGTCTTTGCTTGCCGCTACCGGAGTTTCGGTAGGGGTGCTGGTATCGGTATTCGCGCTGGGTACATCGGCACTGGCGGAAGCATTGTTACCAACAGGCGTATCCGGTAGAGCCGGGGTGGCGGTGTTGGCAGCAACATTCTGAGTCGGCAGGGCAGCCTGGCCATAATCCTGGTTCCACTTAAGAACCATGACGTAGGACACGATTGCCAGGGCGACGATCAGGATCGTGCGTTTAATATCCATGATTACTCGGCCATCGAAGAAGAACGGGAGGTAGGGATAGGTGGAACCGGGTCATAACCACCGGGATTCCACGGATGACAGCGACCTAAACGACGAAAGGTCAGCCAGCCACCGCGCAGAAGGCCATGATTTTCGATGGCTTCATACGCGTAGCAGGAACAGCTGGGGTAGAAACGACAGTGACTGGCCATCAGAGGACTAATGGCATAGCGATAAAACTGGATCGGAACGAGTGCCAGTTTACGCATTCGGGCTGTCTACCCCTACAGTTTCGGGTTTGGCTGCTGGTGCCGGCTTGTTACGGGCCAGACGCTTCCAGAGCTTGTCGAAATGCTGAATCAATTCGGGGTTTTCTACATCGCCCAAACCTTTGCGCGCGACGATAACGATGTCCCAGCCGACCAGAGCATCCTGGTGCAGGCGAAACGATTCGCGCATCAGACGTTTGAGGCGATTGCGCTCAACGGAGAGCTTGACGCTCTTTTTTCCGATAACCAGCCCCAGACGGGGATGATCCAGATCGTTGTTGCGCGCAAGGAGCAGGAGATTTTTCCCCGGAACCTTGCCGGTAGGGGAGTCAAAGACTGCCTTGAAATGCCGGGGGGTAAGCAGACGCTTTTCCCGACTGAAGTCCTGACTCACCTCCAGTGCCGGAGTATCAAACTGCCAGACGCGCACGACCTTTGGCGCGACGACGCGACAGGACGGCACGACCGTTCTTGGTAGCCATGCGAGCACGGAAACCGTGGGTACGAGCGCGTTTGATAGTGCTTGGTTGGAAAGTACGTTTCATTGTCGTGTTACCTGGTTCGTCCACAACGGGCCGGAATGGCCCCCGTTTTAAGAGATCGGCGATTCTAGAGAAAGCAAGCCTCTAGGTCAATTTCCAACCAGCTTTTCCTTTGTCTGGGTATGTCCACATCGAAGACTGAAGAACCCGGTCAGCCAGATATAAAAATAAAGAAGGGAATTATTTAAAGCTTTTCTGTAAAGCTTATAAAGGCTAGGGATGCCTCTATCTGTGGATAACTACATTCAGCCCTTGTAGACCGTGGTGTAGAGAGAATGACAACACTGTCGAGAAACGGTGCTCTGCCTGTGCTGCGCTATCGGAAAAGCTGTGTGTGGAAAGGTGAGTTATCCACAAGCTGGTTATCCACCGATTTTCGCCCCCAGTTGTGCAATGCCCTCAGGTATGGTTATCCACAGAGCTTATGCACATACCATTGGTCGTGTTTTTTCGGGATAAAGCGTTGATTCGTAGTGCCCTGTGATCAACCTACATGTGGATAAGTGTGCGTCTGGTCGCTACAATGGCGGCTTGTTTTTGCCTCACCGGCTTTCAACTTAGGGGATATCCGTGTCAGTGGAACTTTGGCAGCAGTGCGTGGAGCTTCTGCGTGATGAGCTGCCTGCCCAGCAATTCAACACTTGGATCCGTCCGCTACAGGTCGAAGCCGAAGGCGACGAGTTGCGTGTATACGCACCGAATCGTTTTGTTCTCGATTGGGTCAACGAAAAGTACCTGGGCCGTGTGCTCGAGCTGCTGGATGAGCATGGCAATGGCATGGCGCCGGCGCTTTCCTTATTAATAGGCAGCAAACGCAGTTCTGCTCCTCGTGCGGCACCCAATGCTCCGCTGGCCGCCGCGGTTGCCTCTCAGGTTCAGCAGGCAGCCGCTGCCGCCCCAGTCGCTGCGCCTGCTCCGGCCGCACCGACCAAACCGGCGACCCAGAAAGCCGCCGAAGTCAGCGAAGAACCCTCTCGTGACAGCTTCGACCCGATGGCGGGGGCCAGCTCGCAGCAGGCTCCAGTACGCGCCGAACAGCGCACCGTTCAGGTGGAAGGTGCGCTCAAGCACACCAGTTACCTGAACCGCACCTTTACCTTCGAAAACTTTGTGGAAGGCAAGTCCAACCAGCTGGCCCGCGCCGCGGCCTGGCAGGTAGCCGACAACCCCAAGCATGGTTACAACCCGCTCTTCCTTTATGGGGGCGTAGGTTTGGGTAAGACCCACTTGATGCACGCTGTGGGTAACCACTTATTAAAGAAGAACCCGAATGCCAAGGTCGTGTACCTGCATTCCGAGCGCTTCGTGGCGGACATGGTCAAAGCGTTGCAACTCAACGCGATCAACGAATTCAAGCGCTTCTACCGTTCGGTGGATGCGTTGCTGATCGACGATATCCAGTTCTTCGCCCGTAAGGAGCGTTCCCAGGAAGAGTTTTTCCACACCTTCAACGCCCTGCTCGAAGGCGGCCAACAGGTGATTCTCACCAGTGACCGCTATCCGAAGGAGATCGAAGGCCTGGAAGAACGCCTGAAATCTCGCTTCGGCTGGGGCTTGACGGTGGCGGTAGAGCCTCCGGAGCTGGAAACCCGCGTTGCGATCCTGATGAAGAAAGCCGACCAGGCCAAAGTCGAACTGCCTCACGATGCGGCGTTCTTCATTGCCCAGCGGATTCGCTCCAACGTGCGTGAGCTGGAGGGTGCGCTCAAGCGTGTCATCGCCCACTCGCACTTCATGGGGCGCGATATCACCATCGAGTTGATTCGCGAATCGCTGAAAGACTTGCTGGCCCTGCAGGACAAGCTGGTCTCTGTGGATAACATTCAGCGCACTGTCGCCGAATACTACAAGATCAAGATCTCCGATCTGCTGTCCAAGCGTCGCTCGCGTTCTGTCGCGCGCCCGCGCCAGGTAGCCATGGCCTTGTCCAAGGAACTGACCAACCACAGCCTGCCGGAAATCGGCGATGTGTTCGGCGGCCGCGATCACACCACGGTCTTGCACGCATGCCGCAAGATCAATGAACTTAAGGAATCCGACGCGGACATCCGCGAGGACTACAAGAACCTGCTGCGTACTCTGACCACTTGATGACTCCAGCGCAGCTTATTAAGGCAAGGGACTAGACCATGCATTTCACCATTCAACGCGAAGCCCTGTTGAAACCCCTGCAACTGGTCGCCGGCGTCGTCGAACGTCGTCAGACCTTGCCGGTACTTTCCAACGTGCTGTTGGTTGTCGAAGGCCAGCAACTGTCGCTGACCGGTACCGACCTGGAAGTCGAGCTGGTCGGTCGCGTGCAGTTGGAAGAGCCGGCGGAGCCAGGCGAAATCACTGTCCCGGCGCGTAAGCTGATGGACATCTGCAAGAGCCTGCCGAACGATGCGCTGATCGACATCAAGGTCGACGAGCAGAAGCTGGTGGTCAAGGCTGGCCGTAGCCGCTTTACCCTGTCCACCTTGCCGGCCAACGACTTCCCGACCGTGGAAGAAGGCCCGGGCTCGCTGACCTGCCAGCTGGAGCAGAGCAAGCTGCGTCGCCTGATCGAGCGCACCAGCTTCGCCATGGCCCAACAGGACGTGCGTTATTACCTCAACGGCATGTTGCTGGAGGTCTCCGCCGGCATCATCCGCGCCGTGGCCACCGACGGTCACCGCCTGGCCATGTGCTCGATGCAGGCCGATATCGGTCAGCCGGATCGCCACCAGGTGATCGTGCCGCGCAAAGGCATCCTGGAACTGGCCCGCCTGCTCACCGAGCCGGATGGCATCGTCAGCATCGTGCTGGGTCAGCACCATATTCGTGCTACTACCGGCGAGTTCACCTTCACCTCCAAGCTGGTCGACGGCAAGTTCCCGGACTATGAGCGCGTGCTGCCGAAGGGCGGTGACAAGCTGGTACTGGGCGACCGTCAGGCGCTGCGTGAGGCCTTCAGTCGTACCGCGATTCTGTCCAACGAGAAGTACCGCGGTATCCGTCTGCAACTGGCCAACGGTCAGCTGAAAATCCAGGCGAACAACCCGGAGCAGGAAGAGGCGGAAGAAGAAGTAGGCGTGGAATACAACGGCGGTTCGCTGGAGATCGGCTTCAACGTGAGCTACCTGCTCGACGTGTTGGGCGTGATGACCACCGAACAGGTACGCCTGATCCTGTCCGATTCCAACAGCAGTGCGCTGGTGCAGGAATCCGACAACGACGACTCGGCCTACGTTGTCATGCCGATGCGCCTGTAATCATGCTCAGCAGAAGCTAGATGTCCCTCAGTCGCGTCTCGGTCACCGCGGTGCGCAATCTGCACCCGGTGACCTTCTCCCCCTCCCCCCGCATCAATCTCCTCTACGGCGCCAACGGCAGTGGCAAAACCAGCGTGCTGGAAGCCATCCACTTGCTGGGGCTTGCTCGCTCGTTTCGCAGTGCCCGTTTATTGCCGGTGATCCAGTACGAGCAACTCGCTTGTACGGTGTTCGGTCAGGTCGAGCTGGCGGAAGGAGGACACAGCAGCCTGGGGATATCTCGCGACCGGCAGGGCGAATTCCAGATCCGTATCGACGGGCAGAACGCCCGCAGCGCGGCGCAGCTGGCGGAGATCCTACCCCTGCAGTTGATCAACCCGGACAGTTTCCGCCTGCTGGAAGGTGCTCCGAAAATCAGGCGCCAGTTCCTTGATTGGGGCGTGTTCCACGTGGAACCCCGCTTCATGTCAACCTGGCAGCGCTTGCAGAAGGCCCTGCGGCAGCGGAACTCATGGCTGCGGCATGGTACACTTGACGCCGCTTCGCAAGCAGCCTGGGACAGGGAGCTGTGTCAGGCCAGCGCTGAAATTGATGAATACCGCCGCGCTTATATCAAAGCCTTGAAACCAGTCTTTGAGCGGACCTTGAGCGAGCTGGTAGAGCTCGAGGGCTTAACGCTTAGCTATTACCGTGGTTGGGATAAAGAGCGAGAGCTCAGTGCAGTGCTCGCGACATCCCTCCATCGTGATCAGCAAATGGGTCATACCCAGGCCGGCCCCCAACGTGCTGATTTGCGTCTCAGATTGGGCGCACATAACGCTGCGGACATCTTGTCCCGCGGTCAGCAGAAGTTGGTGGTCTGTGCCTTGCGGATCGCCCAGGGGCACCTGGTCAGCCAGGCCCGGCGCGGTCAGTGTATTTATCTGGTGGATGACTTGCCGTCCGAACTGGATGAGCAGCATCGCCGCGCACTTTGTCGCTTGTTGGAAGACTTACGCTGCCAGGTGTTCATCACCTGTGTAGACCACGAATTATTGAGGGAAGGCTGGCAGACGGAAACGCCAGTTGCCCTGTTCCACGTGGAACAGGGCCGTATCACCCAGACCCACGACCATCGGGAGTGAAGGCATGAGCGAAGAAAACACGTACGACTCGAGCAGCATTAAAGTGCTGAAAGGTTTGGATGCCGTACGCAAACGTCCCGGTATGTACATTGGTGACACCGACGATGGCAGCGGTCTGCACCATATGGTGTTCGAGGTGGTCGATAACTCGATCGACGAAGCTCTGGCCGGCCATTGCGACGACATCAGCATCATCATCCACCCGGACGAATCCATTACCGTGCGTGACAACGGTCGCGGCATCCCGGTAGACGTGCATAAAGAAGAAGGCGTTTCTGCAGCCGAGGTCATCATGACTGTGCTGCACGCCGGTGGTAAGTTCGACGATAACTCCTACAAAGTATCCGGCGGTCTGCACGGTGTGGGTGTGTCGGTAGTGAACGCCCTGTCCGAAGAACTGGTCCTGACCGTTCGCCGCAGTGGCAAGATCTGGGAACAGACCTACGTTCACGGTGTGCCTCAGGCACCTATGGCGATCGTCGGTGACAGCGAAACCACCGGTACCCAGATTCACTTCAAGGCTTCCAGCGAGACCTTCAAGAACATCCACTTCAGCTGGGACATCCTGGCCAAGCGGATTCGTGAACTGTCCTTCCTCAACTCCGGTGTCGGTATCGTTCTGAAGGACGAGCGCAGCGGCAA
Source organism: Pseudomonas sp. FW305-25 (assembly GCF_017351415.1). NCBI lineage: Bacteria > Pseudomonadati > Pseudomonadota > Gammaproteobacteria > Pseudomonadales > Pseudomonadaceae > Pseudomonas > Pseudomonas sp. FW305-25. Next base: position 30,641 of record NZ_JACNDE010000006.1, on the reverse strand, counting down.
GGAAGAACTGTTCAAGTACGAAGGCGGCTTGCGTGCATTCGTTGAATACCTGAACACCAACAAGACTGCGGTCAACCAGGTGTTCCACTTCAATGTGCAGCGTGAAGACGGCATCGGCGTGGAAATCGCCCTGCAGTGGAACGACAGCTTCAACGAAAACCTGCAGTGTTTTACCAACAACATTCCGCAGCGCGACGGCGGCACCCACCTGGTGGGCTTCCGTTCGGCACTGACGCGTAACCTGAACAACTACATCGAACAGGAAGGCCTGGCGAAGAAGCACAAGGTCGCCACTACCGGTGACGATGCCCGCGAAGGCCTGACCGCGATCATTTCGGTCAAGGTGCCGGATCCGAAGTTCAGCTCCCAGACCAAAGACAAGCTGGTGTCTTCCGAAGTGAAGACCGCGGTCGAACAGGAAATGGGCAAGTACTTCTCCGACTTCCTGCTGGAAAACCCGAACGAAGCCAAGCTGGTGGTCGGCAAGATGCTCGACGCCGCCCGTGCCCGTGAAGCGGCGCGTAAAGCCCGTGAGATGACCCGTCGTAAAGGCGCGCTGGATATCGCCGGCCTGCCGGGCAAACTGGCGGACTGCCAGGAAAAAGACCCTGCTCTTTCCGAACTCTACCTGGTGGAAGGTGACTCTGCTGGCGGCTCCGCCAAGCAGGGACGCAACCGTAAGACCCAGGCGATCCTGCCGCTCAAGGGCAAGATCCTCAACGTCGAGAAAGCGCGCTTCGACAAGATGATTTCCTCGCAAGAGGTCGGCACCTTGATCACTGCACTCGGTTGCGGCATCGGCCGCGAAGAGTACAACATCGACAAGCTGCGTTATCACAACATCATCATCATGACCGACGCCGACGTCGACGGTTCGCACATCCGTACCCTGCTGCTGACCTTCTTCTTCCGTCAGTTGCCGGAGCTGATCGAGCGTGGCTACATCTACATCGCTCAACCGCCGCTGTACAAGGTCAAGAAAGGCAAGCAAGAGCAATACATCAAAGACGACGACGCCATGGAAGAGTACATGACGCAGTCGGCCCTGGAAGATGCGAGCCTGCACCTGAACGAAGAAGCACCGGGTATTTCCGGCGAGGCGCTGGAGCGCCTGGTGAACGACTTCCGCATGGTCATGAAGACCCTCAAGCGTCTGTCGCGGCTGTATCCTCAAGAGCTGACCGAGCACTTCATCTACCTGCCGGCCGTGAGCCTGGAGCAACTCTCCGATCACGCGGCGATGCAGGATTGGCTGGCCCAGTATGAAGTCCGCCTGCGCACCGTCGAGAAGTCCGGCCTGGTCTACAAGGCCAGCCTGCGTGAAGACCGTGAACGTAATGTCTGGCTGCCAGAGGTCGAACTGATCTCCCACGGCCTGTCGAACTACGTCACCTTCAACCGCGATTTCTTCGGCAGCAATGACTACAAGACCGTCGTCACCCTCGGCGCTCAGCTGAGCTCCCTGCTGGACGAAGGCGCTTATATTCAGCGCGGCGAGCGTAAGAAGGCGGTGACCGAGTTCAAGGAAGCCCTGGACTGGCTGATGACCGAAAGCACCAAGCGCCACACCATCCAGCGATACAAAGGTCTGGGTGAGATGAACCCGGATCAGCTGTGGGAAACCACCATGGATCCAAGCGTGCGCCGCATGCTCAAGGTCACCATCGAAGACGCCATCGGCGCCGACCAGATCTTCAACACCCTGATGGGTGATGCGGTCGAGCCTCGTCGTGACTTCATCGAAAGCAACGCCTTGGCGGTATCCAACCTGGACTTCTGATCCGGGTTGCATCGCCGAAATGAAAAAGGCCAACGCTCAGCGTTGGCCTTTTTTATTGCCCGGTTAAAAGGGGCGCCCTACTCGGCCGCTGAAACACTTTCCAACCGATAGCCATAACCATAGATGGTCAGCAACTGCCAGCCACGATCCGTGGTCAACCCCAGCTTGTTGCGCAAGCGGTAGATATGAGTGTCCAGGGGACGGGAGGAGACGATTTCCTCGTGGGTCCAGAAACGTTCGTAGAGGTATTCCCGGGATAACGGCCGACCCAGGTTGGCGAACAGGCAGCGGGCCAGGCGGTACTCGCGTTCGGTGAGGCTGATCGGGTTGCCGGCACGGGTCACGGTCAGCTCGGCGTCATCGAAGGCCAGGTCGTTGAAGGTTTGCACCTCGACGGCTGCCGATCGCTGCAAGCCGTGACGCCGCAGGACGGCGGTTACCCGTGCCTTGAGTTCGTTGGGGCGGAAAGGTTTGCTCACATAGTCGTCGGCACCGGTGTTCAGGGCCTGGACGATATCGCTCTCGGCATCGCGGCTGGTGAGCATGATGGCCGCCGGTGGCGCCTCCATGTGTTCACGGGTCCAGCGCAGCAACGACAGTCCGCTGAGGTCCGGCAGCTGCCAGTCGAGAATCAGCAGGTCGAAGGTTTCGCGCCGCAGCTGCCGCAGCAGATCCTCGCCACGCTCGAAGCTGTGCAGCGTCCATGGCTGTTCCCCGGGGCCGGGGATCTGTCGCAGTGTCTGTTCCACCCGCGCCAGTTCGGCGGGCTCGTCATCCAGTATTGCGACACGCATGCGGGGCAGTTCCTTTTATCGCGAGAGAATGCTGATGGCTTTATTTGAGGCCTTACCTGGCGCTGAGTTTAGGCTGATCAGACGAATCTGAACAATTGTGGCGAATTGCTCTGGTTCATACCTTTGCTCGGTACGCTGATGTCATATAGCCGGTAGCCGACAGGAGCACTGTCCATCCGGCCTGTATTCATTGCAGAACGATACCGGCTCGAACGTGCAAGGAAAAGGACTATGGGGAACATCCTGGGGAAGGGGCGGTTGCTCTACGCAGGCATTGCGCGGGCAGCGGACCTGGCTCGATTTATCACACTGATGCTCGCGGCTTGCCTGAGCCTGGGTTCGACCGCGGAGCAGCCTACGCTGCCGTCTTCGGACTATGCCTTGCCGGTGCAGCGCTATTTCAGCCCATCCGTAACCACTATCGGGTTCAGCGATTCCCAGGGATTCGCCCCGATCAGCGCGCCACAGATGACCCAGCCTATGGTCTATCAGGAGCAGCAGCGTTGGGTGTTCTAGATCAGACAATTCTGAACAAATATTGCAAACCGGCCCGGCCTCCACACCATGCCGGTAAATTCGTAGTCGCTGAGTGGCACACAGGGGCATTCGGAAGTGCTCCGACACAGGGAGTGTCAACCGCCGGATTGGCGGGCGTCAGACCGAGGCTTGGCCTCGATTTGCAGTACAGGGGAATACAGGGAGTGCCTCCTCAGGACGTAATGCTTCGACACAGGGATGTGTCATCCCTCCTCTCCCGCGCGGCCCCACGGCGCCGCCAGCCAACAAACAACTCCTCATTTTTTATCTGTGAAGGCCTCTGATGAAGACATTCGGCGCTGAGTTTTTCGGTACGTTCTGGTTGGTCCTGGGCGGGTGCGGGAGCGCCGTGCTGGCGGCCGGCGTTCCGCAGTTCGGGATCGGTTATCTGGGGGTAGCCCTGGCCTTTGGCCTGAGCGTCCTGACCATGGCTTACGCATTGGGTCCGATTTCCGGGGCTCACCTCAACCCCGCGGTCTCGGTTGGCCTGTGGTTGAGTGGGCGTTTCCCGGGTAGCCGGCTGCTGCCTTATATTGTCGCCCAGGTTCTCGGCGGACTCGCCGCGGGTGGCGTGCTGTTCCTGATCGCTTCCGGCAAGGTCGGTTTCGACGCGTCGGCGGGCTTCGCGGCCAATGGCTATGGTGAGCACTCGCCTGGTGGCTACTCGATGTTTGCTGCGCTGTTGACCGAAGTTGTGCTCACGGCGATGTTCCTCCTGATCATCCTGGGTGCCACCGCCAAGCGTGCTCCAGCCGGTTTTGCGCCGATTGCCATTGGCCTGACGCTGACCCTGATCCACCTGATCAGCATTCCGGTCACCAATACCTCGGTCAACCCGGCTCGCAGCACCGCGGTAGCTTTCTTCGCCGGTGAGTGGGCAGTGTCCCAGCTGTGGCTGTTCTGGGTAGCACCTCTGTTGGGCGCAGGGCTGGGAGCCCTGGCCTATCGGTTGATCTCCATCGAGCGGGACTGACCTGTGCGGCCGGATGCGCCGATTCGCATCCGGCCGGCATGGAGCCAAACAGCGCAGCCGCTCTCCAGCGGTTGTGCTGTTTGTCCCGTAAGGGAATGACCCTGGCCGGCCTTGGTTCGAGAGGTATGGTCAGAACGCTAACAATGCAGTTCTAATGGCACGGACTTCAGAAGAGCGCGACTACGGACCTATGAACCCATGACCTCCTTGCACATCCGCCACCGGGCCATGCTCGTGTCGTTTCTTCTCGGTAGCGCACTGGCCTTTTCCACGGTGCAGGCTGCCGTTGCAGCACCCAAGCGCCCTCCCTATATCGATGAAAACCAGCAATGCCGTGGCCAGCCGTTGCCGGCGACGGTCGAGCACCTCACGGGCGAAGCCTGGAAGCTGGATGCCAAGGGCAACCAGGTGCCCCTGGAAGAAGGCATGAGCGTCGATGAACTCGAAGGGGTGAAGACCTCGCCTTCGGCATTCGTCAGCCTGTCCCTGGGCGATGGTTCGCTGGTGGTACTGCCCTCCAGTTCCCAGATCACCCTGCACCTGAACGAAGAACATGCGATCCCCCAGGTCGCGCTCGAGCAGGGGCAGATCGAATCCTATGTCATCAAGCGCCCGAGCGATTACGACCGTTTCCAGATCGTCACGCCGATCGGCGTGCTGGGTGTACGCGGCACGCACTTCCGGGTGCGTAACGACGATCAGCTGTCGCTGGTGGAAGTGCTCAACGGCCAGGTAGCGGTCAACCGCGAAGACGACGAAGCGCCGAAAAAGACCAAGGGCAAGAAACGCCCTGTGGATAAACCGGTCGGACCGGTTCCCGGTGAAGTCCAGGTCATGGCTCGCCAAGGTTTGCGCATCCAGAAAGAAGGCCCGTTGAAGCCGGTCGATCTGTTGCCCGCACCGCAGCTGATGGGCCAGGCGGGCCAGACGGGCGATCTGCCGGTCTGGCAGCTGATCATGAAGCCCTTGCCGGGCGCCAAGCGTTACCGGGCCCAGGTGGCGACCGACAAAAGTTTCCTCAATATCAAGCAGGAACAGTTCTCCAGCACGCCGGAAGTCAACTTCAGCGGCCTGGAAGCGTTTTTTTATCATGTCCGCCTTTCTGCTTTCGATGAGCACGGACTCGAAGGAGAGACGGGCGTCTATGACATCTTCTATTACCCCAGGACCACGCGTGTTCAGTAAGTGCGCGGCGGTTTGTCGGTGAGGCGCTGGCGCCGACCCGAGGGCCGGGAGCCAACGCAAGCCCAGCGACTGTTTGGCGGTCTGGTGCGGGAATGGGCATGGGTCAGCCTGATCCTGCTGCCCTTGACCGCCCTGCTGTCGTTGAGCCACGGGCTGGCACTGAATAACTTGCTGTATGACAACCTGCGGCGGCTCAGCCCGCTGCCGGTCGATTCGCGGCTGCTGCTGATCACCATCGACGACTACAGCCTGCAGCAGCTGGGCCAGTGGCCCTGGCCGCGCACCCTGCACGCCGACCTGCTGGATCGGCTGACGGCGGCCAAGGTCCAGGGTGTGTTGTTCGACGTGATTTTCAGCGAACCCGACAGCGTTCCCGAAAACGATCAACGACTGGCCCAGGCGGTCTGCCGCGAGGGCAAGGTATTCCTGCCCCTGCTGCGCGAGAGCGTGGCCCGCTACGGCCAGCCGCTGGGCGAGATCGAACCGGTGCCGGCGTTGAGTCAGTGCGCCAAGGCGGTCGGCCATATCAATGCCGAGGCCGACGCCGATGGCACGGTTCGCAGCGTCTATCTGCGCGAAGGCCCACCGCAGGCACCGAAGGCGCAACTGGCCTGGCTGCTTTATCAACAGGCATACCCGGGCACCGCCCTGTCGATGCCCGGTTCGGACACCGCGCAGATCGCCCAGGGCTGGCTGCGCAGCAACCCAGTACGCATCCCCTTCATCAGTCCCCATGCCGGTTTCCCCAGTGTTCCCTATGTCAGCGTATTGCGCGGCGAAGTCCCGCCGGAGCTGTTGCGCGACAAGCTGATCCTGATCGGCACCACCGCGCCCGGCCTGGGTGACCGCTATGTCACCCCGCAGTCGGCCAGTGTCGGCACCACCCCAGGTATCGAGATCCAGGCCAACCTGCTCAATGGCTTGTTGCAGCAGCGCACCATTGTCGCCCTCGGGCAATGGCCGGTCGCGGCGCTGTCGGTGCTGCTGGTGGCGGCTTTGCTGGGATTGCTGCTGGTGCGGCCGCGGCATGCGTTGTGGCTGACCCTGGCCTGCATGGCGGCAGCCCTGCTCGGTTCGGCCGGGCTGCTGCGCCTGGGGCTGTGGTGGCCGCCGGTGGCCAGCCTGTTGGGGATGCTGCTGGCCTACCTGATCTGGAACTGGCGCCGCCTGAGCGTGATCCTGGCCTACTTCGGCTGGGAGCTGGCGCGCCTGGACAGCGAGCCTAAGGTATTGCCCGAGCGCCGACGTACCCAGGCTCCCGCAGGGGATGTACTGCAGGGGCAGATCGTGGCCCTGGAGCAGGCATTGAGCCGCACCCGCGACACCCGCCGCTTCATTGCCGATGGCCTGGAATACCTGCCGGTGGCCACCCTGATCAGCGATCCGGACGGCCGCGTGCTGCTGGCCAACCGCAATGCTCGCGAAGTGTTCGGCAACGCGCTGATCGGCGAGGACCTGGTCCAGCAGTTGGCCGGCCTGGGTTATCCCGGTTTGCAGGACGAGCAACGCCCTGCCCTGTCGCAACTGCAGCCTGTGGAATTTCGCGATATCGAGCAGCGCAGCCTGCGCGTGGACCTGGCACCCCTGCTGCCGATCGACAGCGATACGCCGATCGGCTGGCTGCTGAGCCTCACTGACCTGAGCCTGGAACGGGACGCCGAACAGCAGCGGGCAACCCTGTTGCGCTTCCTGTCCCATGACCTGCGCGCGCCTCATTCGGCGATCCTGGCCTTGCTCGATGTACAGCGGCACCAGGGCTCGGGCGACACGCGGATCTACAGTCAGATCGAACTCCAGGTGCGTCGCGCCCTGGGGCTCACCGAAGCCTTCGTGCAACTGGCGAAGGCCGAGTCCGAGGCCTATCAGTTCCAGCCGAGCATGTTCGCCATGCTGGTGCTGGACGCGTTCGACCAGGCCATGACCATCGCCCAGCTGAAAAACATCCAGCTGGTGCATGACCTCGACGATGATGCCGAAGGCATGGTGCTGGCCGATCAGTCCCTGCTGACCCGGGCCTTGTTCAACCTGCTGGAAAACGCCATCAAGTACAGCCCGTCGGGCTCGACTGTCCGGGTGCAAGTCGCGTGTACGGAAGGCTGGCTGACCTGCGATATCACCGACCAGGGCAAAGGCATTGCGGCCGATGAACTGCCGCAGCTGTTCGTGCAGTACCAGCGCTTCGCCTCGGCCCAAGGCAGCGAAGGCCTGGGGCTGGGGTTGTCGATGGTCAAGGCGGTGGTCGACCGGCATGAAGGGCGGATTGTCTGCCGTAGCGTGGTCGGCGAGGGGACGACCTTCAGCCTGCAATTGCCTCTGCTCACGGACTGAATATCGATAGGCGAAAAAAAACCGGCTCCAGGCCGGTTTTTTCGTATCCAGAAAACTTATGCACGTTTTCCGGTATTTTATGGGTTTAGGAAATATGTATATAAATCATCTAGTTATGGATTTTATATAGCGATTTCCAATAAAACGGTACACAGGTTATCCACAGAAACTCAGATGGCCATTTTGTCCGGAGCCGCGGCTACCGGAGGCAGCGAACCCATGTCCCGCTGCGCCTGCTCATTCCAGGCCGCGACCCGGTCGTTGAGCTCGGCGATGGCCCGTGGTCCGGAGCCTTCGGCGTACATCGGCGCACCAATCACCACGGTGATGGTGCCGGGGTGCCTGACCCAGCCGGTCTTGGGCCAGTATTTGCCGGCGTTGTGCGCTACCGGCAGCACCGGCAAGTCGGCATTGACCGCCAGGGCGCTGCCGCTGCGGGAGAACTTGCCCATCTGGCCGTAAGGTACCCGGGTGCCTTCCGGGAAGATCAGTACCCAGACATTGTCCTTGAGCAGCTCGTCGCCCTTGCTGGCGACCTGCTTGAGCGCGGCCTTGGGATTGTCGCGGTCGATGGCGATCGGACGCAGCATGGCCATGGCCCAGCCGAAGAACGGAACATACAGCAGCTCCCGCTTGAGCACCTGGCTCAGCGGTTCGAAATAGGCCGAGAGAAAGAACGTCTCCCAGGTGCTCTGGTGGTTCGAGACGATCACGCAAGGGCGCTCGGGGATGTTTTCCGCACCCTTCACTTCCACGTTGATCTTGAGAAACACCTTGGTCAGCCACAATGCGCAGCGGCACCAATAGACGTTGATAAAGCGATAGCGCGCCTTGAACGGCAGGAAGGGCGCGATAAAAAAGCTCAGGGAGCACCACAGCAACGAACTGGTGCCCAGCAGCAGGTAAAAGAAGAAGGTTCTGATTGCCTGCAGGATCGACATAGCGGCGTTTACCGTTGCGGGCATTGCCCGCCTCTAAAAAAGCGCACTCCCGAACAATCCTTGGTCAGGATCTCAGAAGGACTCTAATTGTGGATAAGTTCAGCGGCAACTGCCGCCAGGTCGTCAAAAATCAAGGTGCCTACCGGTAGGGTTTTCCCCAGGGTCTTTTCGCCCTTCCCGGTCTTTACCAAAACTGGCTGAGAGTCGACGGCTTTTGCGGCTTCCAGGTCACCGAGACTGTCGCCCACAAACCATAGACCAGCCAGATCCACTGCGTAGTGCCGGGCAATGGTCTGCAACATGCCGGGCTTGGGTTTGCGGCAGGCGCAACCTTCGTCCGGGCCATGGGGGCAGTACACGATGAGGCCGAGTTCGCCGCCCTGCTCGGCCACCAGAGCGCGCAGGCGCTCGTGCATGGCGTCGAGGGTGGCGACATCGTAGTAACCGCGAGCGATGCCCGACTGGTTGGTAGCGACCGCTACCGTCCAGCCGGCCTTGCTCAACTGCGCGATGGCTTCGACCGAGCCGGGGAGCGGAATCCACTCCTCCACCGATTTGATGTAAGCGTCGGAGTCGTAATTGATCACTCCGTCCCGATCGAGAATCAGCAGTTTCACGTACGCCTTACCCCAGCAACGAGATGTCGGCGACACCGAGGAACAGACCTCGCAGACGTGCCAGCAGCGCGTAGCGGTTGGCCCGCACGTTGGCGTCTTCGGCGTTGACCATCACCTTCTCGAAGAAGGCGTCGACCGGCTCGCGCAGGGCGGCCAGGCGAGCCAGGGTCTCGCTGTACTGACGCGCCGCGGCCATTGGCTGCACGGCCTGGTCCGCTTGCTGGATCGCCGAGTACAGGGAGAACTCGTTGGCGTTGTCGAAGTACTTGGCTTCCACGGTGGTCGGCACGCTGCCTTCGACCTTGCTCAGCAGGTTCGAGACGCGCTTGTTCACCGCGGCCAGCGCGGCGGCTTCCGGCAGCTTGCGGAAGGCCTGCACGGCCTGCACGCGCTGGTCGAAGTCCAGGGCCGAGCCCGGCTTCAGGGCACGGACCGACAGGTAGGTGGCGACATCCACGCCTTCGTCTTCGTAACGGGCACGCAGACGGTCGAAGATGAACTCCAGGACCTGGTCGGCCAGGCCGGCGCTCTTGACCTTGCCGCCGAACGCGCTGACGGCGAACGCCACGGCTTCGGTCAGGTCCAGGTCGAGCTTCTTGTCGATCAGGATGCGCAGCACGCCCAGCGCGGCACGACGCAACGCGTACGGGTCCTTGCTGCCGGTTGGCAGCATGCCGATGCCGAAGATGCCGACCAGGGTGTCGAGCTTGTCGGCGATGGCCACGGCGGCACCGGTGACGGTGCTTGGCAGCTCGGCGCCGGCGCCACGCGGCATGTATTGCTCGTTCAGCGCCAGGGCGACGTCTTCCGGTTCGCCGTCATTGAGTGCGTAGTAGTAACCGGCGATGCCTTGCATTTCCGGGAACTCGCCGACCATTTCGGTGGCCAGATCGCACTTCGACAGCAGGCCCGCACGCGCGGCACGCTGGGCGTCGCCGCCGATGCGCGGGGCGATGAACGCAGCCAGTTTCGAGACGCGCTCGGCCTTGTCGTAGACGCTGCCCAGCTTCTCCTGGAACACCACGTTCTGCAGGCGCTGGTTGAAGTCTTCGAGCTTCTGTTTCTTGTCCTGCTTGAAGAAGAACTCGGCGTCGGTCAGGCGTGGGCGAACGACTTTCTCGTTGCCCTCGATGATCTGGCGAGGGTCCTTGCTTTCGATGTTGGCCACGGTGATGAAACGCGGCAGCAGCTTGCCGTCGACGTCCAGCAGGCAGAAGTATTTCTGGTTGTCCTGCATGGTGGTGATCAGGGCTTCCTGCGGCACTTCGAGGAAACGCTCCTCGAACGAGCACACCAGCGGCACCGGCCATTCCACCAGGGCGGTCACTTCGTCCAGCAAATCGGCTGGAACGATGGCGGTGCCTTCCTGCAGGCGCGCCAGTTCTTCGGTGCGCTTGCTGATCAGCTCGCGACGCTCGTTGGCGTCGGCCAGCACGTAGGCGGCGCGCAGGTCGTCCAGATAGTTGGCCGGCGAGGTGATGCGCACGCTTTGCGGGTGATGGAAGCGGTGGCCACGGGAGTCGCGACCGGCTTTCTGGGCGAGGATGGTGCAGTCGATGATCTGGTCACCCAGCAGCATCACCAGCCATTGGGTCGGACGCACGAACTCTTCCTTGCGCGCAGCCCAACGCATGCGTTTCGGAATCGGCAGGTCGTTCAGCGAGTCTTCGACGATGGTCGGCAGCAGGCTGGCGGTCGGCTTGCCCTTGATGCTCTGGCTGTAGCGCAGCTTCGGCCCGCTCTGGTCGATTTCGCTCAGGTCCACGCCACATTTCTTGGCGAAGCCCAGGGCGGCCTGGGTCGGGTTGCCTTCGGCGTCGAAGGCGGCCTGGCGCGGTGGGCCGTCGAGGTTGATGCTGCGATCCGGCTGCTGGGTGGCCAGGCCGCTGATCAGCACCGCCAGGCGGCGTGGCGCGGCGTAGACATGTTTGGTTTCGAAGTTCAGGCCGGCGGCCTGCAGGCCTTTTTCGATACCGCCCAGGAAGGCTTCGGCCAGGGTGTTCAGGGCTTTGGGTGGCAGTTCTTCAGTGCCCAGTTCAACCAGAAAATCTTGCGCACTCATTGTGCCGCCTCCAACTTAGCCAACACTTCATCACGCAGGTCCGGAGTCGCCATCGGGAAGCCCAGCTTGGCGCGGGCCAGCAGGTAGGCTTGCGCGACGGAACGCGCCAGGGTGCGCACACGCAGGATGTACTGCTGACGCGCGGTCACGGAGATCGCGCGACGGGCATCCAGCAGGTTGAAGGTGTGCGAGGCCTTGAGGACCATTTCATAGCTCGGCAACGGCAGCGGCTGATCCAACTCGATCAGGCGCTTGGCTTCGCTTTCATAGAAATCGAACAGTTCGAACAGCTTCTCGACGTTGGCGTGTTCGAAGTTGTAGGTCGACTGCTCCACTTCGTTCTGGTGGAACACGTCGCCGTAGGTCACCTTGCCGAACGGACCGTCGGCCCAGACCAGGTCGTAGACCGAATCCACGCCCTGCAGGTACATGGCCAGGCGTTCCAGGCCGTAGGTGATCTCGCCGGTCACCGGGTAGCACTCGATGCCACCGGCTTGCTGGAAGTAGGTGAACTGAGTCACTTCCATGCCGTTGAGCCAGACTTCCCAGCCCAGGCCCCAGGCGCCGAGGGTCGGCGATTCCCAGTTGTCTTCGACGAAGCGAATGTCGTGCACCAGCGGGTCGAGGCCGACGTGCTTGAGCGAGCCCAGGTACAGCTCCTGGAAGTTTTCCGGGTTCGGCTTCAAGACCACCTGGAACTGGTAGTAGTGCTGCAGACGGTTCGGGTTTTCGCCGTAGCGGCCGTCAGTCGGGCGACGACTGGGCTGCACATAAGCGGCGTTCCAGGTTTCCGGGCCGATGGCGCGCAGGAACGTGGCTGTATGGAAAGTGCCGGCGCCTACTTCCATATCGTAGGGCTGAAGTACCACACAACCTTGCTCGGCCCAGTATTGCTGGAGGGCGAGGATCAAGTCTTGGAAGGTACGCACGGCTGGCGTAGGCTGGCTCACGAAATTCACCTGTTACTTGGGCTGCGATTTAAAGAGCGGGAGTATACCCGATTCAGTTGTGCGCACGCCCACTGGAGCCTTATGCCACGCTGCTTTTGGTGCAACGAAGATCCCCTGTACATGGCGTACCACGATCAGGAGTGGGGCGTGCCGCTACGCGACGCGCAGCGTTTGTTCGAGTTGTTATTGCTCGAAGGGTTCCAGGCCGGCTTGTCCTGGATCACCGTCTTGAAGAAGCGCGAGCGTTATCGCCAGGTGCTGTTCGGCTTCGATGTGCAGCGCGTGGCGCAGATGAACGATGCACAAATCGATGAGTTGATGCTCGATCCCGGGATCATCCGCAACCGCCTGAAACTCTCTGCCGCCCGGCGCAACGCCCAGGCCTGGATGGCGCTGGAAGACCCGGTGGAATTCCTCTGGTCGTTCGTCGGCGGGGCGCCGAAAATCAATCATTTCAAGGATCGCAGTGAAGTCCCGGCGGTTACCCCAGAGGCCGAAGCGATGAGCCGCGGCTTGAAAAAGGCCGGCTTCACCTTTGTCGGGCCGACCATCTGTTATGCGCTGATGCAGGCTTCGGGCATGGTCATGGATCACACTCGGGACTGCGATCGCTACGCCATCCTGACAAACGGCCGGTTAGAATAGCCCGCTTGCGACAAGGTTCATGACCCGGATATCAGGAGTCACCTGTGGATAAGTTTAAAGGCGCCCTGCTGGTAGGCGCTCTGCGATTGTTTGCCCTGCTGCCCTGGCGCGCGGTGCAGGCGGTCGGTTCGGCCATCGGCTGGATCATGTGGAAGACCCCCAACCGTTCCCGCGATGTGGTGCGGATCAACCTGGCCAAGTGCTTTCCGCAGATGGACGCCGCCGAGCGCGAGCGTTTAGTGGGACAGAGCCTGAAAGACATCGGCAAGTCCCTGACTGAAAGCGCCTGTGCCTGGATCTGGCCGGCCGAGCGCTCGATCGCCCTGGTACGTGAAGTCGAGGGCCTCGAGGTGCTGCAAGAAGCGCTGGCGTCGGGCAAGGGCGTGGTCGGCATCACCAGCCACCTGGGCAACTGGGAAGTGCTCAACCACTTCTATTGCAGCCAGTGCAAACCGATCATTTTCTACCGCCCGCCGAAGCTCAAGGCGGTGGACGAACTGCTGCGCAAGCAGCGGGTCCAGCTGGGCAACCGGGTGGCGGCTTCGACCAAGGAAGGCATCCTCAGCGTTATCAAGGAAGTGCGCAAAGGTGGTGCGGTGGGCATTCCCGCCGACCCGGAACCGGCCGAATCCGCCGGGATCTTCGTGCCCTTCTTCGCCACCCAGGCGCTGACCAGCAAGTTCGTGCCGAACATGCTCGCCGGCGGCAAGGCGGTCGGGGTGTTCCTGCATGCGCTGCGCCTGCCCGACGGTTCGGGCTACAAGGTGATCCTCGAAGCCGCGCCGGACGCGATGTACAGCACCGACACCGAAACTTCCTGCGCGGCGATGAGCCAGGTGGTCGAGCGCTATGTGCGGGCTTATCCGAGCCAGTACATGTGGAGCATGAAGCGTTTCAAGAAACGTCCGCCTGGCGAAGAACGCTGGTACTGACCGCCTGGCACGATCTGTGGATAACCTTTCGCCCAAGGTTATCCACAAAGGCTGAAGCAGAGCACAGCATATGCCCGATTCGCGCAAATCCCTGAGGATCAAGATCCAGCACGAAAGCTTCGGCGAGTGCCTGGGCCAGACGCGCAACCTGTCCGCCAGCGGGGTGTACGTCAAGCACCCGGCATTGGCGGCGCTGCCCAAGGGCGCGGTGGTCTACGGCCAGGTGCAAGGCCTGCCGATGAATGCGCCACGGGTGAAGATGGAGGTGGTGCTGGTGGACGCTGAGGGCATCGGCCTGCGTTACCTGTGAAGCGTCCGGACATCGCCTCTGTAGCCGCTGCCGAGCTTGCGAGGCTGCGTACGAGGACGCAGTCCTCGCTAAACCTGCGCACCAGGATTTGTCTGGCAGATTGCGGCGCCTGGTTTTACGACCGCTTCGCGGTCGATCGCAGCCTCGCTCACTCGGCAGCGGCTACAGTGCGCCTTTGCCCTGGCGCTCGAGCTTCTTGAGGAACACTGTCATTTCCTTTTCCGCCTGCTTGTCGCCATGTCCGCGGGCTGCTTCCAGGCCCTGCTCCCAGGCCTGGCGCGCCGCCGCATAGTCCTCCAGGCCTTGATAGGCCTTGCCCAGCAGCTTCCACGCCGCCGAATACTTGGGGTCGAAACCGACGCAGCGTTGCAGGTGCTCGGCGGCCTTGGCGTATTCGTGCAGATCCAGATAACCCTTGCCCAGGCCGAAGCGCAGCAGCGAGTTATCCATGCCCTTGGCGAGCATTTTTTCCAGGGATTCGAGCATCGTTGTCACTCCTGTGGACTCTTGTAGCCGCTGCCGCAGGCTGCGATAGGTCCGGAGGACCTCCTGCGGGCCGGAGATCGCCGCGCCCCTGCGGGGCGTTCGCAGCCTGCGGCAGCGGCTACAGGACGGCGTTGGATCAGAAGAAGCTCAAGCCCACGTGGAACAGCTTCTCCACATCGCGGATATGTTTTTTATCCACAAGAAACAGAATCACATGGTCGCCGGCTTCGATCACCGTGTCGTCGTGGGCGATCAGCACTTCCTCGTCGCGGATGATCGCGCCGATGGTGGTGCCTGGCGGCAGCGCGATGTCCTCGATGGCGCGGCCGATCACCTTGCTCGATTTGGCATCGCCATGGGCGATCGCCTCGATGGCTTCCGCCGCGCCACGGCGCAGCGAGTGCACGCTGACGATATCGCCACGGCGCACGTGGGTCAGCAGGGTACCGATGGTGGCCAGCTGCGGGCTGATGGCGATGTCGATATCGCCGCCCTGGATCAGGTCGACATAGGCCGGGTTGTTGATGATGGTCATCACCTTCTTCGCCCCCAGGCGCTTGGCCAGGAGCGAGGACATGATGTTGGCCTCGTCATCGTTGGTCAGGGCCAGGAAGATATCGGCGTCGGCGATGTTCTCTTCCATCAGCAGGTCGCGGTCCGAGGCGCTGCCTTGCAGGACCACGGTGCTGTCGAGGTTGTCCGAGAGGTAGCGGCAACGCGCCGGATTCATCTCGATGATCTTCACCTGGTAACGGCTTTCGATGGCTTCGGCCAGGCGTTCGCCGATCTGCCCGCCGCCGGCGATGACGATGCGTTTGTAGGATTCGTCGAGGCGGCGCATCTCGCTCATCACCGCGCGGATGTTGGCCTTGGCAGCGATGAAGAACACTTCGTCGTCGGCCTCGATCACCGTATCGCCCTGGGGCAGGATCGGCCGGTCACGGCGGAAGATCGCCGCCACGCGGGTGTCGACGTTGGGCATGTGCTCGCGCAACTGGCGCAGTTGCTGCCCCACCAGCGGCCCGCCGTAATAGGCCCTGACCGCCACCAGTTGGGCCTTGCCTTCGGCGAAGTCGATCACCTGCAGGGCGCCGGGGTGTTCGATCAGGCGCTTGATGTAGTTGGTCACCACCTGTTCCGGGCTGATCAGCACGTCGACCGGAATCGCCTCGTTGTCGAACAGGCCGGCGCGGGTCAGGTAGGCCGCTTCGCGGACCCGAGCGATCTTGGTCGGGGTGTGGAACAGGGTGTGGGCGACCTGGCAGGCGACCATATTGGTTTCGTCGCTGTTGGTCACCGCGACCAGCATGTCGGCATCGTCGGCGCCGGCCTGGCGCAGTACCGTGGGGAACGAACCGCGGCCCTGTACGGTACGGATGTCCAGGCGGTCGCCGAGATCGCGCAGGCGTTCGCCGTCGGTGTCGACCACCGTGATGTCGTTGGCTTCGCTGGCCAGATGCTCTGCCAGCGTACCGCCCACCTGCCCTGCTCCGAGGATGATGATCTTCATCCAGTCACTCCCTTCGAACCTTTCTTAACCGCGCGCGGCGGCAATCTTGATCAGCTTGGCGTAGTAGAACCCGTCGTGGCCGCCCTCTTGCGCCAGCAGCTGGCGACCGTGGGGCTGCTTCAGGCCGGCCGGAGGCTGACCCAGTTGCCCGGCGATGTCCAGTTCGCGAGCACCCGGGGTACGGGCCAGGAAAGCCTCGATGACCTCGGTGTTTTCGGTCGGCAAGGTCGAGCAGGTGGCGTACAGCAGGATGCCGCCGACTTCCAGGGTCGACCACATGGCGTCCAGCAGTTCGCCTTGCAGGCTGGCCAGGGCGGCGATGTCGTCGGCCTGACGGGTGAGCTTGATATCCGGGTGGCGGCGGATCACCCCGGTGGCCGAGCATGGCGCGTCCAGCAGGATGCGCTGGAACGGCTTGCCGTCCCACCACTGGGCGGTGTCGCGGCCGTCGGCGGCGATCAGCTCGGCGCGAAGGTTCAGGCGGTCGAGGTTCTCCTGGACGCGCACCAGGCGCTTGGCTTCCAGGTCCACCGCGACCATGCCGGCCAGCGCAGGCTCGACTTCGAGGATGTGGCAGGTCTTGCCGCCGGGCGCGCAGCAGGCGTCCAGCACCCGTTGTCCCGGCGCCAGTTCCAGCAACTCGGCGGCCAGTTGCGCGGCTTCGTCTTGCACGCTGATCCAGCCTTCGGCGAAGCCCGGCAGGGCGCGCACGTCGGCGGCTTCATCGAGCACGATGCCGTCCTGGCTATAGACGCAAGGCTTGGCGGCAACGCCGGCCTCGCTAAGCAGCTGGAGGTAAGCGGCGCGGGAATGGTGGCGGCGATTGACCCGCAGGATCATCGGCGGGTGGGCGTTGTTGGCGGCGCAGATCGCTTCCCACTGCTCGGGCCAGAATGCCTTGAGGGACTTTTGCAGCCAGCGCGGATGGGCGGTACGCACCACGGGGTCGCGTTCCAGCTCGGCGAACAGTGCTTCGCTCTCACGTTGGGCGCGGCGCAGCACGGCATTGATCAGTGCCTTGGCCCAGGGCTTTTTCAGCTTGTCGGCGCAGCCCACGGTTTCGCCGATGGCGGCGTGCGCCGGGACGCGGGTGTAGAGCAACTGATAGAGGCCCACCAGCAGCAGCGCCTCGACGTCGGCATCGGCTGCCTTGAACGGCTTCTGCAACAGCTTGGCGGCCAGCGCCGCCAGCCGTGGCTGCCAGCGCGCGGTGCCGAAAGCCAGGTCCTGGGTGAAGCCGCGATCGCGTACTTCGACCTTGTCCAGCAGGGTTGGCAGCGAGCTGTTGAGCGAGGCTTTGCCATTGAGGACCGAGGTCAGGGCCTTGGCGGCGGCCAGACGCGGGTTCATTGGGCGTCCGCCGCTTGTCCGAGCACGGTGCCGGTGGCGAATTTCTCGCGACGGCTGTTGAACAGGTCGCTGAAGTTCAGCGCCTTGCCGCCGGGCAATTGCAGGCGGGTCAGGCACAGCGCCTGCTCACCGCAGGCGACGAGCAGGCCGTCCTTGCTGGCGCCGAGGATGGTGCCCGGTACGCCCTTGCCTTCGGCGAGGCTGGCGGCCAGCACCTTCAGCGCTTCGCCGTTCAGCGTGCTGTGGCAGATCGGCCAGGGGTTGAAGGCTCGCACCAGGCGCTCCAGTTCTACCGCAGGACGGCTCCAGTCGATCCGCGCTTCGTCCTTGTTCAGTTTGTGGGCGTAGGTGGCCAGGCTGTCGTCCTGCACTTCGCCTTGCAGGGTTGCGGCGGCGAGGCCGGCGATGGCCTGCACCACGGCGGGCGGGCCCATTTCGGCAAGACGGTCATGCAGGCTGCCGCCGGTGTCGGTGGCGCTGATCGGGGTGCTGACCTTGAGCAGCATCGGCCCGGTGTCCAGGCCGGCTTCCATGCGCATCACGGTCACGCCGCTCAGCGGGTCGCCGGCTTCCACGGCGCGCTGGATCGGCGCCGCCCCGCGCCAGCGTGGCAGCAGCGAGGCGTGGCTGTTGATGCAGCCCAGGCGCGGAATATCCAGCACCGCCTGCGGCAGGATCAGGCCGTAGGCGACCACCACCATCAGGTCCGGCGCGAGGGCCGCCAGTTCGGCCTGGGCCTGCGGGTCGCGCAGGGTCGGCGGTTGCAGCACGGGGATGTGGTGCTCCAGCGCCAGCTGCTTGACCGGGCTCGGCATCAGCTTTTGCCCGCGCCCGGCCGGGCGGTCCGGTTGGGTGTAGACCGCGACGATCTCGTAAGGGCTGTCGAGCAGGGCCTTGAGGTGTTCGGCGGCGAATTCCGGGGTGCCGGCAAAGACGATGCGCAGTGGCTCAGTCATGGGAGTTCTCGGTAATAAACACGCGGAAAAGAAAAAGGCTTGCCGCTGCAAGCCTTTGGAAGAAGGGAATCAAGCTTGCTGACGATGCTGCTTTTCCAGCTTCTTCTTGATCCGGTCGCGTTTGAGCGTGGACAGGTAATCGACGAACAATTTGCCGTTGAGGTGGTCGCATTCGTGCTGGATGCACACCGCGAGCAGGCCTTCGGCGATCAGTTCGTAAGGTTGGCCGTCACGGTCCAGGGCCTTGATTTTCACGCGTTGCGGACGATCGACGTTCTCGTAGAAGCCCGGTACCGACAGGCAGCCTTCCTGATACTGGCCCATTTCGTCGGTGAGCGCTTCGAACTCGGGGTTGATGAACACCCGTGGCTCGCTGCGGTCTTCGGACAGGTCCATGACCACGATGCGCTTGTGCACGTTGACCTGGGTAGCGGCCAGGCCGATGCCGGGCGCCTCATACATTGTTTCAAACATGTCGTCGACCAACTGACGCACTTCGTCGTCCACTACGGCCACTGGTTTGGCGATAGTGCGCAGGCGCGAGTCGGGGAATTCGAGGATGTTTAAAATGGCCATAAGCGTAATTGCTACACGTGTGAAGTAAGTTCGGAGTCGGAGGCCTTGCGGGTTCTGGAAGGGCAACCGTTGTAAAACGTGCTCGGTCAGGAGCAGGGAGCGCACAGGCGCTGGCGTTTCACGCGAATACACATAATAAAGGGATTCACCGCATGAGGAAATCACTACTCGCCTTGCTGCTCGTGGGCTGGGCCGGTTTCGGCCAGGCGCAGGTGCCGCTCCGGGAGGGTTATCCACAGCGCTACACCGTAGTGGCGGGCGATACCTTGTGGAGCATCGCCAATCGCTTTCTGCGCGATCCCTGGCAATGGCCGGCGCTCTGGCAGGCCAATTCCAGCCTCGCCGACCCCGACCTGATCTACCCCGGCGACTCCCTGGCGCTGGTCCGGGTCGATGGCGAACCACGCCTGACCCTGGAGCGCGGCGTTTCTCGGGGCACCGTCAAGCTCTCGCCCCAGGTGCGTCGCACGCCACTGGTCGAGGCGATCCCGAGCATTCCACTGCAGGCCATCGACAGCTTTCTGCTGAGCAACCGCATCCTCGACCGGGCGGACGCCTTCGACAGCGCGCCCTACATAGTCGCCGGCGATGCCGAACGGGTACTCAGCGGCACCGGCGACCGGATCTTCGCGCGCGGCCGCTTCGACCCGGAGCAATCGGCCTACGGCATCTTCCGTCAGGGCAAGACCTACACCGACCCGCAGAGCGGCGAACTGCTGGGAATCAACGCCGACGAAATCGGCGGCGGCGAGGTGGTCGCGGTCGAGGGCGATATCGCCACCCTGCAATTGCAGCGCACCACCCAGGAAGTGCGCCTGGGTGACCGCCTGTTCGGCGGCGAGCCACGGACTATCAACTCGACCTTTGTCCCCAGCGCGCCGAGCCGGGCGGTCGAGGGCCTGATCATCGACGTGCCACGGGGTGTCACCCAGATCGGCGCGCTGGATGTGGTGACGTTGAACAAGGGACGGCGCGATGGCCTGGCTGAAGGCAACGTGCTGGCGGTAATGAAAACCGGCGAAACCGTGCGCGACCGGGTGGCCGGTGGACAGGTGAAAATGCCGGATGAGCGGGCCGGTCTGCTGATGGTTTTCCGCACCTACGACAAGCTCAGTTACGGCCTGGTGCTCAACGCTTCCCGTTCCCTGGCGATCATGGACAAAGTCCGTAACCCGTAAAAACCCTCAACAAGTTACCAACAGAGTTATCCACAACTTATTCCAGCTGCGACCGGGCTTATAACGATCAAGGATGATCCTATGTCACTGCCTGCCCAGGCTCCGGTTTCCCCCGCGGAACTGGAAGCCCGCCTACGTTTGCACCGCTTGCCGGACCTCGGCCCGAAGCGTTTTCAGCTGCTGCTCGAAGCCTTCGGTTCGGCCTCCAAGGCCATCAGCGCACCGGCCAGTGCCTGGCGTGCGCTGGGCCTGCCGGCGGGCGCGGCCGAGGCTCGGCGCAACGCCGAAGTGCGTGATGGCGCCAGCCATGCATTGGCCTGGCTGGAGCGTCCGGGCCAGCATTTACTGATGTGGGACCAGCCGGACTACCCGCCGCTGTTGAATGAAATCGCCGATGCGCCACCGCTGCTGTTTGTCGCCGGCGACCCACGCATCCTGGAAAAACCGCAGTTGGCGGTGGTCGGCAGCCGTCGCGCTTCGCGGCCCGGGATGGACACCGCCGCGGCCTTTTCCCGCAGCCTGGCCGCGGCCGGTTTTGTCATCACCAGCGGCCTGGCACTGGGGATCGATGGCGCGGCGCACCAGGCCGCCCTGGAGGTCGGCGGGCAGACCGTCGGCGTGCTGGGCACCGGCCTGGAAAAATTTTATCCACAGCGCAACCGGCGCCTGGCCGATGCCATGATTGCCCAGGGCAGCGCGCTGGTTTCCGAGTTCCCGCTGGAGACCGGGCCCCACGCCAGCCACTTTCCCCGGCGCAACCGGATCATCAGCGGCCTGTCCCTTGGCGTGCTGGTGGTGGAGGCCAGCGTCGCCAGCGGTTCGCTGATCACCGCCCGGCTCGCCGCCGAGCAAGGCCGCGAGGTGTATGCGATACCCGGGTCGATCCATCATCCGGGAGCCCGGGGTTGTCATCAGCTGATTCGCGATGGCGCGGTGCTGGTGGAAACCATCGAACATATCCTCGAAGCCCTGCGTGGCTGGCAACGGCTGCCGTTATCCACGGCCCCGCCAACAGCCGCGCCCGCTCACCCGTTGCTGGCGCTGTTGCATGCCGCGCCGCAGACCAGCGAGGGCCTGGTGCAGACCAGTGGCTGGAGCCTGCCCAGGGTGCTGGCGGCGCTCACCGAACTGGAGCTGGAGGGCCATGCGACGTGTGAAGGCGGTTGCTGGTTTGCCCGGGCAAAAGGCTAAGGCTCTGTACGAAAAGTGGCTGCGCTCGGCCATGCTGCGTTAAAAACAGGCTCGGAATGCTCATTTAGGCCCCTAAAGTCGAACGCGACCCCGGCCGTTCCTCGCCTGTTTTGATTCGCTGCGCTTACCCTTCGGGCCAGCCCTTGGCTGTTACTCCCGCTGGTCGTTGCGCCTTGCCTGGCCTTCGCTCGCCGACTTTTCGTACAGACCCTAGGCTTTATAGGCAGGATCGGTAAACTGCGCACAGCCTTAATCCGGAGAGTCAGCAATGGTCAGCAGTTGGCGTGTGCAACAAGCCGCACGAGAAATTCGCGCAGGGGCGGTGATTGCCTATCCAACCGAAGCAGTCTGGGGGTTGGGTTGCGACCCGTGGAACGAAGAGGCGGTGGACCGGTTGCTGGCCATCAAGTCGCGCTCCGTGGACAAGGGCCTGATCCTGATCGCCGACAACATCCGCCAGTTCGATTTTCTCTTCGAGGATTTTCCCCAGGAATGGCTCGATCGCATGGCCAGCACCTGGCCGGGCCCGAACACCTGGCTGGTACCCCATCAGAATCTGTTGCCGGAATGGGTCACCGGGGTCCACGACACCGTGGCCCTGCGAGTCAGCGATCATCCACTGGTGCGTGAGTTGTGCGCCTTGGTGGGGCCGCTGATTTCCACCTCGGCCAACCCCCAGGGGCGCCCTGCGGCCCGCACGCGGATTCGCGTCGAGCAGTATTTCCGCGGGCAGTTGGACATGGTCCTGGGTGGCAGCCTGGGCGGGCGCAAGAACCCGAGCCTGATCCGCGACCTGGTGACCGGCAAGATCGTGCGCCCGGCCTGACACCGCGTCATCGTTTATCGCGGGCAAGCCTCGCTCCTACGACCCACATCCGTAGGAGCGAGGCTTGCCCGCGAAGTATTTCAAGGCAACAGAATGGTCGAACCCGTGGTGCGTCGCGCCGACAGCTCGGTCTGCGCCTTCGCCGCTTCCGCCAGCGGATAACGCTGGCCGATCTCGATCTTCAGCTTGCCGCTGGCGATCATGGCGAACAGGTCGTCGGCCATGGCCTGCAGGTTCTCGGCGTTGTTGGCGTAGGTGCCCAGGGTCGGACGGGTGACGTACAGCGAGCCCTTGGCCGCCAGGATGCCCAGGTTGACCCCCTCTACCGCGCCCGAGGCGTTGCCGAAGCTGACCATCAGGCCCCGTGGCTGCAGGCAGTCCAGCGAAGTCAGCCAGGTGTCCTTGCCCACGCCGTCGTAGACCACCGGGCATTTCTTGCCGTCGGTCAGCTCCAGTACGCGCTTGGCCACGTCTTCATGGCTGTAGTCGATGGTTTCCCAGGCACCGAGGGATTTCGCCAGCGCGGCTTTCTGCGGCGAGCTGACGGTACCGATCAGCTTCACCCCCAGGGCCTTGGCCCACTGGCAGGCGAGCAGCCCGACCCCGCCGGCGGCGGCGTGGAACAGCACGGTCTCGCCGCCCTTGAGCTCGTAGGTCTGGCGCAGCAGGTACTGTACGGTCAGGCCCTTGAGCATCACCCCGGCCGCCTGTTCGAAGCTGATGCTGTCCGGCAGGTGCACCAGGTTGTCTGTGGGCAGCACATGCACCTCGCTGTAGGCGCCCAGCGGGCCGCTGCCATAGGCCACGCGATCGCCGACCTTGAAGCGGGTCACGGCGCTGCCCACCGCCTCGACCACCCCGGCCCCTTCGGCGCCCAGACCCGATGGCAAGGCCGGTGGCGCGTAGAGGCCGCTGCGGTAGTAGGTGTCGATGAAGTTCAGGCCGATGGCCTTGTTGCTCACGCGGACCTGTTGCGGGCCCGGTTCGGCGGGTTGGTAATCCACATACTCGAGCACTTCCGGGCCGCCATGGGCACGGAACTGGATACGTTTGGCCATCTGCACTCTCTCCTCGGTCGTGTCGCGAAAGTGCCTTATCGGACTCCTATGCTTGACCGCCGTCAACTGCGACCGGCCCCTGTGCGGTGTTATGCTACGCGCCCATTTGCGCAGGCCCCCCGCTGTATCCCTGGCGCCGCGTAGCTTTGCCCGATTCAAGGTGATGCCATGACTACCCGCACCGAGGCCGTAAAAGCCTACCTGCTCGACCTGCAAGACCGTATTTGCGCCGCCCTGGAAGCCGAAGACGGCGGTACGCGCTTCGTCGAAGACGCCTGGACCCGACCGGCCGGCGGTGGCGGGCGCACCCGGGTGATTGCCGACGGTACGGTGATCGAGAAAGGCGGCGTCAACTTCTCCCACGTGTTCGGCAGCGGCTTGCCGCCGTCCGCCAGCGCCCACCGGCCGGAGCTGGCCGGCCGTGGTTTCGAGGCGCTGGGCGTGTCGCTGGTGATCCACCCGCACAACCCGCATGTACCGACTTCCCACGCCAACGTACGGTTCTTCATCGCCGAAAAGGCAGGCGAAGAGCCGGTCTGGTGGTTCGGCGGCGGTTTCGACCTGACCCCCTACTACGCCAACGAGGAAGACTGCGTGCACTGGCACCGCGTCGCACAAAAGGCCTGCGCGCCCTTCGGCCCGGATGTTTACCCGCGCTACAAGGCCTGGTGCGACAGCTACTTCCATATCAAGCATCGCAATGAACCGCGCGGCATCGGCGGCCTGTTCTTCGACGACCTCAACGAGTGGGACTTCGACACCAGCTTCGCCTTCATGCGCGCCATCGGCGACGCCTACCTCGAGGCCTACCTGCCGATCGTCCAGCGCCGCAAGGCCCTGGGCTATACCGAGAAGCAGCGCGAGTTCCAGGAATACCGTCGCGGTCGCTATGTCGAGTTCAATCTGGTCTATGACCGCGGCACCCTGTTCGGCCTGCAATCGGGCGGGCGTACCGAGTCGATCCTCATGTCCCTGCCGCCGCAGGTGCGCTGGGGCTACGACTGGAAAGCCGAGCCGGGCAGCGAAGAAGCGCGCCTGACCGAATATTTCCTGCAGGACCGCGACTGGCTGGCGGGCTCCGCGTAAAGCGTTGCAGCCGCCTGGCCGGCGCTGGGCGATAATGCGATTGAACAGAACAGCGCAGCGTCCCTGTCGCCAGTAAGCTGGTTCCTTACAGGGATGTGCATGAGGGTTTTATTGGATGGATCAATACGTCGTTTTTGGTAACCCGATCGGCCACAGCAAATCGCCGCTGATTCATCGGCTGTTCGCCGAGCAGACGGCGCAGCGGCTGGTCTACACCACCCTGCTGGCGCCCCTCGACGATTTCGCCGGCTGTGCCCGCGGGTTCTTCGTTGACGGGCGTGGCGCCAATGTCACGGTGCCGTTCAAGGAGGATGCCTACCGCCTGGCCGACAGCCTGACCGCCCGCGCCCAGCGCGCCGGCGCGGTGAACACCTTGAGCAAGCTCGCCGATGGCAGCCTGTTGGGCGACAACACCGACGGCGCCGGCCTGGTGCGCGACCTGACGGTCAACGCCGGCTTCAGCCTCAAGGGCAAGCGCATTCTGCTGCTGGGGGCCGGCGGCGCGGTGCGTGGCGCGCTGGAGCCGCTGCTGGCGGAGCAGCCGGCATCGGTGATCATCGCCAACCGCACGGTGGAAAAGGCCGAGCTGCTGGCCGAGCTGTTCAGCGACCTGGGGCCGGTGTCGGCCAGTGGTTTCGACTGGTTGCGCGAGCCGGTGGACCTGATCATCAACGCCACCTCGGCCAGCCTCACCGGCGACGTGCCGCCGATCGCCGCCAGCCTGATCGAGCCGGGCCAGACGGTGTGCTACGACATGATGTATGGCAAGGAGCCGACCGCCTTCTGTCGCTGGGCCAGCCAATATGGCGCGGCGATTTCCATGGATGGCCTGGGCATGCTCGCCGAACAGGCGGCGGAAGCCTTCTTCTTGTGGCGCGGCGTGCGCCCGGACACCGCGCCGGTGCTGGCGGAGCTGCGGCGCCAGCTGGCGCTCTGACACTGCTTCCTTCTTTCTATTGTAGGAGCGAGCGTGCTCGCGATCGCCGCGAAGCGGCGGTGTGACAGCCACAGCGCATCATTGTTGAGGTTCATCGCGAGCAAGCTCGCTCCTACATAATCTTCGCCCGGCTCAATCCTCAAACCGGATCGGGCATTTCTCCGCCCCTTCGAGCTTTCTCAACTCTTCGATCACCGAGGCCCGCGCGCGACGCAGGGTCAGGCTGCGGTTCTGCCGCAACAGGCGGCGGGCTTCCTGATGCAGCATGGCCACCCCGGAATAGTCGATGAAGTTGATCTGCCGGGCGTCGATCACCAGGCGCGGCGCATGGCAGCGCTGCATGCGCACTTGCAGGTAATGGCTGGCGCCGAAAAAGATCGAGCCGCCGACCCGCAGGATGTCTTCGTCGCCTTCGCGTCCGTGCTGCACGCGTGGTTGCGAGGTGCGCTTGAGGTAGAAGAACAGCGACGCCAGGACCCCGGCGTAGATCGCCGTCTGCAACTCCAACAGCAAGGTGGCGACACAGGTCAGGCCCATCACCACGAACTCGGCGCGGCTGACCCGGAACAGCGCGCGAATGCCGCGGTGGTCCACCAGGCCCCAGCAGATCAGCAGGATGCTCCCGGCCATGGCCGGGATCGGGATATGCGCGATCAGTGCCGCGCCGGCCACGGCGAACAGGGCCACCCACAATGCTGAGAACACTCCGGCCAGCGGCGAACAGGCACCGGCCTCGTAGCTCAGGCCGGAGCGGGTAAAAGAGCCGGACGACAGATAGCCGGAGAAAAACGCGCCGACGATATTCGACAGGCCCTGGGCACGGACTTCCTGGTTGGCATCGAGCAACTGTTCGGAGCGTGCCGACAGCGAGCGGGCGATCGACAGGCTGGTTACCAGCCCCAGCATGCCCACCGCCACGGCGCTGGGCAGCAGGCGCAGGATCATGTCCAGGTCCAGCGGCAGCGGGCTGAACGGCGGCAGCCGGCCGGTAAAGGCGCTGACCAGTTTTACCTGGCCGAACAGCGCCGGCCACAGCCACACCACCAGAGCGCTGAGGATCAGGCTGATCAGCAGTGAGGGCCAGCGCGGCACCAGCAGCTTCAGGGCCAGGCCGACGACCAGCGTGCCCAGGCCGAGGATCAGCGAGGGGTTATCCACGGCATCGAGATGGGCGAACAGCGAGGTCAGGCTGTTCAGCGCGGTGGCCTCGCTCGGCAAGTCCAGGCCCAGCAGGTTGGGCAACTGCCCCAGGGCGATCACCACCGCGGCGCCGAGGGTGAAGCCGAGCACCACCGAATGGGACACGAAGTTCACCAGCGCGCCGAAGCGCAACAGCCCCAGCAGCCACTGGAACAGGCCGGCGAGCAAGGTCAGCAGCAGGATCAGGGTGATGTAGTCCTGGGACGCCGGCACCGCCAGGGGGCTGACGCTGGCATAGAGGACGATGGAAATCGCCGCGGTCGGGCCACAGATCAGGTGCCAGGAAGAACCCCACAGGCAAGCGATCAGCACCGGGACGACGGCGGCATACAGGCCGTATTCCGGTGGCAGGCCGGCGATCAGGGCATAGGCGATCGATTGCGGCAGGGCGAGGATGGCGCCGCTCAGGCCCACCAGCAGGTCGCGCCCGACGCTGGCGCGGGTCTGCCGGGGCAGCCAGCTCAGGAAGGGCAAGAGTGAATGGCGATTGGGCCAGGCCATGGGTCCTCGCGGTCGGGATGGGGCGAAAGGCGTCAGGGTAAAGCATTGCCGGCAAGCTTACCTGTAGGAGCGAAGCTTGCTCGCGATGCCGGCGACTCGGTCTTGCAGATGGACCGCGTGCACAGGTTTTTGGGGCTACTGCGTAGCCCATCGCGGGCAAGCCTCGCTCCTACCATGGGTATTACAGCTTGGCCTGCACCGCCGGCAGCGCATCCTTGCCGTCGAGGGTCTTCACCCCGTCCAGCCACTTGCCCAGCACTGCCGGGTTGGCCTTGATCCAGGCCTTGGCTGCGTCAAAGTTGCTGACCTTCTTGTTGGCCACCTCGGCCATGATGCTGTTCTCCATTTCCTGGGTGAAGCTCAGGTTGCCCAGCAGTTTGCCGACGTTCGGGCAGGCCTGCGCATACCCCTTGCGGGTCAGGGTGTAGACGCTGCCGGTGTCGCCGAAGTACTTCTCGCCGCCCTTGAGGTAATGCATTTTCAGCTGCACGTTCATCGGGTGCGGGGTCCAGCCGAGGAAGGTGACGAACTTCTGCCGTTTCACCGCCCGCGAGACTTCGGCGAGCATCGCCTGTTCGCTGGACTCGATCAGCTTCCACTGGCCGAGGTCGAAGTCGTTCTTCTTGATGATCTCCTGCAACGACAGGTTGGCCGGGGCCCCGGAGCCGATGCCGTAGAGCTTCTTGTCGAACTTGTCTGCGTACTTATTCAGGTCGTTGAAGTCATGCACGCCGGCGTCCCAGACGTAATCCGGCACTGCCAGGGTGAACTCGGTGCCGTCCAGGTTCTTCGCCAGCTGGGTGACATCGCCATTGGCCACGAACTTGTCGTAGAAGCCCTGCTGCGCCGGCATCCAGTTGCCCAGGAACACATCCACCTGGCCGTCCTTGAGCCCGCCGAAGGTGATCGGTACCGCCAGGGTGTCGATCTTGGCCTTGTAGCCCATGCCGTCCAGCAGGAAACCGGCGATGGCGTTGGTGGCGGCGATGTCGCTCCAGCCCGGGTCGGCCATCTTCACCGTCTCGCACCCCTGTTCGGCCCAGGCCAGGGCCGGGACCGAAACACTGCCCAGCGCCAGAAGCGCGGCCGTCACTGCTGTGGATAACCTTTGCATGCTCTTCCCCTTACGTTATTGGTTTTGGCAGGGTTGTGGATAACGAGCCTTGCGCTCCAGATCGTCGAGGTCGATGTGGTTGCGCATGTATTGCGCACTGGCGTCGACCAGTGGCTGGTGGTCCCAGCTCTTCAGTTTGCCGAGGCTCAAGGCGCCCGCGACGAAGCGACGGCGGCGCTGGCTGGCGAGTACCTGTTGATGGATGGCCGGGATATCCCACTTGGCCCGCGCCTCGCGGAGAAAATCATCGAATAGCGGGCGATATTGCGGCGATTGGCTGAGGTCTTCCTGCTCGCGCGGGTCGTTGGCCACATCGAACAGCAGGCACGGGTCGTCTTCGCTGTAGATGAACTTGTAGCGGCCGCGGCGAATCATCATCAGCGGGCTGATGGTGCCTTCGGCCATGTACTCGCCGAAGACTTCGTCATGCCCGCCCTGCCCTTGCAGGTGCGGCACCAGGGAGCGGCCATCCAGCGCCAGGCCAGGTTGCAGTTGGCCTCCGGCCAGTTCCACCAGGGTCGGCAGCAGGTCGGCGGTCGAGACCGCCTGGCTTACCCGGCCGGCGGCGAACTGCCCCGGCGCGCTGACCAGCAGCGGCACCCGCGCGGCCATTTCGAACCAATGCATTTTGTACCAGAGGCCGCGCTCGCCGAGCATGTCGCCGTGGTCGCCGGAGAAGACAATGATGGTGTCGTCGCTCAGCCCGGTTTCCTCCAGGGTTTCCAGGAGTTTGCCGACGTTGCTGTCGATATAGCTGCACGCACCGAAATAGGCACGACGCGCATCGCGGATCTTATCCACAGGCAGCGGCTTGTCCCACAGGTCATAAACCTTGAGCAGGCGCTGGGAGTGCGGGTCGAGCGCGTCTTGGGCCGGGGTCTGCGGCAGCGGAATATCTTCGTCGCGGTACAGATCCCAGAAGGCCTTGGGAATGGTGTACGGGTCGTGCGGGTGGGTCATCGACACGGTCAGGCAGAACGGTTGGTCGCCGTCTTCGCGAACGTGATCGAACAGGTACTGACGGGCCTTGAACACCACCTCTTCGTCGAAATCCAGCTGGTTGGTGCGCACGCATGGCCCGGCCTGCAGCACCGAGGACATGTTGTGGTACCAGCTTGGGCGCACGTCCGGTTCGTCCCAGTTCACCGCCCAGCCATAGTCGGCCGGGTAGATATCGCTGGTCAGGCGTTCTTCGTAGCCGTGCAGTTGGTCCGGGCCGCAGAAATGCATCTTGCCCGACAGCGCGGTGCGGTAGCCCAGGCGGCGCAGGTAATGGGCGTAGGTCGGGACGTCGGCGGGGAAGTCGGCGGCGTTGTCATAGGCGCCGATCTTGCTCGGCAACTGGCCGCTGACCAGGGTGAAACGCGAGGGCGCGCACAACGGGCTGTTGCAGTAGGCGGCGTCGAATACCACGCCCTGGGCGGCGAGACGGCTCAGATGCGGCAGCTTGATGGGCGATTGACCGTAGAACGGCAACATTGGCGCGGCCATTTGATCGACCATGATGAAAAGAATGTTCTTGCGCTTCATGTATTCGCGGCATTCCATAGTGGGCAGTTATGCGAAAGTGCTGCGATCGAGGATGTAACCCGTGGCTTTCACGGTAAAGCCCCTGTACGGCAATGACTAGGATAAGCACAGCTTATGTATGAAGCGCTTGGCGATCTATCCCTGGACCTGTTCCGCGTCTTCGAGGTGGCGGCGCGCCAGCGCAGCTTTACCGCGGCGGCGGTGGAGCTGGGCACCACCCAACCGGCTATCAGCCAGCAGATCAAGCGGCTGGAGGAACAGCTCGGCACCCGGCTGTTCGACCGCATCTACCGGGGCATCGAACTGACCGAGGCCGGTAGCCAGTTGTTCGAACAGGTGCAGGCTGGCTTGCAGAGCATCGACAGCGGCCTGAGCGCCATCACTGCCCAGCACCAGCACGAGGTGTTGCAGGTGGCCACCGATTTCGCCTTCGCCGCCTACTGGCTGATGCCGCGCCTGCATCGCTTCCACGCCGCCAATCCACAGGTGGATGTGAGCCTGGTCACCAGCGAGCGCAGCCACAACATGCTGCGCACCGATATCGACGTTGCCGTGCTGTTTGGCGATGGGCGTTTCAAGCAGGGTGAAAGCCATTGGCTGTTCAATGAGGAAGTGTTTCCGGTGTGCAGCCCGCTCTTGCTCAAGGAACGACCGCTGCCCCTCGGCGCCCATTCGCTGCTGGAGTTTCCGCTGCTGCATTTGAAGGGAGAAAACAGCAGCCACTGGTTCGACTGGAGCGGCGTGTTCCGCGAACTGGGAATCGCCACCCCGCCGGCGCCGGGGCAGCTGCGTTTCGACAACTACACCCTGCTGATCCAGGCGGCGATCGGTGGCCAGGGTGTGGGCATTGGCTGGCGCCACCTTGTGGATAACTTGCTGGCGCAAGGTCTGTTGTGCCGACCGATCAGCGAAACGCTGATCTCCCGCTACGGCTATTACGTGGTGCTGCCCCAGCGCAAACGCCGCGGGGCGCTGATCCAGCGGTTTTTCGACTGGCTGATGGCCGAGCAGGCCGACAGTGCGCAATCTTTGACCGGGCTGGGCCTGCCGTCGATTGCCATCTGAGGTTTGGGGGTGGCGTGGAAGCC
>NZ_JACNDE010000059.1:0-26665 GCF_017351415.1 Pseudomonas sp. FW305-25 | reverse complement strand
CTGCGGGGTGCGCTCGTAGCCGCCTTCGGCGAGCAGCGGCGCCGCTCGCTCTGGCTGGCCGCCCTGGCTCAAGGGCGCGAGCTGGAAGCAGGTCGTGCAGGACGCATCGGCGGCGCTGGCATCCACGGCCACGCCGGCCAGGGCCAAGGTCAGGGTAAGCAGGCAGGTTTTCAGGGTGTTCATGGGCTGATCCTCATGTTCAACAGGGACTACATGACAAGTGAGTGCACTCAGTTGCCGTCGTTACAGTTGTTGGCGAACTTGCGGTAATCCAGGGCCTGGGTGCGGCCCTGGGAATCGAGGTAAGTCATGCGGGCATTGACCACGCCGCAGCTCGGCTCGGCGTCTTCGGTCATCGACAAGACTTTCTGGATATCCAGCGGGGTGCCGTAGCTGTAGGTCTGGGCCTGTACCGTGCCTTCGGCGCGGGCCGACAGGGTGCAGATATTCAGCGCGGCGAACAGGCAGGCGGCGTAGAGGGCGGTGCGTTGCATGATGGTTTCCTCGGGCGACAATGGGTTTTGGTGGCGAGGCCAGTGGCTGTGCCTCGATGGAGCCCATTGAATGCGCGCAAGGTATCGCGCCTGTGTCGGCAAACCGCCCTTGCGGTGTCCCTGCGTATCCACGCCACCGGGGGATACACAGCGATACAAAGGCGTCGGAAAAACCCTGTTTTGCATCGCCGTGTATTCAGCCAGGCGCCAGATACACTGCAATACAAAGCGCCGCAGGCAGGCCCGCCCGGGCCCTATAAACTAGGCAGCACGACCCTATACAGAGGCAGCCCCATGGATCATGTCGATCACGTATTGATAGTCGATGACGACCGCGAGATCAGAGAGCTGGTAGGCAACTACCTGAAAAAGAACGGCCTGCGCACCACGGTAGTGGCTGACGGCCGGCAGATGCGCAGCTTCCTGGAAACCACCCCGGTGGACCTGATCGTGCTCGACATCATGCTGCCCGGCGACGATGGCCTGCTGCTGTGCCGCGAACTGCGCGCCGGCAAGCACAAGGCCACGCCGGTGCTGATGCTCACCGCACGCAACGACGAGACCGACCGCATCATCGGCCTGGAGATGGGCGCCGACGATTACCTGGTCAAGCCCTTCGCCGCCCGCGAGCTGCTGGCGCGGATCAATGCCGTGCTGCGGCGCACGCGCATGCTGCCGCCGAACCTGGTGGTCACCGAGAGCGGCCGCCTGCTGGGCTTCGGCCGCTGGCGCCTGGACACCACCGCGCGCCACCTGCTGGACCAGGACGGCACCCTGGTCGCCCTGAGCGGCGCCGAATACCGCTTGCTGCGAGTGTTCCTCGACCACCCGCAACGGGTGCTCAATCGCGACCAGTTGCTCAACCTGACCCAGGGCCGCGACGCCGACCTGTTCGACCGCTCCATCGACCTGCTGGTCAGCCGCCTGCGCCAGCGCCTGCTGGACGACGCTCGCGAACCGGCCTACATCAAGACCGTGCGCAGCGAGGGTTATGTGTTCTCGCTGCCGGTGGAGATCCTCGAGGCCGCGTCATGAAGCTTGCCTTGCACTGGCCGCGCACCCTCGCCTCGCGACTGTCGCTGATTTTCCTGATCGGCCTGGCGCTGGCCCAGGGCCTGTCGTTCGCTGCGCAGTCCTACGAGCGCTACCAGAGCGCGAAGATGACCATGCTCGGCAACCTGGAAAGCGACGTCGCCACCTCCATCGCCATCCTCGACCGTCTGCCCGCCGCCGAGCGCCCCGCCTGGCTGCCGCGCCTGCAGCGGCGCAACTACGGCTATCTGCTCAATGCCGGCGAACCCGGCCAGCCCATGGACAGCGCCGATGTACCGGTCTCGGTGAACTCGATCAAGAGCGCCATTGGCGGCGACTACCGCCTGACATTCAACACCATCCCCGGACCGCGCCAGCACTATCAGGCCCACCTGCAACTGGCCGACGGCAGCCCGCTGACCATCGATGTGCGCCCGGCGCTGACGCCGATGTCGCCCTGGCTGCCGGCGGTGCTGTTGGGGCAGTTGCTGGTGTTGATCCTCTGCGCCTGGCTGGCAGTACGTATCGCCGTGCGTCCGCTGACCCGGCTGGCCCAGGCGGTGGACAGCCTCGACCCCAACACCCACGGCGTGCACCTGGACGAAAAAGGCCCGATCGAAGTGGTGCACGCGGCCAAGGCCTTCAATGCCCTGCAGGCGCGGATCGGCGCCTACCTCAAGGAACGCATGCAACTGCTGGCGGCGATCTCCCATGACCTGCAGACGCCGATCACCCGCATGAAACTGCGCGCCGAGTTCATGGACGACTCCACCGAGAAGGACAAGCTGTGGAACGACCTGAGTGAAATGGAACATCTGGTGCGCGAAGGCGTGGCCTATGCCCGCAGCATCCATGGCGCCACCGAGGCCAGTTGCCGCATCGACCTGGACGCGTTTCTCGACAGCCTGGTGTTCGACTACCAGGACACCGGCCAGGACGTCGAGCTGGCCGGCAAGAACGGCGCGCTGATCGACACCCGCCCCCACGCCCTGCGCCGGGTGCTGGTGAACCTGGTGGACAACGCGCTGAAGTTCTCTGGCGCGGCGCGGATCGAGGTCCAAGCCGAAGCGGGCGATCGCCTGTCGGTCAAGGTCCTGGACCGCGGCCCGGGGATCAGCGAAGAGCAACTGGCCGAAGTGCTCAAGCCGTTCTATCGGGTGGAAAGCTCGCGCAACCGCGACACCGGCGGCACCGGCCTGGGGCTGGCCATCGCCCAGCAACTGGCGGTGGCCCTGGGTGGCTCGCTGCGCCTGAGCAATCGCCAGGGCGGCGGCCTGTGCGCGGAGCTGATCCTGGTCAGCAACAAGGCCAGCCTCTGAGTGCCTCGCTACACAGGCATACATAACCGCCCCTCGCCGACACAGCCGATATACATGGCCTTGCAAGACTCCTGGGACGCGCCGCGACAGCGGCGTCCAACCTCAAGGAGCCTCTCATGCCCACACCATCCCTTCCCTCGCGTTTCCACGGCTGGCGGCTGTTCAGCCTGCTGGCCGCCGCCGTGCTGCTGATGACCGCGCTGATCCTGCTGCTCGAGCCGGACCTGGTCGAGGCCACCCGCAGCGCCATCCGCGCCACCGCGCGTTCGTCCTTCGTGCTGTTTCTGCTGGCCTTCACTGCCTCGGCATTCGCCGTGCTGCTGCCCTCGCCGCTGGGCCAGACGCTGGTGCGCGAGCGCCGTTTCATCGGCCTGGCGTTCGCCTTCTCGCACCTGGTGCACGCGTTGCTGATCTACAGCTACGGGCAACTGAACCCGGAGTTCTGGCCCGGCCGCAGCACCCTGGGCAACCTGCCCGGGTCTGTGGGTTACCTGTTTATCCTGCTGCTAACCCTGACCTCGTTCAAAGGCCCGGCCTCGCTGCTCAGCCGTACCGCCTGGAAGCGCCTGCACACCACCGGCATGTGGGTGATCGCGACGATATTCGCCTACTCCAACTTCAAACGCATTCCGCTGAGCGCCTGGTACCTGCTGCCCTTCGCCATCACCTGCTCGGCCATGGCGATCAACCTGCTGGGCAAGCTGGCCCAGGCCAACAAACGCCGGCAACGCCAGGCCCTGAGCCCGCGCTGAATTCAACCGCCCTGTAGGCGCTGCGATCGACGCTGCAGGCGGCGCCGCTTTTGTAATGCCCCCCACTTTGCATAGGAGATCCACCCCATGATCCTCACGCTTTCATCCGCCCTCGGCGGGCTGCAACGCCAGCTCAATCGCCTGTCCCCCTGGGTCGCGCTCCTCAGCCTGCGCCTGTTGCTGGCCTGGGAGTTCTTCGAGTCGGGCCTGGAAAAATGGCGCGGGGAAAACTGGTTCCAGCAGATCCAGTTCGCCTTCCCGTTTCCCTTCGACCAGTTGCCGGCGAGCCTGAACTGGCAGCTGTCGATGTGGGCCGAGCTGCTGTGCGCCCTGGCGTTGCTGCTGGGCCTGGGCACCCGCTGCGCCGCGCTGGTGCTGATCGTGGTCACTGTGGTCGCCACCGCCGCCGTGCACTGGCCGGCCGACTGGTCGAGCCTCAGTGAACTGGCCCAGGGCTACGCCATCAGCAACAAGGGCCACGGCAACTTCAAACTGCCGGTGATCTACCTGGCGGCGCTGCTGCCCCTGCTGTTCCAGGGCCCGGGCAAGCTCAGCCTGGATACATTGATCGGGCGCCTGCGCCACGGACGCTGATACCCCGGGGCAAAAAAGCCGCAGCTTGAGCTGCGGCTTTGGTGTTTCTACGAGGGGAAATTCGATAACAGGCGCATCTCCCTGTAGCCGCTGGCGCAGCCTGCGGCTACACAGAGCAGGACGGTAGCGCCTGGGGAACAGCGTCCACAGAAATATCGCCAACCGCCACCCCTCCCGTCACCCAAACCCGTCAATCGCTTCAGCCACAAAATAGTAATAGGAATCAATACCGTTTGTCGGGAGCTTATGCATTGATGCAAATTTTAATTGCATGCCAAAACTGGACATAAATACAGTATCGCCACACCCAGGTTTTCTCATCCGCGGCTTGCAACCGAGCAGCAAAAACCAAGGCGGCCTTACCTGCGGTAAAAAATGCAGTTTTACCCTCATGATATGGAGTATCAAAAATATGTCAGATCCCGGCCCCATCGACCTTCCACCTCTAGTGATCAACCCTTACGAGAAACAGGTGTTCGGCCCCACCAATGGAGGTGGCTATGAGGACTTCAGTAAAAGCCAGGAATGGTTGCGGATCGGCTCCGCCATCCGGAATGACCTGATGACTCGCTTTCCTCCTCTATTGAACCAAGCCATCAATCTTCAAGAAACTGAATACTCTGGAAAGCTGCAGTCAATAACCGGCAGGGTTGAAGGGGAACTCGCCACAGCGAGAAGCGCCAGAGCCCCCAACAGTGCAGACGCCGTGCAGAACCTGAGTCGCGAAGTCTCAATCAGGGAAGTCCTGATCGACCAGAAGACGGCAGAGGCCCAGGCGCAAAAAAATGTAGCTGATAGCTTTTATCATGCGGACTTTTTCAGCCGGCCGGTTTTTGACTTTTTCAAATATTCAGCAAGTCGCTTGTCCTCCCCAGATGAAAACTACAGGAAGTGGCAGACATCCCTTGAGGCGGCTTATCGGACCAAGCTGATCAACAATGAGATTTCATACTTGAATAACCAGCTTGCTCAGATCAAACCTCTGCTCGAGAGAGAAAAGCTCAAGCAAACCTCTGAATGGGCAACGATTGCTGCTTGGGCCCAGCGCTATAACGCAAGAAAGGACCCCATCGTCAACCAGTACAACCTGAACAAAGCCAACGTTGAGCAAAACGTACAATCCAGGCTCGATGTGGCGTCGGCAGACATCCCAACGGTCGTAGTGACTCCTGCTGACTGGGTGAACAAGTCTATTCAAGTCGTGACGCAGGTCTTGAGCCAGGAACGCAACGAGCTGGCAGCACAAAATGCCATCCTGGCCGGTTACCCTGGCCTGGACTTCAAGAGCCGCGACCTTAAAGCCTTTCTTGAACGCAGCCGGGATAACCACCTCGATCCAGAGGTAGCCTTTGAACAAGAAATTACGGCTATTCGAGCCGCGTACAGGGCTGACGTATTAAAAGACGAAATCAAGAGCCTCGAGGATCGACTGCCCAAGCTGTATGCCGCCAAAGCCAACCAGGAAGCCGAAGCGGTGAAGGCCGCTCACACCTTCAGAATGCCCGCCGCAGGTACAACCCAACTGAGTGCGGCGGCAGGGTCGATTGCGCTCACGGCGGGGTCCAGCGTTACTCTGGAAACCACCATACAAGCCGCGATTCAGGCACTGAAGGCCGCCCTGGGCACCGTCGTCAGTGTCACCTCGGCGGTGGGTATCGGGGCGCTGACGTACTCATCGTCGCTGGGCAACGGCGAACTGCCTGCAACCATCCTGACCCTCCCGGCCAAAAGCCTAGCGCCTGGTTTGCCAGCCAACCTATCGGCCATAGCAGCTGCGGGCGGTACGGTTGACCTGCCTTACCGGATCTATGGTGACAGCTCGAAGTACTCGGTCATCGCCACGCAAGCCAATGGCGGAATATCGCGCAGGGTGCCCGTTAAAGCCCTGAGTCTGGACCCGGTAGCCAATGCCTATACCTTCACCACGGCTGACGCCTCACCTGTCACGCTGACCTTTCCGATTGCCACCCCCGCAAACAGCTCGACGGCCACCCCGGCAAAGCCGGTGCCAGTGCCGGTGTACACGGGAGTCACGCTGACCCCGCTTGAGATCAAGGCCGTACCCTTGCCGGTAGCTGATCAACTGGACATTCGCGACGCCATTTACATTTACCCGGCAGACTCGGGTTTGCCGCCGATTTATGTGGTATTCAATAGTCCATACGAAGGGGCAACTACCAAGGGAGTGCACAGCGGTCGAATGTACAATCCCGAAAAAACAGGAGGCCCTATCCAAAACCTGGACTGGACCGCAGTGACAGTAACTCAGAACGGGATTAATCTCGTTAAGTTACATACTCGTAGGTTTCCGCCATCGGACGCGAACAAAATAATGACTGCACGTCTAGAGAGAATTCTTCGAGGAGAGATACCTATTACCGATGTAGACAAACGTTTCTATACACATGAGATACGAGAGCTAGAACGATATAGAGCTTTGGGGATTGCGGATGGGATAGACCCAGACGATGGCGGAATCATTTGGAATAACACCCATACGGCAACGCTAGAGGACTATAAACTAAAAGACACTCACGACTTATTTTATACCCCCGAAGCAATAGAAGCTGACGACGCACAAATTGAGAGGGAAAACAGATGAGCATCATAAGCACAATTGTAAAATCAGAAACCCCTAGAGATGTTATTCTTTTCTTGGCCGGGGGTGAAAATGGCATTTCTTATCCGAGGCTTGATGGGCTTTACAATAGAAATGGCTGGGCCAATATATCAAACAACATCGAACTCTTAAAACTTGTTGACACGATGACTACCGAAGGATTAATCAATCATGTCAATGGTGCTTTAAGAAAAGGCCCAATGTGGAGAAGCCCAGAATTTATGGTCAAAAAAAAGTACACTTTTGAGTAGAACATAACACTCTTAAAGGAAAGTCCAGACCATGCTGGGCTTTTCTTTCACCATTGAGATAACTACTTACAAGCGCCCCTCTACAGTGATAACAACATAAGCCAGTGGTAGAGTATCGCGCAAAGTTCCCGTTAAAGCCCTGAGCCTGGACCCGGTAGCCAACGCCTATACCTTCACCACAGCTCACCTGTCACGCAGACCTTTCCGATTGCCACCCCCGCGAACAGCTCGACGGCCACCCCGGCAAAGCCGCTGCCAGTGCCGGTGTACACGGGAGTCACGCTGACCCCGCTTGAGATCAAGGCCGTACCCTTACCAGTAGCTGATCAACTGGATATTCGCGGCGCCATTTACATTTACCCGGCAGACTCGGGTTTGCCGCCGATGTATGCGGTGTTCAGTAGCCCGTACGAAGGGGCAACCACCAAGGTGAGCACAGTGGACGGATGTACAATCCTGATAAAGCCGAAGGGCCAACCCAAAATCTTGATTGGACTACGGCTTCAGTGACTCAGGAGGGTATCAATCTGGTCAAGTTGCATACGAGCCGTTTTGCCCCCTCCGATGCCAATAAATAATGATTGACCGCCTAGAAAAGATCTTGAGTGGTCAAATACCGATTACTGATGTTGATAAACGCTTTTACACACATGAAATTCGAGAACTTGAGCGGTATAGAACTCTTGGGGTTGCGGACGGTGAGAAAGGGGATGCATGGAATAATGCTCACATACTTGAAGATTATAAAATCAACGAAAAATCAACTCTTTATATATTCAAGATGCGATAGATGCAGACGCCAGACAAGATTATGCTGAAGCATTGAAGGAGGAAACTAAATAGATACTATTAAAGACCTTGCCACGAATGAGTCCGTGCGTAATACTTTAACAGTTTTAGCTATAACGCTAGATCAGCCAAAAACAGATAGAACTTATACTTCGTACAGGTTTGAGACTCTTAAAACTGGTGACTTATGGAATACCTACGAAAGACTTTTCTCGAGGGAGTTTTAGTTTCCGAAGATAAAGAACGTGTAGTTAAGGGACCAAATTGGAAAGAGCCGGCCTTCACCACTGAAAAGAAATGTTCTTTTGAATAGCGTGTAATGCCGTTGTGCAGAAAGCCCAGCTCAAGCTGGGTTTCTTTTGCCGGAATATTGACAAGTGATTCCTCTCTATATTTTGGACACTCTTGATATATGTATTTTTTGAGCATACAAAAACGAGACGCGCCCGCGAGGCGTTATTTATGCATCACAAGGATCGGAATACCTTTCTAAGATACACTACGACGAACGCCTAGAGACTAATGAGACAAAATAGATCTACTGGACAATTGCAAATAATGTGAGCCTGTTAAGTATGAAACGCGAACCCGCTCCGTCGAATGCAAGCCCATTTGCAATTAATGTGAGCTGAGAGCTTTTGCTGGATGCATTTAATCTGAGCCAGAAATGCCGCTGAATGCGAGCCCGCGTGTTTTCAAAACAAGCCACTACACAGGGCCGATAACGCCCTGGTCGTGCAGCTGTCGCAGCAGGCTCTGGCCATTGGCGAGAAAGGTGTCGAGGTCGTCGATGCCCGCTTCCAGGGCCAGGCCTTGCAACTGGTCGCGACCGTGGAGTTGGGGGAACGCCTCGATACGCTCCAGCAGGCGCCAGGCCAGCGGGCTGAGTTCGCAGAAGCGCACGCGGTAGCCGGCATCGCGGCGGATCAGCAGCAAAGTCGGCTCAGCCCCGGGTTCGCTGGGACGCCAGGTCGGGCCCAGGCGCTGCACCGGCCAAGCGTAGGCCAGCGGCCAGGCCAGGGACGACAGGCGCAAGGGCTGGGTCAGCAGCCGTCGCGGGTCGCTGGCCGGCAGCGGTTCGGCCTCGGTCTGTTGCAGGGCCATTTCGATCCACTCGTAATGGCTCAGTTCGACCATGAAGGCCGGCCAACTGCCGTCCTGCAAACCGGCGGGCGTGGAAGCCATCCAGGCCACGAATTCGCCGGCGATCTCGCCGAACTTTGGCGTGGCGCAACGGTGCTCGCGCAGGAAAACCCGCAGCAGCCGGCGCCATTCCGTCTCGCCGAGCACCGAACGCAGCACTGGAAAAGTACCGCCAAGCAACGACCGCAGGTTGTCGAACACCAGCTCGCGGTAAATCTCCACCCGCGCGCGGTCCATCCCGGCGGGCGGCGCCCGGTGCTCGGGGTCGCGCAGGTAGGCGGTCAGGGCCTGTTGCTGGGCGTCGAGGGCGATCATCGGCTTATCCATGGGCCAGCCTCCCCTGGGCCTGACAGGCGCTGGCCTGCAATTGGCGGATGCTGTCCAGCTCGCCCAGCAGCTCAGCGAATGGCGGGAAGTTGAAGTCCCGTTCCAGTAGCGTCGCCTGCACGCCGAACAACTCATAGGCCCGCGCCAGCAGCCCCCAGACCACCGGCTTGACCGGCGCGCCGTGGGTATCAATTTTCAGGCTTTCCGACTCGTCGTAATGCCCGGCCACATGCATCGCCACCACCCGCTTGGGCGGCAGGCCGGCAAGAAAGGCCTGGGGCTCGAACCCGTGGTTCACCGAGTTGACGTAGAGGTTGTTGACGTCCAGCAACAGATCGCAATCGGCTTCGGCCAGCACCGCGTTGGTGAAGGCCAGCTCGTCCATGTCCTGGCGCGGCGCAGCGTAGTACGAGACATTCTCCACCGCCAGGCGCCGGCCCAGCACCTCCTGGGCCTGGCGGATGCGCGCCGCGACATGGCGCACCGCCTCTTCGGTGAACGGCAGCGGCAGCAGGTCGTAGAGGTGCCCGTCGTCGCCGCAGTAGCTCAGGTGTTCGCTGTACAGCGGCACATTAAAACGCTCGAGAAACTGCCGCACTTCCCGCAGGAACCCCAGGTCCAGCGGCGCCGGGCCACCGAGGGACAACGACAGCCCGTGGCAGCTCAGCGGGTAACGCTCGGCCAGGGCGCGCAACGCGGCGCCATGGGCACCGCCGATGCCGATCCAGTTTTCCGGCGCCAGTTCCAGAAAGTCAAAAGCGCCCGCAGGCGCCGTATGCAATGAGTCGAGCAAGGCTCGACGCAAGCCAAGCCCCACGGTTGCCGAAACGGGCAGCCGCAGAGCCTGGACAGATAACACGCTGTGAGAGGGTTGCATGGGCCAGTCTCCTGGTTGCCCCGGAAAAAACCGGGGGGCACCCGGGTGCCCCCCGCCACCGTCGATCAGGACTCGATCGCCGCGCCGCACTTGCCTTCGCCACATTTGCCTTCGGCCGAACCGGCCTTGGCCGCCAGGTACTGCTTGGCTTCGCTCAGGCTGATGGCGCCATCGTGGTTGGCGTCGATCTTGTCGAACTCGGCGGCGCGCTCGGGGGCGGCGGCGATGAACTCCTCGCGGGAGACCTTGCCGTCGTGGTTAGTGTCGGTCTTGGCGAACTTGTCTTCGCCGCACTTGCCTTCGGCCGAGGTCTTGACCCCGTCGGCCGCGGCCAGGGTGTAGCCCTGGGACAGCTCGGTCATGCTC
The DNA here is from genome assembly GCF_017351415.1 of Pseudomonas sp. FW305-25. Lineage (NCBI taxonomy): Bacteria > Pseudomonadati > Pseudomonadota > Gammaproteobacteria > Pseudomonadales > Pseudomonadaceae > Pseudomonas > Pseudomonas sp. FW305-25. The sequence continues at coordinate 16,101 of NZ_JACNDE010000059.1, read as the reverse complement.
AGCGCCGAAGCGGCGGTGGACAGAGCCAGGCCGCCGACCAGCGCCAGGCCGAGGGCGACGTTGGAAACATTGGAGAGTTTGAACATGCTGATACCCCTTCGATGGATTGATTAACGGTTCCCGCCACCGACACCGAGAAGCTCGGTGCTGGCGGGTGGGCGTAGTTAATCCTCGGGGTGTATCCGGGTTGTGTGCGCAACCGGCGCCAGGACAAGCAGGTGTATCAGCACCGGGCCGATACACACTCCGATACAAGGCCGTCGGCCAGCCGGCCGGTTGAGCCCTGGCTCAACTGGCCGAAGTGCAACGCGGGATGTCCTGCAGCGAACGGTAGACCGGCAGGCCCAATTGCTCGCCCATGGCGACCAGGGCATCGGCACGGGCGCAGGCCCCGCCGATCCGCAGCAGCGCGTCGCAACGTTGCAACTGATGTCGCGCACGCGCCTGGAACTCGTCGACAGCGCTCGAAGCGTCCGCCGCCAACCCCAGCCACTGGCCGAACACGGGGCTGTGCCCGGCCTCGAACAACTGCGCGGCCCAGTCATCCAGGCTGGCGACCTGCTGCGCCAGCGCCGCCGCATCGTCGGTTGCCGAGTACCGGGGCGCAGCCACCAGGATCGTCAGGCGGCGCGGCGGCATCAGGCGCAGTTCCAGGTATTGCAGGAGCATGATGGTCTTGCCGTCGACGATCTCGCCGCTGCGCACCATGTCCAGCGCCTGCTGGTAACCCAGCTCCAGCACCTCGATGTCCTCGCCCTCTTCCTCCAGGCCGCCACCGTCGCCGATACGGTCGTCGGGGGAGTATTCGCCGATGAAAAAGTGGATGCGCTCGGTGACCGAGCCGGGGCTCATGAAGGCTTCATAGACCTTCTCCACCGCGCCGACGCGGTAGCCGGTTTCCTCTTCGGCTTCCAGGCGGATGCGCTCCTCCGGGCTGGCATTGTCCAGCAGGCCGGCGGCGGTCTCGATCAGGTAGCCGCTGTGCTCGTTGACGTAGGTCGGCATGCGGAACTGGCGGATCAGCAGCACCGTGCGCCGCTCGCGGTTGTACAGCAGGATGGTCGCGCCATTGCCGCGGTCGTAGACCTCGCGGGTCTGCGCCTGCCAGCTGCCGTCGCGGCGCTGCAGGTCGAAGCTGTATTTCTTCAGCAGGTACCAGTTGTCGGAGAGCATCTCCTCGGCGGTGATGCGCACGGGTGCGGCTTGCATGGTCTTCCCTCTTGGCAATGGGGTGTCGTTCAACCCGTCACTGATGGGTGCCGATCGAGCGCCAGGCAGCCTCGGCCAGTTCCTGGCGATAGCTGCTCGGGCTGCTCTGGACCCGGCCGGACAACCAGGCGCGGCAGTAGTTTTCCGCCTGCCCGACGATCAGCGACGGCAGCAACTCGGCCGGTATTGGAGGTAACTCGTCGGCCCGGGTGTGGGCTGTCAGCCATTCGCGTAACTGGCGGTTGCGTAGTTTGTTGCGGTTGACCAGTTCTTCGGCGAACGGGCCCTTGGCGACCGCATACCGCGCCTGGAACTGGAACCGCGCCCATTCGGGCTGGGCATCGACCCAATCCACATAGCTGTGCACCAGCGCCTGCACGCCCTGCTCCAGGGTCTGGGCGTCGCTCATGTAGCGCTCGCGCAGGCCGGCCTGATCGTCCAGCGCGGCGAAAAACAGCGCGGCCACCAACCCTTCCTTGTTACCGAAGTGGTGATAGATCGCACCGACACTGGTATCGCAGGCCGCGCGGATCATTTCGATGGTGGTGGCTTCGATGCCCTGTTCGTTGAAGCACGCCAGGGCTCGGCGGAGGATGTCGCGTTTGAGTTCGGCCCTGCGGCCGGGGTAGCAGCGTTCAAGCAGATCGATCGTGTCCATTGCCCATCACAAAACCAAGGTCCAGGGAACAAGGCGCGCACGCCTCAGTGAATGGTTGCGCCAGCTTGACATATTTCGCGAAAGCCGAATATTGTTCTTTTACAGAATATTATTCTGTAAACCCCAAAAACAATCCCGCTACGAGGCATCACCATGAGTCAGGTTCTCAGCATGTTCAGCGCCGCCGGTCCGGAAAAATTCACTCAGATGGCCTGCCAGATGGCCCCCTACTTCAGCACCATCAATCCGTTGATCGCCGAGCTGAGCGCGGGACGTTCGGTGGTGCAGGTGCCATTTCGCAAGGAGATCACCAACCACCTGGGCACGGTGCACGCCATCGCCCTGTGCAACGCCGCCGAACTGGCGGCCGGGGTGATGACCGACGTGTCGATCCCGGCCGGCGCGCGCTGGATTCCCAAGGGCATGACCGTGGAATACCTGGCCAAGGCCAAGACTTCGGTGCGCGCGGTGGCCGATGGCGGCGCGGTGGACTGGAGCAGCAGCGGCGACAAGATTGTCGCAGTGGAAATCTACGATGAGGAAGACCTCAAGGTCTTTAGCGCGCGCATCACCATGAACGTGAAAACCGCCTGACGCAGAAACGACAACGCCCCTCATGGGAGGGGCGTTGGCGATGACGCGTTAAGTTCGCTTACACCTGGATCAGGTTGGCGATCTTCACGTCCGGATCGACATCGGCTTCATAGTCGACGCCGTCGATCTCGAAACCGAACAGGCGCAGGAATTCCTGCTTGTAGCCGGTGAAGTCGGTCAACTGGTAGAGGTTTTCGCTGGTGACTTCATCCCACAGCTGCTTCACGCGGTCCTGGACGGCAGGTTCCAGTTCCTTGTAGTCGGCACGCAGGCGGCCTTCCTGGTCGATGATCGGGTTCGGGTTGTACAGGCTGTCCTTGTACAGACCGTAGACCTGTTCGATGCAACCTTCGTGACTGCCCTGCTCTTTCATGACCTTGAACAGCAGCGACAGGTACAGCGGCATGATCGGGATCGCCGAGCTGGCCTGGGTCACCACGGCCTTGAGCACCGATACCCGCGCGTCGCCGCCCAGGTCCGACAGTTCCTTGCGGATGCCGATGACTTTCTGGTCCAGGTCCTTCTTGGCTTCGCCGATGGAACCGTTCCAGTAGATGTCGTGGGTCAGCTTCTCGCCCAGGTAGGTGAAGGCGGTGGTTTTAGCGCCTTCGGCCAGGACGCCGGCTTCGTGCAGCGCGTCGATCCACATCTGCCAGTCTTCGCCGCCCATCACGGCCACCGTGCCGTCGATTTCTTCCTGGGTGGCTGGCTGCAGGGTGGTTTCCTTAACGATTTCCTTGTCGGTGTCGACACCGCGCAGGGTCACCGATTTGCCCAGCGGCTTGAGGGTCGAGCTCAGGACTTCGCCGGTTTTCGGGTGGGTACGGCGCGGAGCGGCCAGGCTGTAGACCACCAGGTCGATCTTGCCCAGGTCGCGCTTGATGGTTTCGATGGTCTGGCGCTTGACTTCGTCGGAGAAGGCGTCGCCGTTAATGCTCTTGGCGTACAGGCCTTTTTCTTCGGCGAACTTGTGGAAGGCCGCGGTGTTGTACCAGCCGGCGGTGCCGAGCTTGCCGTCAACGCTACCGCGCTCGAAGAACACACCCAGGGTGTTGGCGCCGCAACCGAAGGCGGCGGTGATACGTGCGGCCAGGCCGTAGCCGGTGGAAGCGCCGAGCACCAGTACGTTCTTTGGCCCAGCGTCGATGGTGCCTTGTTCGGTGACGTAGTCGATCTGTTGCTTGACGTTGGCTTCGCAACCGACCGGGTGGGTCGTCACACAGATAAAGCCGCGAACGCGGGGTTTGATGACCATACACAATCTCCCAATTTCAATATGCCAAGAGCCAATACGGGCTGCAGCAGCGTCACTTGTTCAAGTCGTAGACGCTCGGAACGTCCTCGCGTCACGCCTTGGGTTTTCAATGAGTGCAGATTTGCCCGCCAGCATAAGTTCATTCCGGGGTTTGGGCCAGAAAACGCTGAGATTGCTCCATGGCCTGTACGGCCTGGAAAAGCGGCGGTCATTTGTTCAAACGGTGGGCATCGTAGGCATCCAGGGCCTGATAGGCGCTGTAGGTCGCCTGCGCCGCGACCAGGCCGGCCAGGCCGAAGGTGGGCACCAGGCCGAACCGGCCAAAGCCCTGGGGAATCGGAATGGCCTTGGCGATGGCATCCGCCAGCACCTCCCCCGCCACCGTGGTCGGCGCCATGCCGTGACCGCCAAACCCCACGGCATGCCACACGCCGTTGTCATCCTGGCCGATCTGCGCCATCTGCTGGCGGCCGTAGCTCATCAGCCCACCCCAGGAATACTCGATCTCGACGTCGGCCAGTTGCGGGTAGACCGTGATCAGGTCGGCTTTGAGCAAGCCGGCGATCGCCTGCGGGCCACGATTGAGGATGGAAATGCGCCCACCCCAGAGAATCCGGCTGTCCGCCAGTGGGCGGTAATAGTCGAAGGCAAAGCGGGTGTCGTAAATGGCCGACTCGCAGTTGATCGCCTCCCGCAAACGCTCGCCCAGGGGCTCGGTCGCCACCACATAGGTGGCAATCGGCAGCGTCGCCCGCTCCACCGGCCGGTATAGCCCGCGGGAATACCCACCCGCGGCGAACACCACCTGCTCGGCCAGGACTTCACCACCCGCGGTCCTGACCAGGTACTTGCCGCCCTGCTGCTCGATCGCCAGGGCCGCGGAGTGCTCGTGGATATCGATGCCGTAGCCGGCGACAGCCGCCGCCACCCCGTAGACATACTTGAGCGGGTGGAAATGAAAGGCATGGCTCTCGAACAAGGCGCCGAAATAGCGCTCGGTCTTGAGCTTTTCGCGCAACTCGCCCGGCGCCACGTACTGCCAGTCGACGCCGTAGACCTCCTTCATCAGTTGCCGAGGCTTTTCCAGGCGCGCCGGATCGTTGAACCAGTTGGCCAGCAGCACGCCCCTGTCGGTCAGGTCACACTGGATACCGTATTGCCGGACGCGCTGGCGGATCAGGTCGACCGCGTCGATGGTCAGCCGGTAGAGCCGCCGCGCTTCCTCACGGCCCAGGGTCTTGAGCAGCTCGGCATTGCCCAGGCAGTAACCGCCGAACACAAAACCGCCGTTGCGCCCCGAGGCGCCGTGCCCCACGGTGTGGGACTCCAGCACCACCACGTCGGTCACCCCGCGTTCGGCCAAACCCAGCGCCGTGGAAAGCCCGGCCAGCCCGCCGCCCAGAATGCACACCCGGGTCTCCACCCGGCCGCCGAGCGCCGGATAAGCGGTCTTTTCAACCGTGGCCTGGTAATAACTTTCGAGAAAATCCTGACTCATCACTTGGCTCCGACCTGGGTCATTCGCACAGGAAGACCCGCATTCTCATTCATCGCCGATTCTGCTGGCAGGTAACGTTCGGACTTGTTGCGAATCATCGAAAAGCTCATGTCATCGAACCGGACGAACCTGGAGCCACTGATGACTTTGTGCGCCAGCCAGATCGCCAGGAACAGCACCAGGCCAATATAGGTGGCGGTCAGCCCGGCCCAATCGATCGAGTCGCCGAGCAGGGCTTGATAGTTCTGCCCCAGGGTGACGAACAGGCACAGGACAAAGGCGAAAATCGGCCCGAACGGAAAGAACCGCGACACATAAGGCAAGTTGCCCAGGTCATGGCCCTGGCGCACATAACCGCGACGAAACCGGTAGTGGCTGACCGCGATGCCCAGCCAGGCGATAAAGCCGAGCATGCCCGAGGTGTTGAGCAGCCAGTTATAGATCTGCCCCGGGCTGAAGATGAAGGTCAGGAAGCACAAGGCCGCCACCGTGGCCGTGGCCAGCAACGCCCACCGTGGGGTGCCGGATGCGCTCAAACGGGCGAAGATCGTCGGCGCCTTGCCCTCCAGGGCCAGGCTGTAGAGCATCCGCGAGGAGGCATACATGCCGGAGTTCCCGGCGGACAGCACCGAGGTCAGGATCACCGCGTTCATCACCGCGGCCGCGCCGAGCATGTCGGCCCGTTCGAAGATCAGGGTGAAGGGGCTGACACGGATATCGGACACCCCATTCCTCAACAGGCTCGGGTCGTTGTAAGGAATCAACAGGCCGATGATCAGGATGGTCAGCACGTAGAACAGCAGGATCCGCCAGAAGATCTGCCGCACCGCACGCGGCACGTTTTTCCCGGGGTCCCGGGTTTCACCGGCGGCGATGCCAACGAACTCGGTGCCCTGGAACGAAAAACCCACGATCATCGCCACCCCGACCAGGGCCCCCAGGCCACCGACAATCGGCGCATCGCCAATCAACCAGAGCCTGGGGCCGGCATTTTCGCCGCCGCTGAGAATGCCGAACAACATCAGAATGCCCACTGTGATAAACAGCAGGATAGTGATGACTTTAATCAGGGCGAACCAATATTCGGACTCACCGAACAAGCGCACCGAGGCCATATTAAGTGCAGTGATGATCAATAGAAAACCCGCACTCCAGATATACCCCGGAACATCCGGGAACCAATAAGCCATGATGATCTGCGCGGCCACCAGATCGACCGCAATGGTCACCGCCCAGGCATACCAGTAGTTCCAGCCCAGGGCGAAGCCGAAACTTTCATCGACATACTTCGAGGCATAAGTCGAGAACGAACCGGTGACCGGCATGCAGGACGCCAGTTCGCCGAGGCTGGTCATCAGGAAGAACACCATGGCGCCGATGACCACAAAGGCCAGCAGCGCGCCGCCCGGCCCGGACTGGGCAATGGTCGAGCCCGAAGCGACGAACAGCCCGGTACCGATGCAGCCACCGATGGCGATCATGTTCAGGTGCCGGGACGTCAGGGTTCTTTTCAGTCCGCCGGCGGTTTTCTCGCTGTGAAAATCGCCGGTCAGGTCGCACGCACCCGGCACTTTTGTGGAGTCTGTCATGGATCACCTTTTTATTATATTTAAGCCACCGATGATTCAACTCACGCGGTATGGCAGTGTCCCTGGAGTGTTTTTCCTCCCCACTAAAGCCCACAAAAATACCGCTGACAAATGATTTTCCCGAATCACATCAGTCCCATACGGAATACGCCAACAGTTACAAAACCCAATAATCAGAAACACTAAACACCCACAACTAAACATCTAACAAACCGTCAGATTTAATTGGTTTTCGACGGCATAAAACAGAAAATCCCTACACACTAACAACTTGACTTAAAGAACAGAGTGTTTGAATGCCCACGCCCATGCCTGGCACCGGGCAATGCCCGCAGCGGCCTTGGAAAGAAGGAAAAGAGAGGGTCGTGCACTGGCCCGTCGCGGTCCACTTCGCGTCCGCCTGGAGCGCGGCGCTGCCCCCCCATCGACCGGCCGGCTAACTCTGCCAACCCACAAACCACTGCCCGAACGCCCGGGCCGACAATGGCGAGGAAAACAGCTGGCCCTGCCCCACGTCATAGCCCCGCGCCTGCAGGATGTCGCGCTGCGCGGGGTGTTCGATGCCCTCGGCGATCACCCGCAGGGACAGGCCCTTGCCGATGCCGATGACCGCCTCGCTCAAGGCGCGGCAGGAGGCGTCGTGCTCCAGCTCCTCGACGAAGCTCTGGTCCAGCTTCAGCTCGTTGATCGGCAAGCGCCGCAGATAGCCCAGGCTGGAATAGCCGGCGCCAAAGTGATCGATGGCCAGGCGCACGCCCAGGGTATGCAGGTCCTGGAGGGTCTGTTCGGTGGTCGGGCTGCTGCACAGGAAAACGCCCTCCGTGACCTCCACGCACAGGTCCGCCGGCTGCAGGCCGCAACGCTGCAACTGGCGGGCGATCAGGGCCGCCAGGTTGAGGTTGTGGAAGTTGATCGGCGACAGGTTGACCGAGATGGACGGCACCCTGATGCCCGATCGACGCCAGCGCGCCAGTTGCTCGCAGGCTTCGCACAGCACCCACTGGCTGAGGTAGTTGATCAACCCGCACTCCTCGGCCAGCGCGATGAATTGCGCGGGCGGGATAGTGCCCAGGCTTGGATGCTCCCAGCGCGCCAGCGCCTCGACCCCGACCAGGCCGTTGCTGTGCAAGTCGATCTGCGGTTGATAGACCAGATGCAGGCCGTCGCTGGTCAGGGCCTGGCGCAGCGCCGTCTCCAGCTGCAGGCGCTGCTGGGCGAGCTGGTCCATCTCCTCGAGAAAGAACCTGAAACCGCCGCGCTCGGTACGCTTGGCCTGGTACATGGCGATATCGGCGCAATGCAGCAGGCTTTCCATATCCTGGCCGTCGCTGGGGTACAGGCTGACGCCGACACTGGCCGAAGGCACCACGGCGGTCCCGGCAATATCGGCCGGGGCGCCCAGGGTCGGCATCAGGCGTTCGAGAAAGGTCGTGACCCGGCTGGCGTTCATCCGGGGCAGCACCAGCACGAACTCGTCGCTCGACAGCCGGCCGACGATGTCCGACTCGCGCAGCACGCTGCGCAGCCGTTGCGCCATGAGCTGCAGCAGCTCGTCGCCCGAGGCATGCCCCAGGGCCTCGTTGACCTGTTTGAAGCGGTCCAGGTCGACATACAACACCGCCAGTTCGCCCTGCTCCAGGGCCACCTCGGCAATGCTGCGGTTGGCCTCGGCCAGCAGGGAACTGCGATTGGGCAAGCCGGTCAGGGCATCGGACAAGGCCATGTGGCGGATCGACTGGCGCGCCTCCTCGCGCTCCAGGGCCAGCATGCACAGGTGGGTCCCGGTCATGATCAGATGGGCATGGGTGGTATCGGGTTTGCGGCTCTCGCGAAAGTACAGGGCAAAGGTCGCGCGCACCCTGCCGGCGCTGTTGCGCAGCGGGATCGACCAACAGGCCCGCACCCCGGCCTGCTGCGCCAGCAAACGGTAATCGGCCCACAGCGGATCGGTCTCGATATCGCTGACCAGCACCGGCTCGCCGCGAAAGGCCGCGGTGCCGCAGGAGCCGGCGGCGGGCCCGATCGGCAGCCCCTCCATGGCTTGGGAGTAGTCGGCCGGCAGGCCGGGACTGGCCAACGGGTGCAGCAACCCCTGCGGGTCCACGCCGAGGATCGAGACGATGACCTCCGGCGCCAGGCGCTCGATTTCCTGACACAGCAGGGTCAACACGCGCTCCACGGGCTGCTCTTGCAACAAGGCGCCGATGACCTTGTCCTGCAGCACTTCGGGCAGCCTGGAACGGGTGATGTCGGTGAACACGATGACGATGTTGCCGATCCGCCCGCCGGCGTCGAACACCGGCGCCGAGCAGACCTGCACCCACAGCCGCTGGCCGTTGCGCTTGCTGACCAGGCCGCAGGCTTCATGGGGCTGGCCACTGAGGATGCTCTCCAGTTGCAGCTCGTCGGCCCGGGCCTGGCCCGGGGTGTCGGTGACGAAGAACATCTGCGGCGAGCGCTCCAGCAATTCCTCGCGGGAATACCCCAGCAAGCGCACCAGCCCGTCGTTGATGTAGATCAGCCGGCCGTCGGCGTCGACGATGCAGGTGGCCGAGCTACTGGCATTGACCGACATCGACAGCAAGCGCTGCTCGATATCCTTGAGCCGCGTCTGGGTCACGTCCTTGAAAAAGGCGGCATACAAAATGCGCCCCTGCAGGGTGATCTTCGAGATTGCCATCGCGCCCCAGCGCTCTTCGCCATCCTTGCGCGTGATGCACACATCGCGGCTGGTGCCGATGATCTTGTTGACCCCGGTCTCGCCGTCGTTTCGCGAGCGGATGGGGATCGGCACCAGCATGCTGACGTCGCTACCCAGCACCTCGCACCGTGGACAGCCCCAGAAACGTTCGGCCGCCGCGTTGAAGAACACCACCTGGTTGCGATCGTCGATGATCACCACGGCATCGTTGGCCTGTTCCAGGGTCTGCACGAAAAAGTCCGCCGCCTCTTCTCCGGTCGTTGACCCGACGCTCATATCCATGGCCGCCACTGCATGCATGCCCTCACTGTCATCGTCCCTGATCACCGTGAAGCGCCATTAACCGCCCTCGAACTGGAGGGGCCCGTCCTCGAAGCAACACCCGATACGGCTCAGCAAGGCTGAGAAAAGCGTTTTTACCCGGGCGAGCAGGACATCAGGCCATAAGCGTGGACATGGATCTTTTAGGCCATCGACCTGAAATTAGAGAATAGCCGCGAAGTGGCCGGCCCATGGAAAACCGTGCGATCCGCGCCAAACCTCGGCAACGCCAGGTAGCCCGGGCGTCTGTCCATCGGCAACAGCCCCCCCTCCGTCGCTCCGGGTGGCAACTTCATCTCTGGCCGGTTCGCCACTTGCGTTGCCCGATACGCTTGGCTTCTCATGGCGCCCCTGAGCAGCACGCGAACCTGCGTGTTTCTTTTCAGGTTCTTCAACCCAGGGCAACAGGAGTGGCGGTGAATAAATTCTCGGACATGAGCACCTTCGTCGCGGTCGTCGAGGCGGCCAGTTTTTCCGAAGCCGGGCGACGCCTGGGGACCACCAAGTCGCTGGTCAGCCAACGCATGCAGCAGCTGGAAAAGCGCCTGGGCGTGGTATTGCTGACCCGTGGCCGGCCGCTGAAGCTGACCGAGGCCGGCCAGCTGTTCTACGCCGATTGCACACGCATCCTGCTGGACCTGGCGCGCGCCGAAGAGTCGGTGCAGGACCACCAGGCCAGCCTCGGCGGCACCCTGCGCCTGGCGGCGCCGATGGCCTTCACCCCACGCTACCTGGCGCCGCTGCTGGCGCGCTTCGCCCTGCAATACCCGCAACTGTGCGTCGACATGGAAGCCCATGACCGGGTGGCCAACCTGCAGGATGGCCATTTCGACGTCGCCATCCGCCTGGGCAACCTCCACGACTCTTGCCTGGTGGCGCGGCCGCTGACCGAGAACCGCCACCTGATCTGCGCCAGCCCCGACTACCTGGCGCGCCAAGGCACTCCCGAGCACCCCGGCGACCTGCAGCGGCACGACGGGTTGATCTACTACAACCGCGAACCCAACGGCATGTGGAGCCTGCCCATGGACGGCGCGCAGCACTCGTTCCGCGTCCGCGTGCGCATGCGGACCGACTCCGGGCACCAGTTGCTCGAAGGCGCGCTGGCCGGCCTGGGACTGGCGATCCTGCCAACCTTCCTGGCCGCCGACGCCCTGCTCGACGGCAGGCTGGTGTCGGTGCTGGACGACTATGCGCCGTCCGGCGGGCAGATCTCGGCGGTGTACCTCAAGACCCTGAAAACCCCGCCCAAGGTCCAGGCGCTGATTCAATTTCTCGGCGAGGAAATCGGTCGCCCGGCGCCCTGGGACGCGGCGTTGATCGCTCGCGGGCTGCTGCCGGGCGGCTCCGCCGCCTGAGCGCGCAGGGCCCGCCGCCTGGTCAAGCAATACTGAACCAGCGGTTCACTTTACAGTGGCTGTCGCTCAACCCGAGCGCACCTTAGCCTCAGCTTCCATCTGACAGGCATTCGCCTGCTATGGGAGATGAGCGATGAGTCACCACCAACCAGAAAACCCTTCGCGCCGCAAACTGCTGGCCCAGACAGTCGCCGGCTCGGCGACCCTGGCCATCGGCTCCATGCTGGGCGCCGGCCCCGCTTTCGCGGCAGCCCCGCAAGGCGCCAACGGCAAGCGCGACGGCAGTGCCGGCAACCCGGTGGACGTGCTGATCATCGGCGGCGGTTCGGCCGGCGCGGTCATGGCCCGGCGCCTGAGCGAACGCCGCGAGCGCAACGTGCTGCTGCTCGAAGCCGGCCACGTCTACGGCACCCGCGACTACCCGAAAGTCATCGCCAGCAGCGACAGCGTCGGCGGCGATGCCGGCAGCGACTGGGGCTACCAGACCCTGCCCGGCTATATCGGCCACCCGATCCATGCGATTCGCGGCAAGGTGCTGGGCGGCAGCTCGGCGGTCAACGGCGCGGTGGCGATCCGCGCGCGCAAGCAGGACCTGGTCAACTGGAACCTGCCGGGCTGGTCCTATGAAGAATTGCTGCCGTCGTTCAAGAAGCTGGAAAAACGCAACACCGGCAGCAACCAGCTGCACGGTCACGACGGCCCCCTGCCGGTGCACCAGCTGACCCGCAATGACATCAGCCCCATGCAGCGGGCCTTCGTCGACGCCACCGTCGCCAACGGTTTCCGCGTGATCGACGACTTCGACGGCGCCGACGCCAAGGGTGTCGGTCCCTACCCGATGAACATCGTCGACGGCGTGCGGGTCAACACCGGCATCGCCTACCTCGACAACGCCGTGCGGGCTCGCGGCAACCTGCAGATCCGCGGCGACGTGCTGGTGGACAAGGTGCTGTTCGACGGCCGCCGCGCCACCGGCGTGCGCCTGGCCAGCGGCGAAGTCATCCAGGCGAACGAAGTCATACTCTCGGCCGGCACCTACGGCAGTGCGGCGATCCTGCTGCGCTCCGGCATTGGCCCGCGCGATCACCTGGCGTCGCTGTCGATCCCCCTGGTCGCCGCCCTGCCCGTCGGCCAGCGGCTCAAGGATCACCCCTTCTACTACAACGCCTACGCCGCCCGCCCCGAGCTGATCGGCAAGCAGTCCCCAGTGATCGGCGCCAAGCTCTGGACCCACAGCTCCACGGCGAAAAATGGCGACCTCGACCTGCACATCACCGCCACCCACCTGTTCCCCCACGACCAGAGCCCGACCAAGGTCGGTTTTGTCCTCGCCGTGGCCCTGACCCGCCCACTGTCGGTGGGCAGCCTGAAACTGGCCAGCCGCGACCCGGCCCAGGCGCCGCTGATCGATCTCAACTTCCTGGCCCGGGCCGAGGACCGCGCCCGCCTGCTGGAAGGGGTGAAACTGGCGCGCAAGATCGGCCAGACCGCGCCGCTCCAGGACCTGATCCACTCGGAACTGAACCCGGGCGCCCAGGCCAGCAGCGACCAGCAGATCGAGCAGTCGATGCTGGCCACCCTCGACACCTACCACCACCCGACTTCCACCGCACCGATGGGCCAGGCCGGCGACCCCGGCGCCGTGGTCGACCTGGAAGGCCGGGTCCACGGCGTGCAGGGCCTGCGGGTGGTCGACGCCTCGATCTTCCCGGACGCCATTTCGGTCGCCACCAATATCACCACCATCGCCACCGCCGAATACATCGCGCGTCGCTACAGCTAATGTGGAGAACACTGCCATGACCATGCAAAACACCCTTGCCCAACACTGGATCGACGGCGCCTGGGTCGATTCGACCGAACACCGCGAATCCATCGACCCGGCCACCTCCCGGGTCATCGGCCACTACGCCGATGGCGGCGGCGCCGAGGCCGATGCGGCCATCGCCGCGGCCGTGCGCGCCTTCAACAGTGGCTGGAGCGACGACAGCGCGTTGCGCGCCCGGGTCCTCGACGAGCTGGCCGCCGCGTTCGAGCGCAATAGCGAGGCGCTGATCGAGCAACTGGCGCTGGAGAACGGCAAGATCAAGCCCGAAGCCCGCTTCGAAGTCAGCATGGTGCCCTCCAAGCTGCGCTACTACGCGGCGCTGACCCGCACCGAACGCGGCCACAGCGGCACCCCGCGCCCCGACGTGCTGTCCATCGTGCTGCGCGAGCCGATGGGCGTGGCCGGCATCATCGTGCCGTGGAACTCGCCGGTGGTACTGATGGTGCGCTCGCTGGCACCGGCCCTGGCCGCCGGCACCACCGTGGTGATCAAGATGCCGGCGCAGACCGCGCAGACCAATGCCCTGCTGGCCAGGGTCATGTCCGAGGCGCCTTCCCTGCCGCGCGGGGTGATCAACCTGTTCACCGAGTCCGGCGGCGAAGGCTCGCGCCGGCTGATCGCCTCGCCCCAGGTGCCAGTCATCAGCTTCACCGGTTCCTCCGCCACCGGCCGCGCGATTTCCGCGGTGGGCGCGCAGTCGCTCAAGCGCTTCGGCCTGGAGCTGGGCGGCAAGACCCCGCACCTGGTGTTCGACGACGCCGACCTCGACGCCGCCCTGCCGCTCCTGGAAAAGGCCCTGACCGTGTTCGCCGGGCAGTTCTGCATGACCGGCTCGCGCCTGCTGGTGCAGCGCGGCATCGCCGAGCAACTGCGCGAGCGCCTGGCGGCACGCCTGCAAGCGGTGCGGGTCGGCCCGGCGTCCGACCCGCGCAGCGACATGGGCCCCTTGATCGACAAGGCCAACGTGCAGCGGGTCGATCAGGCCGTCGAGGCCGCCATCGCTGCGGGCGCCAAGGTCATCGTCCGCGGCGGCCCCATCACCGAAGGCGAGCTGGCCAACGGCGCCTTCTACCGCCCGACCCTACTGCAAGTCAGCGACTCGAAGCTGGACATCGTGCAACAGGAAACCTTCGGCCCGGTGCTGACCCTGCAAGTCTTCGATACAGAAGCCGAAGCCGTGGCCCTGGCCAACGACAGCGAATACGGCCTGGCGGCCGCCATCTGGACCCGCGACACCAAGCGCTCGCTGCGCGTGGCGCGCAAGGTGCAGGCCGGCACCGTGTGGATCAACGACTGGGCCAAGGTCTACGACGAATTCGAGGAAGGCGGCTACCGCCAGTCCGGCCTGGGCCGCCTGAACGGCGTCGCGGCCATCGACGATTTCATCGAATACAAACACATCAGCCTGTCGACCGCCGAGGCCTAGGCCCGGCTGAGTCGAAGCGCTACGTACCTGTTTATCCTTAAAGAGGCTACATCAGCATGAAAGGCAAAATCGTACTCGAGGAACACATCAGCACCGAGCTGAACAACAGCCTGTGGGATGCTTCCGGCGAAGCCACGCGCAATGGCCGGGCCTATATGGCGGATGTGGAAAAACGCCTGCTGGACAGCGACCAGCGCGTCGCCGAGATGGACCGCAATGGCATCGACCTCGCCATCCTGTCCCTCACCTCCCCCGGCGCCCAGTCGCTGCTCGATCCGCGCCAGGCCATCGCCTTCGCGCAACGCACCAACGAGCAGATCACCGAGCAGTTCGTCGCCCGCCACCCGCAACGCTTCAAGGCCTTCGCCACGGTGGCCCTGCAATCGCCCAGGGCCGCGGCGGACGAACTGGAACGTGCGGTAAAGGATTACGGCATGGTGGGGGCACTGATCAACGGCTACACCAACATCGGCAACGCCGATACCGCGCAGTACCTGGACGAACCGCCGGTATGGGAATTCTGGGAGCGGGTCGCGGCGCTCAACGTGCCGGTCTACCTGCACCCGCGCGAACCGCTGCCAAGCCAACGGCGGATCTACGAGGGTTATCCATCCCTGGTCGGCTCAGCCTGGGGCTTCGCCCATGAAACCGCCACCCACGCGATCCGCCTGATGCTCAGTGGCCTGTTCGACCGTTACCCCAACCTGACCCTCATCCTCGGCCACCTCGCCGAAGGCCTGCCGCTGATGCTGCCGCGCCTGGAACACCGCCTGCACATGCAACGCGAAGGCGAAGGTCTGGGCAACGCAAAAAAACCGGTCAGCCACTACTTCAGCCACAACTTCTACCTGACCACCGCCGGCCACTTCCACACCAAGGGCCTGCTGGATTCCATCAGCGAAATCGGTGTCGACCGTGTGCTGTTTTCGGCGGACTACCCGTATGAAAGCATGGCCACGGCGAGCAACTGGTTTGATCAGGCGCTGATCAGTGAGAACGATAGGGAGAAGATTGGGCGGGGGAATGCGCAACGCTTGTTTGGTTTGTAGAAATCAAGAGCCGGGTATCCGGGTGGCTTGCTGGCTGCCCGGGTATCCGCGCTCTGCTTCAACCGCCCCACCAACCTTGAGTCGACAAGCACCATACATCCGCGTCCTAGACGCCAAGAAGCGATACAGCAAGAACTTCAATTCCCCCCCCTGAAACACTTCATTGAGCAGGCAATAAAATGGCCAATCTCGCCGCAATCGAAAAAGCCCAAAAAACCAAAGCCCCGATCGACGTCGTCAGCGCCTTCCTGGCCAACACCGCCAAAGACAGCGTCGCACACGCCGCCACCCAACTGGTCAGCGAAGACGCCACCTATGTCTCGCTGAACTTCAACAACCCCGAACTGCAACAGATCGAGCCTTGGGCAGGCACCCGCAAAGGCCGGCAGATCTACGTCGACACCTTCTCCAACGTCGGCACCTACTGGGACATCAACGACTTCGCGGTCACCGATATTTTCGGCGACGGTGAAAAGGTCGCAGTCTTCGGCAGCTTCACCTACACCTCGGTTGGCGTGGGTAATCGCTTTACCTCGCCTTTTTCTATTCTCGCCAAAGTGGTTGACGGGAAAATCGTCTATTTCCAATTTATGGAAGACACCTATGCCTCGGCGA
>NZ_JACNDE010000058.1:0-27159 GCF_017351415.1 Pseudomonas sp. FW305-25 | reverse complement strand
AGCCGCTCCTAGTTCCGATCCGCGCGCAACAGCGCAACCAGTAGATAGATGAACAGCCCCACTGCCAGCAGCAGGGACACCCCGTCCAGAACGCTCATGGAATCTCTCCGTCGTACGGCAATCGCCGCGTGTGGGGCATTGTCCGCAGGGAGGCTGTAAAGGAACGAGATCGAGGGCGTGGGCGACGCATAAAGAAAGCGTAAAGAAAGGCTTTACGCGGGATTTACACCGGCCATCGGCGTGGCCAGGGGGAGGGATCGCCAGCCGGTTTGCTGCTGCACCGGAAAAGCACGATGCACGTAGAAACGAGCCTGCTCGCGATCGCGCGCCTCCAGGCTCCACCGCCCTCCTCTGTTGCACGACTGTGCACCAACCCAGGCGCCTTCGGCCCCGAAACAACTGGAAACATCCTCGATACGACAGCTTTTTGCGCTTTACGACGGCCGTTTTCGCTCTGGCATGAGCGGTGCAATGAGCAGTCCCGAGCATTTCATTCCGTTCCGGGAGCCACGCATGAACACACAACTCAAACCAACGCTGGGCACGCTGCATTTATGGGGGATCGCGGTCGGGCTGGTGATCTCCGGGGAATACTTCGGCTGGAGTTATGGCTGGGGCGTCGCCGGCACCCTGGGCTTTCTGCTGACCTCGCTGATGGTCGCGGCCATGTACACCTGTTTCATCTTCAGCTTCACCGAACTGACCACCGCCATTCCCCATGCAGGCGGCCCTTTTGCCTACAGCCGCCGGGCCTTCGGTGAAAAAGGCGGGCTGATCGCCGGGCTGGCGACCCTGATCGAATTCGTCTTCGCGCCACCGGCCATCGCCCTGGCGATCGGTGCCTACCTGAATGTGCAGTTCCCGGCCCTGGACCCGAAGCATGCGGCGGTCGGCGCCTATATCGTGTTCATGGGGCTGAACATCCTCGGGGTCAAACTCGCCGCCACCTTCGAGCTGGTGGTCTGCGTACTGGCGGTGGCGGAACTGCTGGTATTCATGGGCGTGGTCGCGCCGGCCTTCAGCTTCAGCAACTTCGCCCTCAACGGCTGGGCGGGTTCGGACACCTTCGGCGCGCCGGCGATTGCCGGGATGTTCGCGGCGATTCCGTTCGCCATCTGGTTCTTCCTCGCCATCGAAGGCGCGGCCATGGCCGCCGAAGAAGCCAAGGACCCGAAACGCACCATCCCCAAGGCCTACATCAGCGGCATTCTGACCCTGGTGCTGCTGGCCATGGGCGTGATGTTCTTCGCCGGCGGCGTGGGCGACTGGCGCACCCTGTCGAACATCAACGACCCGCTGCCCCAGGCGATGAAAGCCGTGGTCGGGGACAACTCCGGCTGGCTGCACATGCTGGTGTGGATCGGCCTGTTCGGCCTGGTGGCGAGCTTCCACGGCATCATTCTCGGCTACTCGCGGCAGTTCTTCGCCCTCGCCCGCGCCGGCTATCTGCCGTCGTCGCTGGCCAAGCTGTCACGCTTCCAGACGCCGCACCGCGCCATCATCGCCGGCGGCCTGATCGGCATCGCCGCCATCTACAGCGATGGCCTGATCAACCTGGGAGGCATGACCCTGACCGCGGCGATGATCACCATGGCCGTATTCGGCGCCATCGTGATGTACATCATGAGCATGCTCAGCCTGTTCAAGTTGCGTAAGGCCGAGCCGCACCTGGAACGCACCTTCCGCGCACCGGGCTACCCGCTGGTCCCGGCCATAGCCCTGGCACTGGCCGTGGTCTGCCTGGTGGCGATGGCCTGGTTCAACAGCCTGATCGGCCTGATCTTCCTCGGTTTCATGGTGGCCGGTTTCATTTATTTCCAACTGACCGCGCAACTGCGCGCCGATGCGCCGGCGGATGCAATGCTGACCGGGCTCCGAGGGGATGGCATCTCTCTGTAGTTGGCTTGCAAGGCCGAATGCAACCTTCGAGAAGATTGATGCAAGAGAGGTTGCCGGGGCAGATCAGGCCTACAATGGAACCACTGCGAAACGCTGTAACTCGAAGTGGTATGGCAGCTTGACGGGCGAAACTCCTCGCCCGCCGGTATGCCCTCAAGGAGAGCCCTATGCCCTGGTATGCCTGGTTGATTCTGGTCGTTGCAATCGGCTCGATCGTTGGCGGTCTGATGATGTTGCGCGACACCGCCAACAAGGTGGAACTGACCGATGAGCAACGCAAGCGCGTTGCTGAACGCAACGCGGAAGCGGACGCCAAGGACGCGCAGGACCGCTGACTGGATAACCCGATCGAACAGCCCCGCCCTTCTCGAAATGGCGGGGCTTTTTTATCCGCCCCTGCGGCCGGCAGCGCTATTTCTCCCAGGCAGCCTTGGCAATGTGCAGGCCATGCAAACCTTTGTAGGCCGCCCGCTCAGGCTGGCTCCAGCCTTCGAGCAATGCCTCGTCGAGCCGATAGATCTCCACGCCCAACGGCCGACAGACGCTGAGTGGATCCTGAGCCTCCGGGCCCCACATGGGCAATGACAGATCGCCACCCGGGCAGGTCGACAACGCGCACAACAGATCGATTTCGGCAAAGAACTCCAGGTAATCGCCCTTCTGCGCGGGGCAGGCCTTCATGAAGTACATGTCGTCATGATTGAGCCCGGTGCACTGGAAGATGTTCAGCACGTCATGCACATCGAACTCGGTCAGGCCGTGGGGCAGGACCGCGCGCGTCAGGTTGGAATGGCAATGGTGATGGAAGTCCTCCCCGGTGAGCATGCGGTTCACGTAAGGATCGCAGCGCGTGCCGAGCAGGTCGTGCAAGCGCCCGCCATGCTCGTCGATCCCGTAACCGGCCAGGCTGTCATCGGTGATGGTCACCAGTGGCCGCAAAAACGGCAGGTTCGACCACAACCGGTCATGGGTACTGACATGCGCGCCCTGCAACTGCCGGGTACGCGCCGCCCACAGACGCTCCCGCGGATCGTTGGCATTCCAGACGTTGAAGTCCCCGACCTGCGGGCCGGCCGGCGTGGTCACCCGGAACACATGCCCGGCCGGCACATGCCAGGCGCGCCCGGTACGGATCGGCACTTCGAATTGCTCGATCAAGGTGCGCTGGTCCTTGCTGTCACGGACCCGCTCATAAAAGGCCGTGTCCACCTGCAGGGCCGAACCTTTGCTGACCTGATAAGCCGCGGGATAGTCTTTGTACATGGTTGAAACCCTCGATCAGTGGCGGGAAGAGTGGCTGAGGATGTCGAGCAGCAGCCGTTCGGAATCGTCCAGGTAAACCGCCAGGGTTTCGCTGGCGGCCTGCTTGTCGCCAGCGGCGAGCAAGTCATGGATCTGCCGGTCGCGGGCCAGCCAGGGCGATTGAAAATGCTGCTCGTCAGGGGCGGCACAGAACACCAGGCGCATCTGCGCCACGACGTTGGTGAAGAACTCATCGAACAAGGGGCTGCGCATCAGACCAACGATGTGTTGATGAAAGGCCAGGCTGTGGGTGCCCACCGAGCGCCAGTCCTCGCGCTCGCGGGCGAGTTCGCTGGCCTCGATAGCCTCGAGCATCCGGTCGGACTGGTAGTCACGCAGCGGTTTGCTGGAGGCAATGGCCTGCAACTCCAGGGTACGGCGCACCTGGAACAGATCCCGCACTTCATCGATGCCCAGCCTGCGCACCGTGACGCCTTTGTTGCGTGCATAGCGGGTCAGGCCTTCCTGCCCCAGGCGATGCAAGGCCTCGCGAATGGTGTTGCGCGAGGCGTTATAGGCGCAGACCAGATCGTTTTCTACCAGGGCCATGCCCGGCAGCAAGCGACCGCCGATGATATCGGCACGTAATTCGAGGGTTATCTGATCGGCCAGGGACAGTACGTTGCTCATGAATATCGCCTTGCGATTGTTGAACAATCTATGGATATCCAATAATCACTATTCATGCCAACTGATACTTGGCTCACTGACGAACCATGTCTTTCTAGCCATTCAGTGGGAAAAATGAGGTTTCCGGGGTTAATAGTGCAATCCCCCTTCCGTCAACCTTGGGTAAGATGACTCTCTAGCTGTGGAGACTTCCCCCGATGCGTTACTCGCACGACCATAAAGCCCAAACCCATCAACGCATCATCAAGGAGGCCGCCGAGCGCTTTCGGCGCGACGGTATCGGGGCGACAGGCCTGCAACCACTGATGAAAGCCCTGAGCCTGACCCATGGCGGTTTTTACTCGCATTTCAAATCCAAGGACGAACTGGTCGAAAAAGCCCTGCAGGCCGCGGCGGAAGAACTCGATGCGCACTGCGCCACTCTATTTGCCCAGGAACACCCCCTATCGGCGTTTATCGACAGCTACCTGTCCGAGTGGCACCAGACCTCCCCCGGTGAAGGCTGCCCGCTGCCCACCATGTCATCGGAGCTGGGCCTGCGCGGGCAAGCCAGCCCCACCACTGATGCGGTGCTCAATGCACGACTTGCACAGGTAGAGGCCAGTCTCGAAGGAGAAAATGCCGCCGACCAGAGCCTGGTGATCATGTCGACCCTGGTCGGGGCCCTGGTGCTGTCGCGCAGTGTCGAGAACCCCGACCTGGCCAAACGGATACTGGAGGTAACACGCGAGCATCTGAAAAAACAGGATGGTCAGGCGGAGTGATCTCCACCAACCTCCCGCCTCGACACCGTTATTTGTAGCGAGCAGCCGCACTGCTTTTCGACAGGTTTGGCCCCAGGGCAAAACGCGCAGCTACAAAGGCCTCCCAGTCAGCCGAGTCAGGTAGCGAGGGAATGGTGATCAACTCACCCTGATCAAAACCGACCAGAGCCGCATCTACCATCTCGGTGGCTTCCATGATCATCTCGGCTGGAATCCCTTGGGCGTCGATGCCCGAGCGCTCCCAGATCTCAGTGCGGGTCACCCCAGGCAATACCGCCTGGACCTGCACACCCTTACCATCCAATTCCGCAGCAAGCGATTGAGTCAGGCTCAGGACATAGGCCTTGGTCGCGCTGTAGGTCGCATTAAAACGCTCGGGAATCAGCGCCACCACCGAAGCGATATTGATGATCGCTCCTCTTCCCGCCGCCGAAAAGCTGGCGGCGGCCGCAGCAGCCAGACGAGTGACCGCGACCACATTCAACTGGATCATTGCCTCCAACTGATCGGTGTCGGCAACGGCCAGGCTTCCGTCAGCCGCGATACCGGCATTATTCAGCAACAGACTGATGTTCGAGTCGGAGCGCAAGCGCTGCTCGACCTTCAGCACATCGACCTGGAGCGTCAGATCGGCCTTCAACACTTCGACCTGCACCTTGTGCTCGGCCCGTAACCGGGTCGCGGCGGTTTGCAGGCGCTGCTCATCGCGTGCAACCAGCAACAGATCGTAACCACGAGCGGCCAGCCGCTCGGCATAAACCGCACCGATGCCAGATGAAGCACCGGTGACAAGTGCCAGCCCCTTGGGGGAAATCGAATTCATGACGGCTCTCCAGAAAAGTGCTTGAGAAGGGAAAGACAAGGAATTGATACGCTGCTTGGGAAGCGGTTTGATTATAGTCATAATTTAATAAAATATTACGATCATAATTCTATCGAGACGATAGACAACATTGAATGGCGCAATCCTGCTTATGGTGCTTTGCGCACTATGGGCCCGAAAAACACAAGGCCGATCAATGATCGGCCTTGTGCATGAATTGAAGCGTCAGTTGACCTTCAACTTTTCCCGGTTGCTTTCCAGAATCGCCTTGCCGATTCCCTTGACCTCGAGCAGTTCGTCTACCGAGGCAAAAGGTCCATTGCTTTCACGATACTTAACGATCGCCTGCGCCTTGACCGCACCAATGCCGGACAGCTCACGCTGCAAGGCCGCCGCATCGGCAGTGTTCAGATCGATCTTGCCTGCCTGCTCCGAAGAGACCACCTGCGCCACTGCCGAAGTCTTGGTCTCGGCATTGACCGCAGGTGCTGCGTAGGTAATGGAGGAAAGGCTGGCCATCAGAGCGAAGACCAGAGAGGGGAAATAAGCGATACGCATAAGTGACACTCCATGACATCGATTAGGGAGAGCAACTTTTCCAAAGCTGCTCTCCAAACCTAGGCGGTGCCACGGGCAAGTCAAAAGTGACTGGGTTACAACGTGTGTAAGCTCAGGGTTCGAGGCGACGCTGCTGGTAAATCCAGTCGACAATATCGCCATCGGGGGTGTAGCCGCTGACGGTGTCACGCAGCAACTGCCGAACACGTGCATAGTCGTCCTGATCAACCGCGCTGAGCAACTCGGTCAGTTTGATCTTCAATACATCCCAAGACAGGTAGTCCTCGTTGGCACTCATGATCATGGGGTGCTGTGTGGCTGCCACGTTGTCACCGATCAGCAACTCTTCGTAAAGCTTTTCACCCGGGCGCAGACCAGTGAACTCAATAGAAATGTCGCCATGCAGGTTTTTTTCCGAACGAACACTCAAGCCGGACAAATGAATCATCTTCTCGGCAAGCTCGACAATCCTCACTGGTTCCCCCATGTCCAAGACAAAAACATCCCCTCCCTGCCCCATGGAACCCGCTTGGATGACCAACTGCGCAGCTTCGGGAATGGTCATGAAATACCGAGTGATCTTTGGGTGGGTTACTGTCAGAGGACCACCCGACTTGATCTGCTTGTGAAACAACGGAATGACCGAGCCGGACGAGCCCAGCACGTTACCGAACCGCACCATCGTGAAGCGCGTCTTGTTCACACGTGAAACATTAGTCGTTTCACCGAACAGTACTGGCGCCAACTCTCGACTGAGAGCCTGCAACGTCAAC
The DNA here is from genome assembly GCF_017351415.1 of Pseudomonas sp. FW305-25. NCBI lineage: Bacteria > Pseudomonadati > Pseudomonadota > Gammaproteobacteria > Pseudomonadales > Pseudomonadaceae > Pseudomonas > Pseudomonas sp. FW305-25. Next base: position 20,410 of record NZ_JACNDE010000058.1, on the reverse strand, counting down.
TCGGCAAGACGCTTGGTGCTGCCCATTACATTAGTCGGACGTACGGCCTTATCAGTCGAGATCAATACAAAGTTGGCGACACCTGCCTGAAGCGCCGCTTGAGCCGTATTAAGCGTGCCGATCACATTATTGAGCACGCCTTCGGCAATGTTGTGCTCAACCATTGGCACATGCTTGTACGCTGCAGCGTGATATACCGTGTCCACATGCCAGGACTTCATAACATCCAGCAACTTATCTTGGTTCCGTACAGAACCAAGAATCGGCAAAAGGCGAGTCGACAAGGACTCTCGAGCAACTCGTTGCTCCAGTTCAGACAAGATGTTGTAGAGATTGAACTCACTGTGTTCAAACAGTAAAAGCGTAGTGGGACGTAATGTCAGGATCTGGCGGCAGAGTTCAGACCCGATAGATCCTCCAGCTCCCGTAACCAACACGGACTGCCCCTTGATGCAATGCTCGAGCAAATCACCCTGGGCAGGGACCGTATCACGACCAAGCAAATCAGCAATGTCTACTTCCTGAATGTCGTCGACCTTGACCCGGCCACTGGCCAAGTCCATGAAACCTGGGACGCTTCGGACGTGTAGTGGGAAACCTTCGAGAAAGCCAAGGATTTCGCGACGACGACCACGGTTGGATGACGGAATGGCAAGGAGAATTTCCTGAGCGCCGGTATTGTCGATCATCTGCTGAATGTGTTTGGGCTTATACACCTGCAAACCGGAAATGACCCTGCCGGCAATTCCACTATCATCGTCGATAAAAGCAACCGGGCGCATGACCCGCCCCATCCGCAAGGCAGCAACGAGTTGATTACCCGCAGCGCCTGCGCCATAAATAGCGACTTTCGGTAAACCGTCCTCCCTATTTGTGAATGGAACGTGCTGCGCAGCACTGAACCAGTCCCCCAAAAAGTACTGGCGCATGGCCAAGCGCAATCCCCCGATCATGATCAGGCTCAACCACCAATAGTTGAAAATGATCGAACGAGGAACGACATTCTGGTGATTACTGTACCAATAGACGACAACCCCAAGTACCAGTGATGACAAGCTGACCGCCTTGATGATTGCTATCAGGGCATCGTTTCCAAAGTAGCGCATCACCGCACGGTACATACCAAAACGAATGAACAACGGGATAGCAACAATAGGCGCCGCTAAGAAAAGCCAGAAATGATTGCTGATAGGGTTTACCATTTCGTCGATGCCGAGACGAACGGCAAACGCCAGCAATAGCGCCACCCATACCAGCAAAATGTCGGCCGAAACTTGAAGAAGTCGTTTCTGGCGTCGCGGTAAATCTAGCAATAGTGTGCGTAACTTATTCATAACTCCGTCAGACACCTCGAACGCTCCCCTATTGACATATTTGACTGGTGTACGTCTCATGGCGCACGCATCATCTCAAGAAAAAATATCAGCTACCGAGCGCCTGGTTTTTCTCAATTTCACCTGCATGAAATTTTACAGCAAGAATTATCAGAGGGATGTACGCGATAATCAAACTCAGCGCACCATCCAGCCCGAAATAGGTAACGCAAAACGCGATGGGCCATAACCAGCCAATATTAATTACGCCGACCGCCAGAGTGACGGGCAGGTGCTTGCGATATCTTCGTGACGCAAACTGATACGCGTGACTGCGATGAGCTTCGTAAACCTTGTCACCGCGTATCAGACGCCGGATCAGGGTGAACGTCGCATCCACAACGAATACTCCTAAAAGTATCAGCCAAACCCAGAGTAATTGTGGCGAGGTCCAGGCGGCCTGAATGGATACAACTCCAAGCACCATCCCCAAAAAACCGCTCCCCGCATCACCCATGAAAATGCGTGCAGGTGGGAAGTTCCAGAAAAGAAACCCGCCTACCGCCATAGCCAGTATCAGCGGAGCCCAAATCTGACTATCGAAACCACTAAGCCAATAGAGCAGACAAGCGCCTAAGCATGCTGACATCGCCTCCACGCTAGCGATGCCATCGATTCCGTCCATGAAGTTGTACAAATTGAGCATCCAGACAAGGTACAAGGCGGCCAATACATAACCCAACCAACCTAAATCCAGACTGACTCCGAACAAAGTTATAGCAGGCAAACCGCCCAACCAGAACAACGCCCAAACCGCAGCGCAAAAATGCCCAAGCAAACGCCAACGAGCAGCAATATGACCGTGATCGTCCATAAATCCGATCACGGCTACCAGCGCACCAGCACCGCCTATGGCGATCAGCGTTGCTGTAGGTACCAACTGCGCCCAAGCCAAAACTGGCAGTACCAACAAAAATGCGAGGACAATTGCGACTCCCCCACCTCGAGGAGTGGGTATCGAATGAGAGCTTCGAGAGTTCGGAATATCAACAATGCTGCGGGCCAGGGCATAACGTCGCAATACCGCAGTCAGTATCAACGAAACACCGGCCACCGCCGGAATCAACCACCAATAGATCATTATATTTTACTTTCTCGAAAATATTGTGCAGTAGCCTTCAGCGCGTCATCCACAGAGATCGGTGGAGACCAACCAAGCAGGGAGCGTGTTTTACTGATATCAACCCGCAACGACCCGCACAACCGATTTGATAGAGCCTTTCTGCCCAACAATGTCGCTCCACCGCCTAACACCCAGGAAGGTATTGGCAAAAGACGCGCCGGCCGTCCAAGAGCAAATGCCATTTTTCGCAGTAATTGCGTTGTAGAAAGATCTTCGCCATCACTGACCAGAAAGATCTGATTGGCAGCCGCCGGGTGATTGATGCAAGTGAGGATCAAATCCACCAGATTATCCAGGGCGACAAGACTGCGGCTGTTATGAATTAATCCAAAAGGCAGGGGAACACCTTTATCAAGCCACTGCATCATATTCCGAAAATTAGCTTTCACCCCGGGGCCATAAACTAACACTGGCCGGATAATAACAACCTCCATCCCGGTTTCAGCTGCGAGCATACGAAGCCCTTGCTCGGCCTCCATCTTGGAGATTCCATAGGGATCCGCCGGGGCAGGAGTATCCTCCGGCGAATAGGCAGTATTTCGTAGGGTACCTTCTCCGTTTACCTTGATCGAACTGATAAAGATAAAACGTCGGACGCCGGCAGCGGCGGCATGACGTGCCAGATTCAGCGTGCCCTCCACATTGACCCGTCGAAATGCAGCCAAGGGATCAGCTTCAGCATCATTCATTACATGAACACGAGCAGCCGAATGTATGACAACGTCCACACCGACAAGACTCTTCTGCCAGTCAGTAGCTCCATCAATGTTGTCCACGTGGATCTTCGCAACATGATTTCCAAGTACATTCGCCCCTTTACGTAAAGCGGCAATGACAGTGTAGTTTTTGGCGACCAAACGGCTAAGAGTCGCTCCGCCAACGAAACCGGTTGCACCGGTTAGAAACACGGATTTCGGCATTACTTGATATCCTTTCGTAAAGTCCCTGCGCGGAACAGCACTTCCAAACGCTCCAAAAGAGTAACTTTAGAAAAATGACTCAAATAATACGAACGACCAGCTTGGCCCATCGTTTCACGTTGAGCAGAATCAGTCGTTGCCAATCTCAGGGTAATTTGCGCAAGCCCTTGAGCATCGCCTGAGGGACAAGAGAAACCGCAACCAGACTCTTCAATTATTCTCGCGGCCTCACCATTGATCATCCCTAGGACTGGTTTGCTCGACGCCAAATAGGCCTGGACTTTTCCGGGAACCGTTTTCTCGAACACATCGTTGGTTTTTAGCGAAACCAGTAATGCATCGGCACAGGCAAAGATTTCGGGCATGGCGCTTAGCGGATGTCGACCCAACAGCAGCACATTTTTCAAACCTCTTAATTCAACTTGTTCGCCCAACCATTTACTCATGCGCCCGTCACCCACAATCACCCAGCGTACCGAAGCGCTATCCTTCAATGACTCCGCAGCATCCAAAACTGCAGGCAGGTCTTGTGCGTCACCCAGGTTTCCGGCAAACACGACAGTGAAGGTAGTATCATCGCGCTCAAGCAAATTTGATGATTTTACTGGGGAGTCTGAGAAATCATCTTCCGCCCAACTCGGAAAATAAACCAATCGTTCTGGAGAAATTTCTTTGGTGCAATATTGCTTTACATTATTTGAAAAGCCTTTGGACTGTAAGAGCAAGTAATCGGCACGATTATAGATCCATGAGACTACTCTCCCAACCATAGCCAACATAGTGGGATGTCGGAGCACACCGACAGCTCGAAGGGTTTCCGGCCAAAGGTCAAGAATCCAGATATAAACCGGAACCCTTTTCATGCACCCAATTAAAACCGCAGGAATCGCAGCCATAATTGGAGATACCGCATACACGAAAACAGCATCGAATTTTTTTTTACGAAGCGTCACAGCACCTAATGTGGAAGCGCTGATAAAAAAAGAAAGATAGTTCAGTATCAAACTGATACTTCTTTTGCCACGTGAGACCAGCGGAACTCGGACTATACGTGCACCGAAGTAACTCTTGAAGCCCTCAGGATTGGTTTTATACTCAGAGAAAACCTTACCTTCAGGATAGTTTGGCCATCCCGTCAAGACAGTTACCTCATGACCTTTTTCCGAAAAATCGCGAACCAAATCATTGATCCGCATATTCTCAGGCCAGAAATACTGAGTAACCACTAAAATCCTTAATTTACTTTCAGTCATTCCCACAGCTCAACTCAGTATTTTTTCCAAACTACTCGGTTTACATAGTCAAGATAGCTGTGAACAATCCTCACTACCTTATCGGCCACATTGGGCATACTGTAGTCTGCCACCAGCCTCAAACTGCGTATTTCACCTCGGCTTTGACCATCCAGCACCTGCAGGGCTTGCATCACTCGCTCGACTTCAAGGCCAACCATCATCACAGCGGCTTCTTCCATGCCCTCTGGGCGCTCATGCGCCTCCCGAATATTCAATGCAGGGAAATTGAGAATTGAGGATTCTTCATTGATTGTACCACTATCAGAAAGTACCGCTTTTGACTCAAGCTGCAACTTGTTGTAGTCCATGAAACCAAGCGGTTTTAGCAGGCGAACGTTCTTGTGAAACTTTATCCCCATGGCATCGACACGTTTCTGTGTCCGTGGATGAGTGGAGACAATTACCGGATAGTCATAGTGTGCCGCGACTGTATTCAGCACTTGGACGAGCTTGCCAAAATTAGTATCGGAGTCAATATTCTCTTCACGGTGCGCACTGACGACAAAAAACTTGCTCTTCTCAAGCCCGAGTCGCTCTAGCACATCCGACGAGTCGATGCGCTCACGGTAGTAGTTAAGCACTTCAAACATCGGGCTGCCGGTCTTGATAACCCTATCTGGCGACAACCCTTCACGTAGCAGGTAGTCACGCGCGATGGTGCTGTAGGTCAAATTAATATCTGCTGTGTGATCCACAATACGTCGGTTGATTTCTTCGGGCACACGCATGTCGAAACATCGGTTACCAGCCTCCATGTGAAAGGTTGGGATCTTGCGACGCTTAGCTGGAATGACAGCCATACAGCTGTTGGTATCACCCAGGACCAGTAGCGCGTCCGGCATAATTTCTGCTAGTACACGGTCGACCGAAATGATGACATTCCCTATCGTTTCTGCGCCCGTCGTGCCGGCAGCACTCAGAAAGTGATCCGGCTTACGAATACCAAGATCCTGAAAGAAAATCTCATTCAGTTCGTAATCATAATTCTGACCTGTGTGTACCAAGACATGATCACAGTGCTCGTCCAGTGCCGAAATGACACGTGACAGGCGAATAATTTCAGGACGTGTCCCAACAACAGTCACTACTTTCAACTTCTTCATCACAATCCTCTACCTAATCGATCAGCCTCAAGGGCTCAGTGGCAACGCGAAGGTATCCGGATGTTCGCGATCAAAAATCTCATTGGCCCACAGCATCACAATCATTTCGTCGCTGCCGACATTGGTGATGTCGTGTGTCCAGCCGGGGACAGTTTCTACAATCACCGGCTGCTCACCTGTAGTTTGCAGTTCGTAAAATTCGCCCGAAATGATCTGACGAAAGCGAAAGCGAGCGTGGCCCTTGATGACAAGAAACTTTTCAGTCTTGGTGTGATGATAATGACCACCACGAGTAATCCCAGGGTGAGCGGTAAAATAGGAAAACTGACCTGCAGTGGGGGTCTTCAGCATTTCCACAAATACGCCACGAGGGTCGCCATACTTGGGAACCTCGTAGGTAAAAGACTCTGGGGGCAGGTAACTGAGATAAGTCGAGTACAGCGCTCTGGTCAAGCCTGTTCCAACAGCCTCACTGATCAGTGTCGAGCGACTGTCACGGAACGCTTGTATTTTCTCCGCTACAGCACCGACGGTCGTGGAGTACACAGGTTGAACCTGTGCATGACGGTCTGGAGCGGCGCGACCGTCCAGAATGTCGATGAAATGCCGTATCACATCATCGACATAGACCAGCTTGATCGCTGCCTGCTCATCATGAACACTGATGGGTAAACCACGTGAAATATTATGGCAGAACGTCGCTACCGCCGAATTATAGTTCGGCCTGGCCCACTTCCCAAAAACATTGGGAAGGCGAAAAACATGCAGATCAATCGCGTGCTTGTCTGCCAGATCATTGAGTGCCTGCTCTGCTGCTAGCTTGCTGACGCCGTAAGGATTGTCGCAGTCGGCCTGCGTAGACGATGTATATATAACTGATAGCTTGCGCCCGCTAGCAGCTACGGCGTCACAGAGCAACTGCGTGAGATCACTATTGCCACTCTTGAACTCTGCTGGATCCTGAGGACGATTTACCCCAGCCAGATGGACGACACAATCAGCGTCAGCAACCAGCGTCTTAAGCAATGCACTGGCGTCGTTTCGGCCGAAACGCAAAATCTCGATGTCACTGCGCTCACGCAAATGGGTCTCAAGATTCTTGCCGATAAAGCCGTTTATACCGGTAATCAGGACCTTCATCTTCACTCCTCTGGCGTAGCATGTTCGCCACGCTGGATAGCTCGGATAAAATCCAGCTTAAGTAACAATTTTTGCATGCCCACGACATCAAGACGTTCGGTGTTATGGGAATTATAATCTTCCATCCGGGAGATTTTTTCCTCACCTTGCTCGACAAATTTGCTGTAATTCAGGTCTCGAAGATCAGGTGGAACACGGAAGTACTCCCCCATGTCCTCAGTGCAAGCCATTTCTTCGCGACTCAACAGGGCTTCATACAATTTCTCACCGTGCCGAGTACCAATAATCTGAATCGGATGCTCAGGCTTCCCGACCAGCTGGGTTAAGGCTTGTGCAAGCGTCTCTACAGTTGCCGCCGGGGCCTTCTGAACAAACAGATCGCCGTTGTTGCCATGCTCGAACGCATGCAATACCAGATCAACAGCATCGGCCAGGGTCATCATAAAACGCGTCATGTTCGGATCGGTGATCGACAGCGGTATTCCCGCCCGGATCTGCTCAATGAACAATGGAATCACCGAGCCACGGGAAGCCATGACGTTTCCATAACGAGTGCCACAGATAACTGTTTTCGTATCATCGACATTACGGGACTTCGCGACCATGACTTTCTCCATCATAGCTTTTGAAATCCCCATTGCATTAATGGGATAAACCGCCTTATCGGTGCTCAGGCAGACGACCCGCCGAACCCCATTCTGAATGGCTGCTTCGAGAACATTATCGGTGCCGATGACATTCGTCTTCACTGCTTCCATCGGATGGAACTCGCAAGAGGGAACCTGCTTTAATGCCGCCGCGTGAAAGATATAGTCCACCCCCCGGGTCGCGTTGAGGATGCTCTGATAATCTCGTACGTCACCGATATAGAATTTCAGCTTGCTGTTGACATAGCGCTTGCGCATGTCATCTTGCTTTTTCTCGTCACGGCTGAATATCCGAATTTCAGCAATATCCGTATCAAGAAAGCGCTTGAGTACCGCGTTGCCAAAGGAACCCGTGCCGCCAGAAATGAGAAGTTTTTTTCCACTGAACATAATGAGTCCTGAATCTGATGCAAGCTAGTATCAGCTCGATTGCAAGGCTGAGTAGACGACATCAGCCTTCTGCTGATCGCTCGGATAACTGATGAGAACAGCTCTATAAGGGCCTTTGAAAACGAAGAAGCTACCAGCAGCCACACCGACCACGCCGCATTTGGCGACGACGCTGTGCATGTCTTCAAGAGAACCGCCACCGCCTAGAACAGTAATCGGTATATTGACCGTTTCCCGAAGCTTTGCAGCCAGGGTGAGATCATACCCCTTCATCCGCCCGTCATTTTCGATGGCGTTGATAACAACCTCACCGGCACCCAACTGCTGCAGTTCTAGCGCGACTTCCAGAACACCGCGCTTGGTATTACGCGTGCCGTTATGGGTCCAGACATCCTGACTTTTGCTAAGCATGCGCGGCTTGTGATCAAGGACCACAACGACACTCTGGCGGCCGATCTCTTCGGCAATCCTGGTAATCAGCATCGGGTCATCTAGCGCTGCAGAGCTGATCGCGACTTTTTCTACCCCCAGGCTGATGATTTTTTTAGCCTGCTCAGCCGTGCGGATACCACCACCGTAGCAAAGAGGCATGCGGCATTCAGCAGCCAGATTGGCGATTTGCTTGTAATTGGGCTCAACGCCTTTTACCGAGGCGTCAATGTCCAACACAATCAGCTCATCGGCCTCTTTTTCATTAAAGATTTTCACTGCATTGATCGGGTCCCCTACGTACTTGGGGTCCTTGAAGCGGACGGTTTTCACCAGCCCGCCATCCTGAATCAACAAGCATGGAATGATTCTCGGCCTGAGCATCTCAAAGTTCCGCGAAGTTTTTCAAAAGGGCCGCCCCAAAGTGATGGCTCTTTTCGGGATGGAACTGCACGCCAAACACATTACCTTCGGCGACAGCACAGACAAAGTCCTGACCATAGGACGCAGAGGCAATACTACCTGCCCCCCCTTCACAATCAAAAAAGAAAGAGTGCAGAAAGTAGAATCTTGCATCCTCTTCCAGGCCTTTAAAAAGCGGTACATCCGGCCAAGGTCGTACATCGTTCCAGCCCATATGCGGCAAAGGAATTCCCTTGAGCTCGGGTACATCCGCAAATGCCTTCACTCGGCCCTTGACCCAGCCAAGCCCCGGCAGCAGACCTTCATCACTGGCAGACGCAAGTATCTGCATTCCAACACAAATCCCAAGAACCGGAACACCTTGCTCTCGCACCAACCTTTCAAGAGTCGAACGCATGCCCGAAGCGTCGAGACGCTCCATCGCATGATCGAAAGCACCAACGCCGGGGAGGATCAACCGCGTCGCACCTTCAAGGTCCGCTGGCTGCTTTGCAATCGTCACTGAGATATTCAGGCGCTTGTAGACATTGACAAATGCCTGAATATTACCTAATCCGTAATCGATGATAGTGATCATCTGAACAGCCTTCTCTCCAATCCCAGGGCGCTCATTACACGCGAACCGACACCAATGAGGAAGCGCTTGTTGCGGTAGTCACGGTAGGTTTTATTTTCACCGTCGAAAATTTCCTGGAGCTGCTCCACGGAAAGATCAAGCTTGTTCGCCACATACTCAAACTCGCCCTTGAGAAACTGTTCATCCAGTTCGGACCTGGAAATTCTCTCCAAGGCATCTTCGCGAGTCAGCTGACCTGTCATGATCAAGCTGGAGAAGTGAGCTCGTCGCTTCTCGTAACCAAATTTACGAGGCATCCAATAGTCTTCGTAAAAGCGGGTAAAACGAGACTCATGGTGTTTGTGCTGGAATTTCTTCCAACCATATAGCTGCTCCAGGGTCGCCTCGGCATCCTTTTTGATGTAAGGAACGAGATTTAGAGGTTTGACAATCTGCATACCCAGGATCCGTTGATACAAAATCTTGTAGATTAAAATATCGGTTAACGGGAAGCTATTGAGCTTGCGCTTGCCGAAACGTCCGTGAATGTCTTTGAATAGAGTTTTATCGACTCCAGGATAACCGCCCCACTCTTCGGGCTCACGACAACATTCCGTAGAAAAATTCGCCCCGGTCAGCACATACTTGATTCGGTGCTCACGCGCAAATTTATAAAGACCCGAGAAAAAAGCCGCATCCTGTGGCAGGTCCTGGTCAGCGATCTGCGAGCGGAGAAAAGACACTTGCAGATCCTTCATCTCCTCCCAGTTGATCACATCCGTGTACAAATCAAGTCCCAGCCCATCGACTAGCTTTTCGATATTGCCCACAGCCTGATCAGTGTTCCAACCGGCATCAACGTGAAAGAGTAACGGCCGCAGGCCCATCTTTACCTTGGCGACATAGGCCGCATAGGAGCTGTCCAACCCCCCGCTCAGACCAATGATGCAATCGAAATCCTTACCATGACCATGAGTTTTGATCTTCTCGGCCAAAGCCATCAATTCGGCTTCTCCGCGCTGATCCGTGTGCCAGTTAGGCAAAATACTAGTCTGGTAGTTATTGCAGTACTCACACACACCTGAATCATCAAATTTAATGTGAGGATCACTGGTATCCATGATGCAACTGGAACAAATTTGATACATAATTTTCCCTTCCATCAAGAATCACACCTTAAATATACAGGCGTGCTGCAAGAATTTTATAATCCAACAAGGATCGGGCAAGCTCGAAAGAGCACTCACTCATATCATTCAGCAATGCTGGGTTAGCTGCTATCCGCTCAAAAACCGTTATAAAATCAGCAGTTTCCTTTACCCAAAAACCGTTTCCCTTCACATAAGGCTCGTGACTTGGGTAAGGATAAAGCGCCACCGGTGCACCACAGCAAATCGCATTTTGCATGGTTGCCGATTGTGTGCCCGGCTGAAAATAGAGATTAGCTGAGCTCAAATACTTTATGAGCTCTTCAGCAGGTTTCCACCCCGCGAAGACTATCCGCGGATCCGCATCAATCAACGGACGCAGTGTTGCCAACTGGTCGGAAGGGATCGAGCCAACGATCAAAAGCTTCAAGCGGTCTGCTGCAACAGACGAAAAAGCATGAATAATATGCTCTGTTCGCTTGCCGGGTTCTAACTTTCCGGAGTGGACAATTATTATATCTTCCTCAGAAAGAAGGTGCCTCTCTCTGATTTCCTTGGAGAATTTTTTTTTCTCCTCATAGGTAATGACCTGACCACCCAACGGGTAAAACTCAAGCTCAGGCTCTCGCAGACCGTACATTGCCTGCAAAAAATGACTCGACTCGTAAGAAAGATAAAGAAATTTATCAACAAATGGTTTGACACACCAAACTATCAATCGATTAAATATACGATACTGAAAAAATCGAGAAACCCAATTTTTCCCAGAGTTATGAAAATCTTCATGACTATCTATATATAATCGCACGCCTGAAGTATTTTTTTTATACTTTGCGACTGTCAACATCTCCCAACCGGCCACGCCATGGAACAGTATTACATCAGGGCGAACACTTTCGATGAACATGTACAACCCACTGACTTTACGAACTTTAGATGATAAAAAGCTGTTCAAAATCCGGACATACTTCATTCGCACCAAACGAATACCGCTATCAAGAATACGATCCTCTTCCTCCGTAGGCACCAACTCTCCACTTTTATATTCAAAGCAGTCACTTACCACGACGACCTTATGACCATCCAGTGCACTTTGTAAGGGTAGCAAATTATCTTGGTATGTCATGCCTTCGGTATAATGCGAAGCCAAGCAAACATGCAAAACTATCATACTGCTTCCTCGACAATATACTCATCGGCATAGAGCGTCAGATATGACTCAAACATTTTTTCCTTACTGTATCGGCTCGACGAAAACTTTACACACTCCTGAGCATTACGAAATGAATAAGAACCGTCCAAAAACTCAGAAAGAGATTTTTTAAGAGCAGCCATATCAGCATATTCAACAAAATGGCCATACCCTTCGGGTGCGACCTCAACTGGAGCTCCCGAATCAAACCCTAAAACTGGAGTTCCGCATGCCAGACTTTCAACAGTGACAAGAGAAAAGGTTTCTTTCTTACTTGGCAATAACGTCAAAGCAGCCATCGAGTAATAGGCAGCTAACTCGGCCTGGTCCGTCAACAGGGGAAGCGCTATTACATTCTCCCCAAAAGATTGAGTAAGATCGCTAACACCAATCAAGATAAATTTGACTGGCTGCCCCACAAAGAAACTCGCCAGCTCAACAAGCCAGCGCCCGCCTTTTCTCTCGGACATGAGGTCAGGAGCTACCGCCAATAACACCACTTCGTCCTTCAAGCCATGTCGTACTTTCAAAAATCCATAATCTTTTATGCAAAATAGCTCCGTATCGATACCATTATAGATAACTTCAACACGCTTCTCTTTTAAAAAAGATTGCGAAACCCTGTCAGCCAACCAAGCAGAAGGGGTAACAATGGCGATATTATCGAACCCTACAAAAAGCTCTTTTTTTTCATCTTGCATTTTCTTAGAAAAATCAAAAATCAAACTCTTAGGGTACTCTCTTAACTGAGGACAGTTATGGCAGGTCGTTTTCCAACGTTCACAATCATTCGCATACCCGCAGCGTCCTGTGTACATGAACTCACAATGAAAAGTCCACACAACTTTTATACGCCTTGCCTTCAAGTAGCCTACAAAGTCAATGATATTTACGTAGTAACCATGCAGCTCGTGTAAATGAACAACATCTGGGGAAAAATCCTCCACCATTTCAATAAGTTTTCTAGTTGCAAAAGGAGAAAAGCATCCTACCAACCCCGTTAGCCGAGCCAAGCCGGCATGTGTGATCACCTCCACATTAGATGCAATTTTTTCTACATCTGAAGCATCACTTTCTACGCCCCGTCCGAAGCAAACCAGAACATCATGCCCTTTCTTTTGAAGCCCAACCTTCAAATCATGAACAATTTTTCCAGTGCTTGAATGCTGATAATTAACATCAACTAGTAGAATTCTCACCTTACACCTCTCTGTTTTTTGCGCCAGAGAAAAACTTGAAAAACAAAATAATAAATACCCCCCCCAAAGGAAAGTAACATCGTAAAAAAATGTCCATTGGTTAAAACTATAGCTAACGGCAACGTTATCAAAATAGAAAATCGACTATCCCATCGAGCCGCGAGTTTATTCAACATATATATCCATAATGCCAACATCACAGCTATACACATAACGCCAACTGCTCCGGCGGCCGCAACACCATCTCCCGAGAACAAGTTAGCATTATAATTATTTACAGACGTATTATATATATACTTTCCTACAAGAACACCAAGCTGAGGCCACGCTTCATCAGATAGAAAGTATTTCGGTACATCCACAAAACTCCCGACTCCCTTGACATGACTCCAATAGGTATAGCCATATCCACCAAAAAGATTCTCATACAAGCTAATAGACAGCCCTGGAAGAGCCAATGTTCTAAACAAGAAATAAATAGCCAGCAGCGAAGCAATGCTACTTTCGGAGTAAAGTGCAGATGTAAAAAAAATAAATACAGCCAAACCGATGTAAACAAATGCAGAATTGCGAGCAAAACCATTACGTTTCATCAACATAAAAGCAAACGCTATTATAAGGAAAGGCATCAAGAATATCGTACGCTCCGCAGTAATCATGTACATCAGCAAGAACCCCGAAAACCCTAATGCAAAATACAGCGGCCTTCTCGTACAAATTCCCAGAGCAAAAACTATCGGAGTAAATACGTTTGAAAAATATGTTTTTACATAAGAAATCCCCCCTCCAACACTGCTGGTCTCACTCCGCTGATCATAAACATTTTCGAGCATTACAAAATTCATCGATCCGTGATATTCATAAATCAAAACGAACGCCAGCAGACACCAACCCAGCAGAATAAAATATCTACCAAAAACCGATATGGAAACCTTGACATTATTGCCCTGCGCCTTATGACGCGCCACCAATGAAAGTAAAACAAATGCCCCTGTAAGGGCAAACAGAATAGAACTGTAACGATAAAATCCACCCTCAGTGACCAACAGACAAATAACTACCGCCGGCACAAACACCACACAGTGCAAGATCAAAACAATCACAGCCCCGGGCGTTCTCATCTTTAAGGGCAGAAAAGATGCCGTAATAATAATAAGCGCCAAGCCCACAATAATCTCGTAAATCTCAGGCTCAGCGTATGTAAAACCGTAATAACCCCAAACAGGATACAAGCATTCAACATACGCAAATAGCATAGAAGATGCGTACACCAACACCGAAATAACAAATAACAACCGTTCAACCTTCATAGGCTTGCTGCTTCTTATTGAGGAAAAACTTACCACATGCCATATCCAAAAAATACAAAACAGACATTTGACAGGTGAGACCGATCAAATACTCAAAAAACGAATACTCATGAAAAACCGCTAGCCCCATAACAACGCCCGTCGTGACCATACGAAACAAATGTATCAGGGGGAGGTATATATTTATCCTGAGTATGAGACTAACGCGATCCAGCGGAGTACTTATAAATGAAAAGAATGCAGCCACAGAAAACACCCTTGCATACTGCCCTGCACTTTCCCACTGCGCCCCCAGTACCAGAGGGTATATATAACCAGAAAACACCACAGCCACCGCATAGATCGGAAAACCAAACAACAACAATCGACTTACCGTCTCCCACCACAAAAATCGTATATCCTTACCTTCTTGAAAATTTTGAGCTGCACGCTGATAGAATACTTGCCCTATTGCCAGACCTAATAAGCCCGAGGGTAAAAATATAGTGGCCATAACCATGGTGAATTGGCCCAGCGTTTGAACTCCATACTGATAAGATATAAAAAATATTGGAGCTGCCCCGCTGACCGTGGAGAATACATGTGACAACACCATTGCATTAGCACCCTTGGAATGAAGAGCACGAGGGTGTCCCTGATCACTTTTCTTGCAAGCTTCAACAGAAAGCAATTCGAACAACCGCTTTCTCAAATAGCAGATCTTCCCCAAAGCACTGAAAAGACTAGTCACCACCAGCCCTATCGCACCAAGCGGAAAAAACAACAAACCCGAACCTACATAAGAAACCTTTCCAACAACCTCTGAAGCAGAAGAGTCCTTGAATCGCCCTTCTCGCTGAACATTATGCTGCAAACCCAATGCTATAGAGATAGAAAAAGCAGTGAGAGGTGCAAGAAGCAAATACCCTCCCAGCCCCTCCGCACCAAAAAGGGTAGCTATATCTTTACCGAACAGGTAAGCAATAACTGTAAGCAAAGTGCCGGTAAAAAGCCCAAGCTTTATAATCCAGATAAATAACAATCTTGCTTGATATGAATCACTTAACAGCTGAAAGAAGTACTCGTATCGCCAAGTCATTATTCCTGCTAAAAACATAACCACTTGCAAAAATATACCCTGTAATGCAAAGTCTTGCGGGTGATATAGGCGAGCCAAAATAGGAATACCCAACAGTCCTATTACCTGAGCCACACTATTACCTGACGCCTGTAGAACTATATCGCGCCAATACCTTGACAAGGTCAACTTGGGGCTCAATTTCTTGAATCCAAAAAATTCAAAAAAGCGAAATCTGTAGCTCCCAACAAACTCACTTGACAGACTCCAACGCGGTCATTAAAGCGTTAGCTACCCGAGATACGTCTTCAACACTCAAATAAGGGTGCATGGGTAAACTAAGCACCTCTTCGGCCACTCGATCACCAACTGGTAAATGAACGGTAGCATCGCCCACAGCCGGTTGCTTATTAAGTGGAACCGGGTAGTGAACAACTGTTGGAATACCCGAGTCCTTGAGACTGGATTGAATGATAGAGCGATCAGCTACCCGGATCGTATACTGGGCAAAAACAGAAACATTATAAGGTTCAATGTAAGGTGATGTGAGAACACCAACTTCTGATAGCGTACTAGAGTAACACTCTGCGATTGCCTGGCGCTGCTCAACTTCAGCTTGAAATATTTCAAGCTTCGGTAATAAAATTGCGGCCTGGAGAGTATCTAAGCGGCTATTTACACCCACTCGAATATGATGATACCGGCGCTCCTGACCATGCCTAGCCACCTGCCGGATAATTTTTGCCAACTCAGCATCATTGGTAAATAGAGCACCACCATCGCCATAGCAACCCAAGGGCTTACTTGGGAAGAAGCTGGCACAACCTATCGTTGTCAAATTACAGGACTTACGCCCCTTGTATGTTGCGCCAAAACTCTGTGCAGCATCTTCGATAACTGGAATACCATGACGAGCCGCGATAGCGTTAATGGTGTCATAGTCTGCACATTGCCCATACAACGAAACGGGAATAATTGCCTTGGTGCGTGCAGTAATTGCAGCCTCGAGTTGTGAAGGATCCAAGTTGTACGTCCTTGGATCGATATCCACATATACCGGTTTCGCTCCTAGTAAAGCGACTGTCTCTGCAGTTGCAATATAGGTAAACCCCGGAGTTATAACCTCATCACCCTGACCAATGCCCAAAGCCATTTGAGCGATCTGCAACGCGTCGGTGCCATTGGCAACACTGATGCAATATTTTGCGCCCACAAACGCAGCCAACTTTTCTTCCAACTCGGCAACTTCCGGCCCTAAAATATACTGACCATGATCCAAAACGCGTTGGACAGCGCCATCAATTTTTTTGCGCAAAATAACTTGCTGTGCTTTAAGATCAATAAACTCCATCATTCTTTCAAGCTCTTCTTCAGGTTTCGAATGAACTTCGCGTGTGGCACAGCAAAGTTACCGGTTACTTTTTCTCCGACACCAACATCTCTGACCACTACAGACCCCAAGGTCACAAACGCACCATCGCCAATGGAAATACGATTTGATATCGATGCTTTTGGCCCAACCCACACGTTATCGCCCAATGTCACATGTCCCGCCAACATAGCTGCAGCTGCAATCAAACAACGCTTACCCGACTGAACACCATGAGCATAATGGACAAGTGCATCCAGCTTAGTATCGGCACCTATCACTGTGTTACGGTAACTGAACCCCTTGATAATAGTATTATTCGGACCGATCTCCGATCGCTCCTCAACAATAACCTCTCCATCATGAGCAACTGTAAGCATCCCTCTCGAGGTTCTTTTGTGTTCAAACCCATTAACACCTAGCACAGCGCCCGCGCGTATTACAGCACCTCTTTTAATCGTGACATCTTCCATGACAATCACGCCAGGCTCGATAACCACATCATCCTCAACAATAACACCAATGCTCGCGATGGTCGCCGAATCGTGAATGCTTGCAAAAGCAGAGATCACACTAGCACTCCTAACCTTTACTAGAGCGAGATAATTCACAAGAGTGAAAAAGTACCACTTCGGGTCATCAACCACTAATGCACAAATATCCCCCCTCAAGAGGGACTGTTCACCGTCTCTAACAAAAACAGCTTTCACCTTATCATTTGCATTAACAACAGACACATATTTGCTGTCATCCATAAAGGTAAGAACTGATTCGAACGCCTTAGAGTCAGCCACACCGACGCCATCAAAGCACAGAGAGTTGGATTCAAATCCAGTAGCCAATTTTATTAAATCAGAGTCAATCATCGAACAACCTCCCCGTTCAGCAATTATTGACTACTCAGCGCTAGCACGAAAGGATGAGCCTCACCATCAGCTGGCATGCTAATGGCTGCCTGACGAATATGTTCTACAGTTTCCACGCAATGCCTGGCGTCTTCGATGCCATAACCTCTGCCTGCCAAGATTTCCTGGTAGCTTTTTGTATGCAAATCTGTAAACCCTTCAGAAAACTCTATTTCCTGTCCGTTCGCAGTAATAGATCGATAAGTTGTTTTTTTACCTTTTATCGACTCCGGAAGGTCGCCTGCGTCAATTGAAAGAAACCAACGCACTCGAGCCTTTTCGTACTCAAGGTAACCGGCCGCCTTATATTCACTGACAAAATGGACATCATTTCGCTGCAACCTTCCAAAAATAAAATGCAACATATCATAGAAATGCACACCGATATTTGTCGCAACGCCAAAAGACTTACGAGGGTCGCCCTTCCAACTTTCCATATACCACTTTCCACGAGAAGTGATATAAGTAAGTTCCACATCATACTTCTCATCACCGTCTTCTTTTTCGACTTTTTCCTTAAGATCGAGAATGGCTTGATGGTGCCGTAACTGCAAAATATTATAAACACGCTGACCGGTTTCAAATTCAACCAGCGCCAACTCGTCAAGAACTTCAGAGCTTGGCACCAAGGGTTTTTCACAAATAACATCACAACCCAGTCGTAAACCTGCAACTATATGAGAATGATGTAAATAATTCGGCGAGCAGATTGCAACATAGTCCAAAGCCATTGCCGATTCACGTCTCAGCCGAAAAGCATGTTCTTGAAAGCGCTCAAACTCGGTAAAAAACTCACTATCAGGCGAAATGCTATCGATAATCCCAACAGAATCGTTGATATCATAGGCAGAAACCAATAAGTTTCCTGTATCTTTAATCGCACGCATATGACGTGGTGCGATATAACCGGCAGCGCCGATCAGTGCAAATTTCTTCATAGAGAACTGCTCCATCTTTAAGTTCGAACCTCCGACCAAAATCAATAATTCTGGCCGGATGCATCACTACAAATTGAGTAGATCAGGCTTTTATTATGTTCGGGGCTATTGCTCGATATTTACCACGGCTATCAACAATCAAACGTGCCGAAGCCTTGATCAATTCATAGTCAAACTTATCATGATCAGTACTTAGAACTACCGCATCAAATTTTTCAATATTTTCAGCACTAAGCGTTTCACTGCTAAGTTTGAAATGATGCTCTCTCATGACTGGAAAAACCGGTACGTGTGGATCGCTGTAAGCAACAACGCACCCTTTTTCTTCGAGTAGTTCCATGATTTCTACCGAAGGAGATTCGCGCATATCATCAACGTTCTTCTTGTACGCAATCCCCAAGATCAAAACCTTACTACCCTTCAACGCCTTTCCATGCTCATTCAGTCCATCTACAAGTTTGGAGACCACATACTCTGGCATTGCCTGGTTGACCTCGCCGGACAGCTCAATGAACCGAGTATGCAAACCGTATTCACGTGCCTTCCAGGTGAGGTAGAACGGATCAATAGGAATACAATGACCGCCAAGTCCTGGGCCGGGGTAGTACGCAGTGAACCCAAACGGCTTAGTAGCTGCCGCATCCACTACCTCGAAGATATCGATACCCATGCGGTCAGCAACGATTTTCATCTCATTAACCAAACCAATATTCACAGCGCGATGAATATTTTCAAGCAACTTGGTCATCTCAGCGGCTTTTGTTGAACTTACCTGCACGACCTTATCGATAGCCTGTTCGTACAAAGCCACGCCGACTTCAAGGCAATCAGCAGTGTCCCCACCAATGACTTTAGGAATCGTGCGCGTCTCGAAATCAGGATTTCCCGGATCTTCGCGCTCTGGCGAATACACCAGAAAGATATCCTTACCGACAGTCAGACCACCTTCCTGAACACGAGGAAGCAATTCTTCTTCTGTAGTCCCTGGATATGTGGTGCTTTCAAGCGAGACAATCTGACCGGCGCGAAGATATGGCTTGATCGCATCAGTAGTGTTGATTACGAAACTCATGTCCGGTTCGCGATACTTGTTCAACGGAGTGGGGACACAGAGAATCAAAGCATCGCATTCTGCAGCACGGGCAAAGTCGACAGTTGCTTCAAAACCACTCTTGCGCGCTTCGAAAATTTTGCTGGAGGGAATATGCTCAATGTAGCTTTCCCCTGCATTGAGCTTGACGACCTTGCCATTATCAATGTCAATACCCAGCACACGGAAGCCTATAGCGTTGTAACGAAGCATCAACGGTAGGCCTACATAGCCGAGACCGACAATACCAATCAGCGCTTCTTTACTTTTGAACTTGGCGACACTGGCCTGTTTCTGCAGGTGCATCAGGAATACTCCAACTCAGGAAAGGTAAATCTATAAAAACAATTTATTTGGTTGTAGGTCGACTATTGCCTGAGAGATTGCACCCTCCTTCTCCATACCCTAGCCGCAACACGAATGACTCTCCCCACTTTCCGCCCCTGCCACACCTAAGTGAGCGAACTCATTTATTGCAAACCACGCCCACCTGCTTGACCTCCATCAGGCGGATACGATCTAAACGACCATCAGACCAGCCGCACACGGAAAGCAATCTCATAAAATTCAGGGTACCGAACCGCTCAAATACGTGACAGAGCATCACAGATGGACAGATGCACATCCAACCAATCAACCCTTGCATTATGCAGGAATATACTTGAAGACGCCCACATGAAAGGGCAGAAATACCTTAGCAAATCGTCGCCCCCCCCTGTTGCCGGACTCAAGCCAGATCCTGCCCCTTGCCTGAGCCCCGCCCCCAGCTCTCTCTCTAGCCCAACAAGGCAGAATCCACGACG
>NZ_JACNDE010000057.1:0-27784 GCF_017351415.1 Pseudomonas sp. FW305-25 | reverse complement strand
CCCCAGCGCGCGAACACCGCGTGAAAGAAAGACCGATACCCGACCTTTGCTCGGCGTCGCTGCACGGCTACCTGTCCCTGAAAACCGTCATCCTGAGGCCAGTTTATGAACCTGATGTGACGGCGATCGCAAAAAAACCATCACCTTTGCGCCACCCGCCTTGCTTTACACTCAAGGACCGCAACGGCCCCTCCCGGGCCCGCCAGGAGGCCCCCGATGAAACAGCTTCGCACCCTTGTCGCCAGCCTGATGCTCGGCGCCCTGCCGCTGGCCGGCCACGCCGCCACGCCCGTCGAAGCGCCCGCCGCCGCTCCCGGCAAAACACCCACAGAGGGTTGTATCGACGTCAGCGTGGGTGGCTACAAGGCCCCGGACTACGGTTGCCTGAGCCAGCAGATGGGCAACAACCCCGACGGCGCCAAGGCCGGGCAGAAGAACCAGGAAGCCCTGCAGGTGCCGATCCACAAGCGCCCGCCGAACCAGATGGGCCTGGCCACCCCGGCCGCCACCAGCACGCGGATGGGCAATACCTTCGGCACTTCGGTGAAGCCGCAGCGGCCTTGAGGTTGTGTGTTCGGGCCCTGTCGCGAGCAGCCGTTTGCCGAGCATTGGCGTGCGTGGATGGAAAAGGAATCCGGGCTAGACGCTGGGCTGTTGGCGGAACGCCACGGCCAGGCGGTTCCAGCAGTTGATCGCCGCCACCGCGACCGTCAGGTCGACCAGCTCACGCTCGCTGAATTCGCCGCGCACGGCCTGGAACAACGCATCCGGCACTGCGGACTCGGACAACAGGGTCACCGACTCGCTCCAGGCCAGCGCCGAGCGTTCCCGCGGGCTGAACAACGCCGAATCGCGCCACACGCCGAGGGCGTACAGGCGCCGCTCGCTCTCGCCGTTCTGGCGCGCCTGCACCGCGTGCATGTCGGCGCAGAACGCGCAGTGGTTGAGTTGCGAGACGCGGATCTTGACCAGCTCCAGCAGGGGTTTCTCGATGGACAGGTCGAAGCTTTGTGCCTCGAGCATCAACAAGCCCTTGAGGGCTTCCGGCGAGGCGCTGTAGTAATCCAGGCGGGGTTCCATCGAGAGTCACCCTGAGCGTGTGTTGGTGTTCCCTAGCCTAAGGTCCGCGTCGGCCCGCCCCTATAGCCAATCCGGGGGTTTATCGGCAGTCCATCGAACAGTGTCAAGTTCAAGACCGCCGAAGCCCTTCGGGCTTATCGCAGCCTTCGGCAGCGGCTACAGGGGTTGGTTGTGGCGCGGGACTCGTGGTTTCCCCAATCGGTGTAGCCGCTGCCGCAGGCTGCGATCGCGGACGCAGTCCGCGCCAAGGCCGCAGGCCGATCCCGGGGCGCTACACGAACCCCGGGCTTGCGGGTAATCTGGCGGGCACTGATCGTTTTGGAATGTCATCGATGGAACTGCATGTCGTCATCAACGGGCGCAAGGACCTGGCCGACCAGCTGTATCGGCAACTGCGCGACGCCATCGAGTGCGGGCGGCTGGCGGCGGGCGCGCAATTGCCGCCGAGCCGCCTGCTGGCCGAACAACTGGGGATCTCGCGCAAGACGGTGTCGGACACCTACAGCCTGCTGACCTACGAGAACTTCCTGATCGGCCGGATCGGCCGCGGCACCTTCGTCAATGCCCGGCCGGTGAAGGCCGAACCCAAGCAGAGCGCCGCCGACCTGGCCTGCGCACAGAGCCTGGAAAAATGGCGCGAGCTGCCCTCGCCCCTGCGCCATCCGACCCTGGAAGGCACCTCGCGCTACGAGTTCATCGGCGGCGCCACCAGCCGCAATCAGTTCCCCCAGGAAGAGTGGCGGCGCTGCACCCAGGACGCCCTGCGGCGAATCGCCCAGAGCGGCGGTTTCTACAGCCAGCCGGAAGGCCTGCCGGCGCTGCGCAATGCGATTGCCGGGCATGTCTCGTTCTCGCGCGGCGTGGTCTGCAGCGACGCCGACATCGTGGTCTGCAACGGCGCGCAACAAGCCCTGGACCTGATCGCCCGGGTGGTGCTCGAACCCGGCAGCCTGGTGGCCATGGAAGACCCCGGCTACACCCCGGCGCGCCTGCTGTTCAGTGCCCAGGGCGCGACGGTGATCGGCGTGCCGGTGGACGACCAGGGC
Source organism: Pseudomonas sp. FW305-25 (assembly GCF_017351415.1). NCBI lineage: Bacteria > Pseudomonadati > Pseudomonadota > Gammaproteobacteria > Pseudomonadales > Pseudomonadaceae > Pseudomonas > Pseudomonas sp. FW305-25. Next base: position 25,658 of record NZ_JACNDE010000057.1, on the reverse strand, counting down.
CTCCAGGTCGAGCGGATTCCCGATGGCGTGCGGCTGATCTACGTCACCCCGTCCCACCAGTTCCCCCTGGGCATGCCCATGAGCCCGGCCCGCCGCGAGGCCTTGCTGGAGCGGGCGCGGGAGCTGGGGGCGATCGTCATCGAGGACGATTACGACAGCGATTTCCGCTACGAGGGGCGCCCCACCGACTCCCTGCAAAGCCTGGATAAGCGCGGCGTGGTGGCCTATGTCGGGACCTTCTCGAAGACCATGCTGCCACAGCTGCGCCTGGGCTACGCGGTGCTGCCACCGGCGATCCTCGGCGCGGTGATCAAGGCCAAGCGCCTCACCGACTGCCACACCTCGACCCTGCCGCAATGGGCGCTGGCCAAGTTCATCGCCGAGGGCTACCTGCTCAAGCACATCCGCCGCTGCCACACGGTGTACGCCGGGCGCCGCGAGCGCATTCTGCAGCGCCTGAACGGCGACCTCTCGCCCTGGCTGCAGGCGGTGCCGTCCACCGCCGGCTTCCACATGGCGGCGCTGTGCAAGGTGCCGGTGAATATCCCGCTGTTGCTGGAGCTGGCAAAGAAGGTCGAGGTCGGGCTCTACCCGCTGCACGGCTTCTATTATCAGGAGCCGGCCAGGGACGGGCTGTTCATCGGCTTTGGCGCCATCGAGACCCTGGACATCGACCCGGCCCTGGACAAGGTGCGCGACATCCTGCAACAGATCGCCTGATTGGTCCCGGGCTTTTCCCGGGGATTGGTTATTTTTGTTGCAATCTTGTGGCCCTATTCTGAGCCTCCAGCAAACGCCGTGACCGCAACTGCGATCTTGAGATCCTGCACCTGCTCCGTCGGAGTGCCGCCCAAGCCGATCGCAGCCTGCGGCAGCGGCTACAGGTCGCGGAGGGTTCTAGATGTCCAGTCCAGCCATCAATATCGTGCAAATCAGGGCCGCCCAGGGCCGTTCGGAAGAGCTTGGCCAGCAGTTGACCACGCTTCTCGCCGCCCTGCGCGAGGCTCCCGGTTGCCTGGCGTACAGCGCCCAGTGCAACACAGCGGACTCGCAGCACTGGACCGTAAGCGGCCAGTGGCGCTCGGCGGCCGAGATGCAGGCGCATTTCCATCTGCCGGCGGCCCAGGGTTTCATCGACCTGCTGGCCAGCCGCCTGGCCTGCGCCCTCGACTTCGAACACTGAGGCCATTGGTCTGCCGTTCTTTGCCGGGATTGGTTATAGGCCGGTCGCGCCAGCGGGCTTACCTTGAGCCGACCCCTTTCGCACCGGAGAAACCGACCATGAAGCCCCTCGCTGCCCTGACCTGCGCCCTCGCCGGCCTGGCCCTGCTCACCTCCCTGGGCGTTGCCGCCCATGACCCGGAGTACGGCCAGGAAAAAACCAGGATCCTGCAGGAACATGCCTTGAACAACCTGCCGGGCAAGACCGCGCTGATGCTCACCGTCGACTACGCACCGGGCCAGGCCACGGTGCCGCACATGCACAAGGGCGCGGCCCTGGCCTATGTGCTCGAAGGCGAGATCACCTCGCGGGTCAACGACGAACCGGCCATCACCTACAAGGCAGGCCAATCCTGGTACGAACCGGCCGGTTCGCAGCACCCGGTATCCGCCAACGCCAGCGCCAGCAAACCGGCCAGGCTGCTGGTGTTCATGCTCAAGGACGCCAAGGACGAAGTACTGACGCCGCTGAAGCAGTAAGCGCCTGGCAGCAGATACTCCGTAGGAGCGAGGCTTGCCCGCGATAACGTCAGCAAAAACAGCACAAGGCCAAGCCGATAAAAAGGCGCCTGGCCGCTACGCGGATCGCGAGCAAGCTTCGCTCCTACAGAAGCGGCGTTTTTTGTAGCCGCTGCCGCAGGACCTTGAGCCCCTTGCGAGCGTTCCGCTCGATCGCAGCCTGCGGCAGCGGCTACAGCATTTCTTGAGGCCATAAAAAAGCCCCGTATCTCGCGATACGGGGCTTTTTCATTTACCGCTCGATCAGGCCACTACAAGGCCCGATTGACCGCTCATGGCCAGGTCCAGCAATTCGCGGTTGGCCACCGCGTACATGGCGTAGTCGGTGCCGCTGGCGGCACGGATTTCCACCAGCATCGCGCGCCAGCGCTCGACCATGCTCTGGTTCTGCTCAAGCCACAGGGCCACGCGGGCTTCCATGTCTTGCGGCGCGTCGGCCATTTGCAGGACCGAGATGGTGATCGCCCGCTGCTGCCAGTCCACGTCGTCGCGGAAGGCTTCGCGTGCCTGGGCCTGCCAGTTGTTGGCCACCGGCAAATCGCTGATCTGCTGCAGGTACCACGGCAGGTCCAGGGCGCTGCCCACGGCGAAGTAGGCCTTGGCCACATCGGCGGCGTCGTGCCCGGTGACATCCGCGGCCTCGATGATCGGCAACAGGGTGTACAGGTGGGTGGTACCTGCCACCATGCGCGCCAACAGCTCAGGCACGCCGGCTTCGACGTAGGCGGTGTAGCGGGTCTGCCAACCTTCGCGGGTCGGGCCTTCCAGCAGTTCGTCGAGCTTGAGGCCCAGCGCCGCCAGGTGCGGACCGAAGTGCGCGACGTCACGGGCGGCATCCTGCTCGTTGCGACGGCTGCGCAGGAACCAGCGGGTGGCGCGACGGCCAAGGCGCATCAGCTCGTCCATCAGCTCCAGTTGCACCTGAGCCGAGACCTGGTGGTCCAGGGCTTCGATCTGGCGGAACCAGTGCGGGAGATGGAAGATGTCGCGCACGATCACATAGGCGCCCGCCACGTTGGCCGGGCTCATGCCAGTGGACTCCTTCAAGCGCTGCACGAAGGTGATGCCCATGTGGTTGACCAGGTCGTTGGCGATCTGGGTGCTGACGATCTCGCGCTTCAGGCGGTGACGGCGCATGGCTTCGGCGAACTTGCTGACCAGGGTCGGCGGGAACGCGGTTTCCATGTCGCGGGTCAGGTAGTCGTCGTCCGGTACCAGGGAGTTGAGCAACTGCTCCTTGAGGTCGATCTTGCTGTAGGAGATCAGCACCGACAGTTCCGGACGGGTCAACCCGTGGCCGGCGGCGACGCGCTCGTTGAGCTGATCTTCCGACGGCAGGAACTCGATGGCGCGGTCCAGCTTGCCACGGCCTTCCAGATCGCTCATCAGGCGCTTGTACTCGGCGATCCGGGCGAAGGCGCGACGGGCCGCCAGGGACAGGGCCTGGGTCTGCTTGTAGTTGTTGCCCAACACCAGGCCACCGACTTCGTCGGTCATGCTCGCCAGCAGCTGGTTACGCTGCTTGTCGGTCATGTCGCCGGCCTGCACCACTTCGTTGAGCAGGATCTTGATGTTCACTTCGTGGTCGGAGCAGTCCACGCCACCGGCGTTGTCGATGAAGTCGGTGTTGGAACCGCCGCCATTGAGGCCGAACTCCACACGACCCAGCTGGGTCATGCCGAGGTTGCCGCCCTCGCCCACCACCTTGCAGCGCAGCTCGTTGCCGTTGACCCGCAGCGCATCGTTGGCCTTGTCGCCGACATCGGCGTGGCTTTCGGTGCTGGCCTTGACGTAGGTACCGATACCGCCGTTCCACAACAGGTCCACCGGCGCCTTGAGCAAGGCGTTGAGCAGCTCGGTCGGGGTCAGCTTGTCGGCCTGGATGTCGAAGCGTTCTTTCATCTGCGGCGAAATGGCGATGCTCTTCGCGCTGCGCGAGAAGATGCCGCCGCCTTCGGACATGATGCTGGTGTCGTAGTCGCTCCAGGCCGAACGCGGCAGGTCGAACATGCGCTGGCGCTCGGCGAAGCTGGTGGCCGGGTCCGGATTCGGGTCGATGAAGATGTGCATGTGGTTGAAGGCCGCGACCAGCTGCAGCTTGTCGGACATCAGCAAGCCGTTGCCGAACACGTCGCCGGCCATGTCGCCGACGCCCACCACAGTGATGCTGTCTTGCTGGACATTGATGCCACGCTCGCGGAAGTGGCGCTGTACGCCGACCCACGCGCCCTTGGCGGTGATGCCCATTTTCTTGTGGTCGTAACCGGCGGAACCGCCGGAAGCGAACGCATCGCCCAGCCAGAAGCCGTAGTCGATGGCAATGCCGTTGGCGATGTCGGAAAAGGTCGCGGTGCCCTTGTCCGCCGCCACCACCAGGTACGGGTCATCGTCGTCGTGACGCACCACGTTGGCCGGCGGCACCAGGGCGCCGTCCTTCAGGTTGTCGGTGATGTCCAGCAGGCCGGAGATGAAGATGCGATAGCAGGCGATGCCTTCGGCCGCGATCTCGTCCCGGCTGCCGCCCAATGGCAGGCGACGCGGCAGGAAGCCGCCCTTGGCGCCCACCGGTACGATCACCGAGTTCTTCACTTGCTGGGCTTTTACCAGGCCGAGGACTTCGGTACGGAAGTCTTCTTCGCGGTCGGACCAGCGCAGGCCGCCACGGGCAACGTTGCCGAAACGCAGGTGCACGCCTTCGACGCGCGGCGAGTAGACGAAGATTTCGAACTTCGGCACCGGCTTGGGCAGCTCGGGAATCAAGTGCGGGTTGAACTTGAAGCTGAAGTACGACTTGTTATGGCCGTTGGCGTCGGTCTGGTAGAAGTTGGTCCGCAGGGTGGCCTTGATCAGGTCCAGGTAGCGACGCAGGATGCGGTCTTCGTTGAGCACCTGGACATCGTCCAGGGCGCTGAGGATCGCGTGCTCCAGGCGCTGCTGCTTGTCTTCCAGGTCGTCGCTGCCGAGCTTGCGCGCCAGGTAGAAGCGGGTCTTGAACAACCGGGTCAGCTCGCGGGCGATATCGGTGTGGTTGTTCAGGGTGCTGGCGATGTAGCCCAGGTCGAAGCCCAGGCGGATCTGCTTCAGGTAACGGGCGTAGGCACGCAGCAGCGCGACGTCGCGCCATGGCAGGCCAGCGGTCAGCACCAGGCGGTTGAAGGCGTCGTTCTCGGCATCGCCACGCACGATGTGGACGAAGGCGTCCTGCAGGGTGTCGTTGAGCTGCTGGATATCCAGGTTCAGGCCTTCGGCCGCGGTGAAGGCGAAGTCGTGGATCCAGAACTCACGGCCGCTGGCGTGACGCAGGCGATATGGGAACTCGCCGAGCACGCGCAGGCCGAGGTTTTCCAGGATCGGCAGCACGTCGGACAGCGCCAATGGGGTATCGGCGTGATACAGCTTGCAGTGCAGCAGCGGCTGGCTGGTGGACTGGGTCAGCGGCTGGTAGAAGCTCATCACCAGCGGGTTGGCCTCGGACAGGCTCAGCAGGTGCTGCATGTCGACCACCGCCGAATGCGCGGCGAAGCGCTCGCGGTAGCCGGCCGGGAAGCCTTTCGGGAAGTCGGCCAGGACATTGGTGCCGTGGGCTTCGCCGAAGCTTTCGACGGTCAGCGCGGCGTAGTCGTCCTGCCAGCTGCGGCAGGCCTGCACCACTTCTTTTTCCAGCAGCAGCGGGTCGATGTCGATGCGGTTCTTCGGGTCGACCCGCAGGATCAGTTGCACGCGCGCCAGCACGGACTCGGAGAAGAAGGTCCAGAACTCGCAGTCGGTGGCCTTCAGGCGATCCATCAGCACCTGCTGGATCTTCTGCCGCACTTCGGTGGAATAGATGTCGCGCGGCACATAGGCCAGGCAGTAGCAGAAACGACCGTACGGGTCCTTGCGCAGGAACACGCGGATCTTGTTGCGTTCCTGGATCTGCACGATCGACATCACGGTGTTGAACAGCTCGTCGACCGGGGTCTGGAACAGGTCGTCGCGCGGCAGCACTTCGAGGACCTGGGCCAGTTCCTTGCCCAGGTGCGCCTTGGCCTGGAAGCCGGAGCGCTGTTCGATGATTTCCACCTTGCGGCGGATATAAGGAATCACCCGCACGCTTTCGCCGTACACCGACGAGGTGTACAGGCCCATGAAGCGGCATTCCTTGAGCACATTGCCATCGGCATCGATCTGGCGGATCGACACGTAGTCCGGGTAGGCCGGACGGTGTACACGGCTTGGGTGGGCGGCCTTGGCGAACGACAGCGGCGTCGGTTCGCGCAGGTAGTTCACGGCGTAGTCTTCGATGCGCAGGTCGTCGACGGTAAGGCCGGCGCGCAGCAGCTTGGTCAGGCCGAGGAAGGAGTCCTGGTCGTACTCGATATGGCCACCGTGGTGGTCCTCGCGCACCACGAACTCTTCGTAGCCGAGGAAGGTGAAGTGGTTGCCCACCAGCCATTCCAGGAAGCTCTTGATCTCGCCCTTTTCATCGGCGTCGATCTCGAACTGGCTGTTGCCGATGCCATCGATCAGTTCCTGAACCTTGGCTTTCATCGGCTCGAAATCGGCCACGGCGACGCGCACCTCGCCAAGCACCTGCTCCAGTTCCTTGCTCAGGACATTGAGCTCGGCGGTGTTGGCGCAGCGGTCGATCTCCAGGTACATCAGCGATTCTTGCAGGATGCCTTCGCCCTGGGTGCCCTTGGGCAGGATTTCCAGCAGCTCGTTCTTGCTCCCGCGACGCACGCTCAGCACGGTGGTCTGCAGGGTGTGGATGCTGTAGCCGCGACGGTTCAGCTCGGTGCGGACCGAGTCCACCAGGAACGGCAGGTCATGGTGCAGCACTTCGACCGCGGTGTGGGTCGACTGCCAGCCATGACGTTCGTAATCGGGGTTGTAGACGCGCACTTGCGGTTGCGCGTGGTCGAAGCGCTCAAGCAGGCGCCAGGCAGAAAGGGTGCAGCCCGCCAGGTCGGACAAGCGACGCTGGGTGAGTTCGTCCAGAGAAATGATGCCGAAGAATTGTTCAGCGAACAGCGCCACTTGTGGCAGTGCCTGTTCACTGATGTGCTGCGCCAGTGCCGCTTGCAGTTGGTGCTGGAAGTCGGCCTTGCTGGCTGCGGTGAAGAACGCCATCTGTGGTACTCCGCTTGGGCTTGTTATTGAGTAAAGCGTCGCATGCAATCCCCTTGCGGGGGTGTCGGTCATCCTGCTCCTGGATCTCGGGCAGAGGTCGCAGGATGACAGGGTGGTGAAGCTGTACGAGACGCTCAGGTCACATTCACCGTTCCCGGATGGGCATCTGCAAAAACGACTGCCACGGTGCGCCGGGCAATGCCTTTACAGGTGCTCATCCGTTGCGCAGCTTAACGAGTGCGGCAAGCGCGCTGCTTGCGGTGCTGCGACATATTCGGTCATTGGCAGGCAACTGGCGGGCCAGGCCTTGAACAACACTAGCAGCCACCGGACAAAACGGCAGTCGCGCCGAGGCTTTACGGGACTGTCGTGCCAGAAACGGTCCGCGCCGGGAACCCACTCTCTGACACACAAAGCAGCAGAAATTCCCCCGGGCTGGCAGAATTGCACTTTGTTCGCCCCGCTCCCCCACCGGAGCCAGACCCAGGACTCGCCCCATGCAAATGACCACCGCCCACCTGATCGCCAACCCGTGCGACGACGAAGAAGACAACATGGCCATGCTCTGCTGCCACAGCAACCAGGGCGAGATGTTCCTGATGACCCGCTACCCGGACGAGGACGAACTGGAGATCACCCTGGACGGCGAACCCTCGACCCTGGACGGGGTGAAAGTCACCCTGGGCCCGACCCGCCTGCTGATCGAAATCGCCGCGGCCGACGCCGACGCACTCAATGGCAGCGATCACCTGGAGATCCTGCACAACACCGCGGCGGCGGACCTGGCGGAAGTCGAGGAAACCCTGCGCAACATCCTCAAGGGCACCGGCACCTATATCAGAGAGTTTTGAGCTACAAGCTTTAAGCTACAAGCTTGGAGCTTGGAGCTACGAGCCACCGACTGGTTTCTTGACAAGAAACCAGCGCCCCGGCATTGTCTGACAACCTGACTTACGAGCCCCCTCCTCCATGCTTCAGCTCCAGCGCCCCGACACCCTGGTCGAACGAGTGGTCAACGCGATCCGCAAGGAGATCGACGCCGGCCGCCTGACCGCCGAATCGCGCCTGCCGACCGAACAGCAACTGACCGAGCAACTGAACGTCAGCCGCTCGGTGGTGCGCGAGGCCGTGGCGCAACTCAAGGCCGACGGCATCCTGGTCAGCCGCCGCGGGCTGGGCTCGTTCATTTCGCAGAATCCCAACGGCAGCGTGTTCCGTTTTCCCAGCCAGAAGGGCCGCAAGCCCGACCTGGTGCAGATGTTCGAAATGCGCCTGTGGATCGAAACCCAGGCCGCCTCCATCGCCGCCCAGCGCCGCGACGACGCCGACTTGCAACGCATGCGCAGCGCCCTGCAAGAGATGCACGACCAGCGCAGCGATCTGGCCGCGGCCGCCCTGGCCGACGTGGAGTTCCACCGGGCCATCGCCGACGCCAGCAAGAACCACTACTTCGTCGCCTTCCATGATTTTCTTCGTGGCCAGTTGGCCGAAGCGCGGCGCACCGCCTGGGAAAACTCGGCGGCCCATTCGGTCGGCGGTTCCGCCGATGCCGGCCGCGAACACCAGGCGCTGTACGAAGCCATCGCCGCTGGTGACCGGCAGCAGGCCGCCGCCTGCGCCGAAGCGCACCTGCGAGCCGCGGCCAAACGCTTGAAAATCGACCTGCCGAGTATCGATTAAACCCCTGAAACCCACTGTCTGGCGGACGCTGCCGCGCGGCGTCTTTTGTTTGCTTAGCTTTGTCTGACAACCTGATGATCAGACCCAAACAAGAATAACCAAGGTGACATCTGCATGATCTACGACTACTGCATCATCGGCGGCGGCATCGTTGGCCTCGCCACCGCCATGGCGCTGCTCGAACGCCAGCCCGGCGCCTCGCTGCTGATCCTGGAAAAGGAAAACCTCCTGGCCCGGCACCAGACCGGCCACAACAGCGGCGTGATCCACGCCGGCATCTACTACGCCCCAGGCAGCCTCAAGGCCGACCTGTGCAAGCGCGGCGCCCAGGCGACCAAGGATTTCTGTACCGAGCACGGGATCAGGTTCGAGGTCTGCGGCAAGCTGTTGGTGGCCTCCACGCCGCTGGAAGTCGAGCGCATGCATGCCTTGTACGAGCGCTCGCAGCAGAACGGCCTGAAGGTCGAACGGCTGGATGCGCAAGAGCTGCAGCGGCGCGAACCGAACATCGTCGGCCTCGGCGGCCTGTTCCTCGATGCCACCGGCATCGTCGACTACAAGCAGGTGTGCGAAGCCATGGCCCGGGTCATCCAGAAGGCCGGCGGCGAAGTGCAGCTGCAAACGACCGTGCGCGCCATCGCAGAAACCGCCGACAAGGTCACCATCAGCAGCGACGACAAGGTCTGGAGCGCCCGCCAGCTGGTGGCCTGCGCCGGCCTGCAATCGGATCGCCTGGCGGCCCTGGCCGGGGTCAGGATCGACCACCAGATCATCCCGTTCCGCGGCGAGTACTTCCGCCTGCCGGCGGCGAAGAACGCCATCGTCAATCACCTGATCTACCCGATTCCCGACCCGGAGCTGCCGTTTCTCGGCGTGCACCTGACCCGCATGATCGACGGCAGCGTCACCGTCGGGCCCAACGCCGTGCTCGGCCTGGGCCGGGAAAACTATCGCAAGTTCTCCATCAACTGGCGCGACGTGGCCGAGTACGCAACCTTCCCCGGTTTCTGGAAAACCATCTGGAACAACCTCGGCTCCGGCACCACGGAAATGAAGAACTCGCTGTTCAAGCGCGGCTACCTGGAGCAGTGCCGCAAATACTGCCCGTCCCTGGAAGTCGCCGACCTGCTGCCGTATGAGGCCGGGATTCGCGCCCAGGCGGTGATGCGCGACGGCACCCTGGTGCACGACTTCCTGTTCGCCGAAACCCCGCGCATGGTCCATGTCTGCAATGCCCCCTCGCCGGCCGCAACCTCGGCCATCCCCATCGGCCAGATGATTGCCGAGAGAATCCTCAAAGCCCGTTGATCCCCGCTGCACGGGTGCCTGGCGCCCGCTTGAAAATAACTACAAACAACAAGGAATCCTCAGATGTCAGTCCATGAGGCGGCCCCGGCCGCATGCGAAACGCCGCAACAAAAACAAAAACGCCTGCGCAAGGTCGCGGCGGCGACCATCTTCGGCTCGATGCTGGAGTGGTACGACTTCTATCTGTACGCCACCATGGCGGCCATCGTCTTCTCGAAAATCTTCTTCGACCCCAGCAACCCGAAAGTCGCCTCGCTGCTGGCGTTCTCCACCTTTGCCATCGGCTTTATCGCCCGCCCCTTCGGCGGCGTGCTGTTCGGCTATTTGGGCGACCGGTTCGGACGCAAGCAGGTGCTGGTCATCACCTTCTGCATGATGGGTGTGTGCACCACGCTGATCGGCCTGATTCCCAGCTATGCCTCGATCGGCATCTGGGCGCCGATCATCCTGGTGCTGGTGCGGATCATCCAGGGTCTGGGTGCCGGTGCCGAACTGTCCGGCGCGGCGGTGACCTCCTATGAGCACGCCAGCGAAGGCAAGCGCGGCAGCCAGGGGGCCTGGCCGGCGCTGGGCCTGAACCTTGGCCTGCTGCTGTCGTCGCTGACCGTCTACCTGCTGACCATGAACGGCAACGAGTTCCTGCTCTCCGGCGGCTGGCGCATTCCGTTCGTTTGCAGCATCGCCCTGGTCGGCGTCGGCCTGTGGGTACGGCGCAGCATTCCGGAAACCCCGCAGTTCGAGAAGCTGGACAAGGCGCAGGAAAAGCACAGTGCCAAGGCCCAGGCCTCGCCCCTCAAGCTGCTGTTCCAAAATGACCTCAAGGGCCTGGCCGTGGTGCTGTTCGTGGCCATCGGCTACAACGCCCTGAGCTACATCTTCAAGACCTTCTCCCTGGCCTACCTGACCCAGTACAAAGGCGTCGAGGCCCATGTCACTTCGCTGTCGGTGACCATCGCCAGCCTGGTGGCGATAGTCGCCGTGCCCTGCTTCGGCTGGCTCTGCGACAAGTGGAGCAGCAAGAAGGTGCTGATGCTCGGCGGCCTCTGCTCGGTGCTGTTCGCCTATCCGTTCCTGAGCCTGCTCAATACCGGCGAGCCGCTGATGATCTACCTGGCCATCGCCATCGGCACCGGGGTATTGGCGCCAATGATGTTCGCCCCCCAGGGCTCGTTCCTCAGCCGCCAGTTCCCGACCCAGACCCGCTCTTCCGGCTTCGGTACCGGCCGTGAAATCGGCACCGCCATCGCCGGTGGCCTGGCGCCCCTGGGCGGGCTGGCCCTGGTGGCCAACTCGGCGACCCACTCGACCGACGGGGTGGCGCTGATCCTGGCGGTCTCGGCGGTGATGGTGGTGGTCTTCGCCCTGTGCGACCAGGGCCGCAAGCACTCCAGCTTCAAGAACTGAGCACCCGCCACTGACGCGCTGTGAGGGCGGCGCGTCAGGCACCCGCCGCCATCCCCTTGCGTCGATCCTCACAATAGGTCCCAGCGTTGCGGACGATTACCGGTTATTTACAGAAATTTGCCAGGTGCCGTTAGTCGCCGGGGGCCCGGATGGATTAAAGTAACGCCCCCAGCCCTGGCGTTATTCGAACGCCCTCGGTCACCCTCTGCAGGAACAGTCATCGATGGAACATCGTGAAGCGCTACTCGCGCTGCGAACCTTTCTTTCAACGCAGATTCTCGGCCAGGAAAAACTCATCGAGCGCTTGCTCATCGCCCTGCTCGCCGACGGCCACATGCTGGTCGAGGGCGCCCCGGGCCTGGCCAAGACCAAGGCCATCAAAGAGTTGGCCGAAGGCATCGAAGCGCAGTTCCATCGCATCCAGTTCACCCCCGACCTGTTGCCGGCCGACATCACCGGCACCGAAATCTATCGCCCGGAAACCGGCAGCTTCGTGTTCCAGCAAGGGCCGATCTTCCACAACCTGGTGCTGGCCGACGAAATCAACCGCGCCCCGGCCAAGGTCCAGTCGGCCTTGCTCGAAGCCATGGGCGAGCGCCAGGTCAGCGTCGGCCGCAGCACTTATGAGCTGTCGCCGCTGTTCCTGGTGATGGCCACGCAGAACCCCATCGAGCAGGAAGGCACCTACCCGCTGCCCGAAGCCCAGCTCGACCGTTTCCTGATGCACGTGAAAATCGGCTTCCCCGACGCCGCCGTCGAACGGCGCATCCTGCAACAGGCCCGTGGCGAAGCACTGAACGGCGAAACCAAGCCCGAGCGCCGCATCAGCCAGCAGGCGATCTTCGCCGCGCGCAAGGAAATCCTCGGCCTGTACATGGCCGACGCCGTGGAGGAATACCTGGTGCAACTGGTGATGGCCACCCGCACCCCGGCCAAGTTCGACCCGGAGATGGCCGAATGGATCGCCTATGGTGCCAGCCCGCGCGGCTCCATCGCCCTCGACCGCTGCGCCCGGGCCCACGCCTGGCTGGCCGGGCGCGACTTCGTCAGCCCCGAGGACATCCAGGCGGTGCTGTTCGACGTGTTGCGCCACCGCATCATTCTGTCCTTCGAAGCAGAAGCCGCCGGCATCGACCAGGACCGGGTGGTCCAGCGGATTCTCGACGTCGTAGCCGTCGCTTGACCCCGATGAACGCCAGCCCTGTCGATGCCCCGGGCATCCGCGTCAGCCTCGCCGAGCTGATCGAGATGCGCCATCGCGTGCGCGAAGTGCAGCTGTTCTCCACGCCGAGCCAGCGCAGCCCGCTGGTCGGCCTGCACCACTCCAAGCTGCGCGGCCGTGGCGTCGACTTCGACCAGGTGCGGGTCTACCAGGCCGGCGACGACGTGCGCAGCATCGACTGGCGCGTCACCGCGCGCACCCAGGAACCGCACACCAAGCTGTTCCACGAAGAGCGCGAACGGCCGATCTTCATCATGGTCGAGCAGAGCCGGCGGCTGTTCTTCGGTTCCGGGCTGATGTTCAAGTCGGTGCTCGCCGCCCAGGCCGCGAGCCTGATCGGCTGGGCCGCCCTGGGCCACAACGACCGGGTCGGCGGCCTGGTATTCGGCGACGACGAGCACTACGAGATCAAGCCGCGGCGCAGCAAACAGAGCCTGCTGCAACTGCTCAACCGCCTGGTGCGGGTCAACCAGTCGCTGCACAGTGAAACCGAACCCGAGCGCGATGCCCTCGGCATCGCCCTGCGCCGTGGCCGCGAAGTGCTGCGCCCGGGCAGCCTGGTGATCGTGATCTGCGACGAGCGTGCCCTGAGCGACGCCGCCGAACAGCAACTGAGCCTGCTGTCGCGCCACTGCGATTTGCTGCTGATGCCGCTGTCCGACCCGCTGGACCACGCCCTGCCCGCCGCTGGCCTGTTGCGTTTCGCCGAACGCGGCGCGCAGCTGGAGCTGGACACCCTCAACTACGAACTGCGCCAGGCCTATCGGGCGCAGAGCGAAGCGCGCATCGCCCGCTGGGAACTGCTGGCGCAGAAGCTGCGGGTGCTGCTGATGCCCCTGAGCACCCAGAGCGAAATGGTCGAGCAACTGCGCGAGTACCTGAACCCGCAACGCCCGGGGAAAACCCGATGAGCAGCCTCGACCAACTGCAGCCCTTGATCGCCCCGCCCGCCATCGGCCTGTGGCCGCCGGCACCGGGCTGGTGGCTGCTGCTGGTGTTGCTGCCGCTGCTCGGCTTTGGCCTGTGGCGACTCAAGCGCTTCTGGCCGCGCCAACATGCCCTGCCCCGCGCCGAACAACCGCTGGACCCGCTGCGCCTGGCCGCCCTCGCCGAACTGGCGCTGCTGCCCAAGCCCTACGACGGCGCGCCCGCCGGCGCCTGGCTGCAACAGCTCAATGGCTTGCTCAAGCGTCTGTGCCGCAACCATTACCCCTACAGCCAGAGCCACACCCTCAACGGCCGCAAGTGGCTGGCGTTCCTCGACAACCGCTGCCCGGCGGCCGGCCTCACGCGCTGGATGGTCCTGGTGGAAGGCGCCTACAAGCCCGAGTGCAAGCTCGACGACAAGGCCATCGCCGGCCTGACCCAGGCGGTGGAAATCTGGATTCGCAAACATGTTTGAGTTCGCCTGGCCGTGGATCTTCGCCCTGCTGCCGCTGCCTTGGCTGCTGCGGGTGCTGCTGCCGGTGGCCGACAGCGGCGAACCGGCGCTAAAAGTCAGCTTCCTCAGCGACCTGGAAGGCCTGGCCAAGCGCCGCGCCCGAGCCAACCTGCCGACCTGGCGCCAGCAGGCTCCATTCATTCTGTTGTGGCTGTTGCTGCTGGTGGCCGCCGCCCGCCCGCAATGGCTGGGCGAACCGCTGCCGGTGGCCGCCAGCGGCCGCGACCTGCTGGTGGCGGTGGACGTCTCCGGATCCATGGACTTCCCCGACATGCAATGGCAGGACGAAGACGTCAGCCGCCTGAACCTGGTCCAGCACCTGCTCGGCGACTTCCTGGAAAGCCGCGAAGGCGACCGCGTCGGCCTGATCCTGTTCGGCAGCAAGGCCTACCTGCAGGCGCCGCTGACCTTCGACCGGCACACCGTGCGCGTCTGGCTGGACGAAGCGAAGATCGGCATCGCCGGCAAGAACACCGCCATCGGCGACGCCATCGGCCTGGCGCTCAAGCGCCTGCGCCAGCGTCCGGCGCAGAGCCGGGTGCTGATCCTGGTCACCGACGGCGCCAACAACGGCGGTGAAATCGACCCGCTGACCGCCGCCCGCCTGGCCGCCGAAGAAGGCGTGAAGATCTACCCGATCGGCATCGGCGCCGACCCGGAGCAAAGCGGCACCCTGGGTTTCCTCGGCCTCAACCCGAGCCTGGACCTCGACGAGCCAGCCCTCAAGGCCATCGCCGAAGCCACTGGCGGGCGCTATTTCCGCGCCCGCGACAGCCAGGAGCTGCAAACGATCAAGGACACCCTCGACCAACTGGAACCGGTGACCCAGCAGCCGACCCAGGCCCGTTCGGCGCAAGCGCTGTACAGCTGGCCGCTGGCCGCGGCGCTGCTGTTGAGCATGCTACTGGTGGTGCGCGAGCGCTGGCCGGACCATCCGCTGCAACGCTTCTTCACCCGCGAGCGCTTTCTGCAACCTTTGCCAGACTGGCGCGAACGGCTCAAACGCCTGCGCCTGCGGAGGCGTCGATGAGCGCGCCGTTCTGGGCCGAACTCTGGCCCCACTGGTTCCGTCCCTGGTGGCTGCTGCTGTTGCCGCTGCTCGGCTGGCTGTTGTGGCAGTTGTGGCACCGGCAGAAACGCGCTGGCCGTTGGCAGATGATCCTGCCGCCGGCCTTTCACGCCGCCCTGCTCAGCGGCGGCAACGGCCGCGAAAGCAAACTGCCGTGGATCGCCCTCGGCCTGGCCTGGATCCTCGCCGTGCTGGCCCTGCTCGGCCCCGGCTGGCAGCGGGTCGAACAGACCAGCCAGAAACCGGCCGACCCGCTGGTGGTGCTGCTGGAACTGACCCCGGAAATGCTCGCCGGCGACGTCCCGCCCAATCGCCTGGAACAGGCCCGGCGCAAGCTGCTGGACCTGTTGCAGGTACGCAGCGATGCGCAGACGGCAATCGTGGTCTACGCCGGCAGCGCCCACACCCTGGTGCCGCTGTCGGACGACCTGGCCACCAGCCGCAACCTGCTGGAAGCCCTCAAGCCGTCGATCATGCCCCAGCCCGGCCATCGCGCCGACCTGGCCCTGCAAAAAGCCTTGAAGCTGCTGGACCAGGGCGCGCTGGGCCAGGGCCGGATCCTGCTGATCGGCTCGTCCCTGAGCGAGCAGGAACGCCAGGGCATCCGCCAGGCCCTCGGTGGCCAGGCACCGCAGCTGTTGATGCTCGGGATCGGCAGCCGCCAGGGCTCGCCGGTGGCCCAGGAAGACGGCAGCTTTCTCAAGGACGAACAGGGCGCGATCCTCATGTCGCGCCTCGACGGTCCGAGCCTGAAGCGCTTCATCGGCGAAATGGGCGGCCGTTATCGCCCGGCACGCCTGGACGATAACGACCTGCGCGGCCTGGGCCTGCTCAGCGGTCCGCAGAACCTGCGCAGCGACGGCCAGACCCTGCGCCTGGACACCTGGGCCGACCAGGGTTACTGGCTGCTCCTGCCGCTGTTGCTGCTGGCCGCCTGCGCCGGGCGCCGCGGCTGGCTGTTCTGCCTGCCGCTGCTGCTGTTCGCCGTGCCGCAGCCCAGCTACGCCTTCGAGCTCAACGACCTGTGGCTGCGCCCCGACCAGCAGGGCCAGCGCCTGCTGGAACAGAAGCGGCCCGGCGAGGCGGCGCAGCATTTCGAGGACCCACAGTGGCAAGGGGTGGCGCTGTACGAGGCCGGCAACTACGCCGCTGCCGCTCAGCGCTTTGCCGAAGGCAACGACGCCCGCGCCCACTACAATCGTGGCAACGCCCTGGCCAGGAGCGGCGAGCTGGAAGCCGCGCTGGATGCCTACGAGCAGGCCCTGGAACTGCAACCGGAGCTTGCCGCCGCGCAAAAGAACAAGGCCCTGGTCGAGCGCCTGCTGCAGGAAACCGAGCCCGAGCCGCCGGAAGAACCGGCCAAGGGCGAAAGCCAGGACAACGACGAAACCCGCCAGCCGCCGCAAGCCGGCGCGGCGACCCAGGCACCGGTCACCCCGGGCCAGCAGCCGCCGGAGAACAGTCACCCCACCAGCGCCGACGAGTCGACGGACGACGAGGTCGCCACCCCGGGCAACGATGCGGTTCCCGGCAGCGAACTGGGCGACGAACAGACCACCACGCCGCCGCTGCGCGATGCCCAGGACAATTTCGACGGCGAACACCGTCAGGCATTGGAACAATGGCTGCGGCAGATTCCGGACGATCCGGGCGAACTGCTGCGCCGCAAGTTCTGGTACGAACAGCAACAACATCAGGATCAGGGAAAAATTCGATGACCCGCTTCACCGCCCTCTTACTCACGCTTGTGCTGACACTCGGCGCCTTTGCTGCCCGGGCCGAGGGGCTGGTCGCCAGTGTCGACCGCAGCCGCGTGAACTCTGGGGAAACCGTCGAGCTGACCCTGGAATCCAACAATGTCACGCTGTTCGGCAAACCCGACCTGACCCCGCTGCAAGCGCAGTTCGAGGTCCAGGGCACGCGCCAGGTCAACCAGTTGACCAGCCTCAACGGCGACAACCAAGCCATCACCCGCTGGATCATCACCCTGCTGCCCAGGACCACCGGCACCGTGGTGATCCCGCCCCTGCAACTGGGCGACGTACAGAGCCAGCCGATCACCCTGCAGGTGCTGCAAAGCGCAAGCCGCAGCGACAGCGCGCCGCTGGAGCCGGTGTTCATCGACGCCAGCCTCGACCAGGACAGCGTCTACGTGCAGGCCCAGGCGGTGCTGACCCTGCACATCTATCACTCGGTGTCGCTGTACGACGACAGCAGCCTGACGCCGCTGCAGATCGACGACGCCCGGGTCGAACAGCTCGGCGAATCGCGCACCTATGAAAAAGTCATCAACGGCGTGCGCCACGGCGTGATCGAGATCCGCTACGCGATCTTCCCCCAGCACAGCGGTGTGCTGGACATTCCGGAGCTGACCTTCAGCGCCACCCTGGCCGACACTGCCAGCACCCAGGACCCGGCGCCCCAGGGCCTGAAGCCGGGCAAGCTGATGCACGTGAGCTCGGCGCAGATGCCACTGACGGTCAAGGCCAAGCCGGCCGAATACCCGGCCGACGCGCCCTGGCTGCCGGCCCGCAGCCTGAGCCTGGGCGAAAGCTGGAACCCCGAGCCGGACCACAGCCAGGTCGGCGACTCGCTGACCCGCAGCCTGACCCTCAAGGCCGAGGGCCTGTCCAGCTCGCAGCTGCCACCCTTGCCGGTGACCGAAGCCAACGGCCTGCGCAGCTACCCGGACCAGCCGCAACTGAGCAATCAAGTCAGCGACCGCGGGCTGATCGGCAGCCGCGAGGACAGCCAGGCCCTGGTGCCGAACCGCAGCGGCAGCATCGACCTGCCGGCGCTCGAAGTGGTCTGGTGGAACACCCATGAGGACCACCTGGAACGCAGCAGCCTGCCGGCGCGCACCCTGCAGGTGGCGAACAACCCAAGCCTGGTGGTGGACACCCCGGCCGGCGCGACACCATCTGGCGCCGGTGGCAACAGCGGCACGCTGTGGGCCTGGAAACTCAGCACCCTGCTGCTCGCCTGCACCACCCTGCTCGGCTTCGGCCTCTGGTGGCGCGCGCGCTGGCAACCGGCAATCCTGCGCGCGGTGCAGGCCGGCCCCAACCCGCGCACCCTGCTCGACGACCTCAAGCGCGCCTGCCTGGCCAACGACCCGCAAGCCACCCGCCAGGCCCTGGACGCCTGGGCCCGCCAGCAACCGGAAACCCTGGCCGACATGGCCGCCCGCTTCGTGCCCCTGTCCGACGCCCTGGACGGCCTCAACGGCGCGCTCTACAGCGAAACCGGCCACTACTGGCAAGGCGAAGAACTGTGGCGCGCGATCCGCACCATCCCGATCGCCGAACACGTCCAGGCCCCGCTGGCCGACACCAGCAGCCTGCCGCCGCTGTATCCGAAATAACCCAGGAAACCGCGCAGCCTTGCGCTGCGGTTTCTGCACCCCATTTCAGAATTGTCCCCTTCCCCAGCACGGGCCGAGAGTGAGCTAATCCCCACTCTCCCCCGTCGAGGCAGGCCACGAATCTTGATCATCACCTCCAGCGCCCGTTTTCTGCTCATCACCCATTTGAGTGGCAGCGCCTTCGAGCCAACCAACCACCTGCGTGAGCGGCTGAACTCGATTCTTGACCGAGAGCTGAACGCGAATTGCCAGTTGTTGTTCTGCAATGTCGAGCAGACGGAGTTGGGGTGGCTGATTCAGTCGAGCCAGACCTATCGGGAGATCGATGCTTGCCTGTGCCGACTGGTCCTGCCCGACTCCCCAGCGCTGTGCACTACTGGGCGGCGGATGGAGCGCTTTGAACTGTTCGAACAGTATGAACAGCGCGGATTGGCTGCCGCCTGGCTGTGGTGCGGGAGCCTTGTTGAAAAGATGTACCTGAGATTGCTGGCGCGGATTTACCCGGTATCGGGTGAGCCTGACGATGGGAAATCGACACTTCGCTGACGTATCTGCTTTCGGCCAGAAGCGGCCTCAGGCGGACGGCCTAGTCGGATAGGGACGCTCGCTCGTATAGCTTCGCCATGAGGCCCGGAAGTGCCCACACCACTAGGGCCAATTCACCTAATACGAGTAACTAAATGCCCTCGCTAGAATCGGAGCGATCGCTGGCTATCTGGCTTGGCGTATCCCAGGCTCTGGGGCATTCAATTCGCCTGAAAATATAACTGGAATTCTTAT
Organism: Pseudomonas sp. FW305-25; assembly: GCF_017351415.1. Classification (NCBI taxonomy): domain Bacteria; kingdom Pseudomonadati; phylum Pseudomonadota; class Gammaproteobacteria; order Pseudomonadales; family Pseudomonadaceae; genus Pseudomonas; species Pseudomonas sp. FW305-25. The sequence goes on along the minus strand of NZ_JACNDE010000057.1, from coordinate 6,538 downwards.
GCGGGGCGGTTGCACTCAGCTCCTGCAACCGCCGTCCCTTTTCTTTCATTGGAGCGGCGCCATACTGTCTAGATAGTCAAGGCTTTGGCGGCTGATACAAGGGAGGATTAGCTACATAGCGTTTTGCGTTAAACCATGTAACGCTCCCTCGCTTCTCGGTCCCACCATCAGGATCATTAAAGATAATTTCTTTTGAAGTGGTATCCACTCCAGTAACAACAATAATATGCGCTGGCCCAAACCAATCGCCATCTAGCCAGAGTGGTCCGTACTGCCGTAGAGCGGCCTCGATTTGTTCGGCCGTGCATCCAACAGGCAGCTCGGCGTCTGTCAATCCTTCGTTCTTCGTGAGTAACCGTATCTGAGCGGGCGTAACGCCAGTGTTTGCGGCGTAGACAGTAGGGATGCCGAGCCGTGGCCCTTGCTCTCGATAGAAAGCCACCATACAGGCAGCGGCGTACCAGCAGGACATCGTTTTGTCTTGCGCCACCTTTGGAACCGTCATTTTGAATGTCATGGTACCTCCAGGATATAAAAGGGACCGTGGTCAGTGATGGGAAAAGGGGACAGATTTGAATGGCACTTACTTAGCGTTTAAGTAAGTGCCATTCAAATCTGTCCCCTTTTCTCGTCCTGTATAAAAACACAGTTCCCAAAAGCCGGCATGGACAGTCCAACCTCCAAACCCCGCCTGCATGAAGAATACTTAGGTACAGGCCACGACTTCTCGGCGAAGTGTTGTCGTAAATCATGACTCGGCCTCTTTTAACAGGTCATTTCCAGTCATCGGCTGAAAGCCCACTGAAATTCTGTAAGTGCCAAGCAGGAAGGAAGATAACTGGCATCCAGCCTGCGGGGTGCGTCATTGCGTTGCTTGAACGCTAGTCGACAGTGACCTAGGTCGCAAGTATTTTCCTGGCCAGTGGTCATCCTCCTTTGGGCTTGAGAGAAAAGGGGACAGATTTATTTGCAGGCCAGGTCGTCCGCTCCTGGCCGAAAGCTGCCACCCGATGAGGCCTATCAAACCAGGGGCGATTCATCATTCACCGGCGGACCTACCGCTTAACTCAAAGATTCAGATAGATTCAATAGTGGCAAGGGAGAAGGAAGCACAGCGGTTGCTTGCGAGCCAAGGCATCGCGACAAGTATCGAACTGCAGATTGAAGCGGCTGGAGCGATAGCCATTGGAGTCGAAGCCTGGCACAGCGATGCCGTGCTGAAGGCACTTCGCAACAGGCTGCGCTGATCACTCGGCTCCGCCCCACACTTAACCAGATTTCTTGGCTAGGCCGCTATCAACCAGAAGTGTTCATCGAAATATCCACCCCGTTATGAGACAAGGACGGCGAGCCCTGCCGAGCCCCACACACTCAAGGAGAATTGCCCATCATGGATACAGCCATCACGTACCGAACGGCAACCGTAGAGGATGCGCTGACCATTTGTGAGTTGGGACAATTACTCAACGCGATTCATCACGCTGCCCGTCCCGATATTTACACTGCTGCCACCCAGGACTTTTCGCGCGACCTCCCTCACTGGATGAGTTTTTTCGAGAAACCGACCCAGGTTGTTTTCATTGCGAATATCGGCCACCAGGCCGCTGGTTTCATTTCCGCCAGCCTGTCGACAAGCTCCGGTCCGCTGATGCAACCGCTGGATTTCGTTCGTATTGGATCGGTGTGTGTAGACGAGCAATTTTGGGGGAAGGGTATTGGTCGAACCCTGGTAAAACTCGTTCAAGACTGGGCAATCGAGCACAACGCCAAAGATATAAGACTGTCGGTATGGACGTTCAATGCACGTGCAACCCGTATGTACACGGAGTTGGGGTTCGAGCCCCGGGCACTCGAGATGGGGATGTCCGTTTAGAGGGCATTCCCCCATGGTAAAAAAGGTAGACATCCCGAGCCTTCTTGATAGGCCCTGGCAAGGATACGAGGCTAGCGGCTGCTGTTGGCAACCTCAGCATCCTGTCGATGATGCTGAGGACCGGTTTAATTCACATTCCAAAGCAGACGCTGTCAGTCACTCGCCAAAGTGGATTTCACCCTTGAGCCTTTGCGGTTGAAATGGGCATCGAATCACGCCGAACGCTGTTCTATCCACCGCCGATATTGGCGAGTGCGACAGGCATTGGCGAACTGTTGCAAGAGCAGCGCGCGTAACGGTGACACGCCTGGATAGGGCTTTTTGTCCTGGCTGAGTTTGCGCAGCTGGAACTTGACGACCGCCATGTTGGCCAAGGACGCGATGGCCTTGTTTTTCCAGGTGATTGGTGGCAATTGCGGAGCATTGTCTTTACCCAGAAGCCAATCACGCGGCAGGTAGGGATCGATGGCCAAGGCCGTTCCGATACCGACCATGTCCACGCCACTCTTGACGACCATTTCGGCAACGGGACGCCGGCGTACGCCACCAGTGACCATCACCGGCATCCTGGCGACGGTCTGGATGTCGCGGGCAAACTCGACGAAATAGGCCTCACGCGCCAGAGTGCGACCATCGCGCGCCTCGCCTTGCATGGCCGGCACTTCGTAGCTGCCACCGGATAACTCGACCAGATCCACACCCAGGTCGTTGAGCAGCTCAACCACCTTTTTCGCGTCATCGGCGGTGAATCCGCCACGTTGGAAATCAGCCGAGTTGAGTTTGACCGCCACCGCAAAGCCTGGGGAAACCACGGCCCGTACCGCCGTGACAATCTCAAGCAGCAGGCGTGCCCGGTTTTCCAGGGAGCCGCCCCACTCGTCCGTTCTCTGATTGGTCAGTGGCGACAGGAACTGGCTCAACAGATAGCCATGGGCCGCGTGGATTTCCACGCCGGTGAAACCGGCCTCTTCACCGAGGCGCGCAGCCCGTGCGAAGCGCTGGATAACCTCTTCGATCACGCTGGGGGTCATCGCGTGGGGCGTGGCGAAGTGCTTGGACATTTTGCCCAGGTTCAGCGGTATGGCTGACGGTGCCCAGGTCTTCTGCCCAAGGCTTGCCCGCATCTGGCGGCCTGGATGATTGATCTGCAGCCAGAACTGCGCACCGCCGGATCGACCGATCCGTGCCCAGCGCCTGAACTTGTCCAGTTGCTGGTCATCCTGCAGCACCACGCCGCCCGGCCCGGTCATGGCGCGGCCATCGACCATCACGTTGCCTGTGATTATCAGCCCGGCGCCACCATCGGCCCACGCCTGATACAGGCGCATCAGTTCTTCGGAGGGCGCCTGGTCGGCGTCCGCCATGTTCTCTTCCATGGCGGCTTTGGCGACGCGGTTCTTGATGGTCGAACCATTGGGGAGTATCAGGGTGTCGAACACATTCATGGGCAGTCCCTCATTTGACGTGGGGCCAGCCTAAGTTTGAAGTGAACTTGAAGGTCAATACCTCTTTTTCAACTTCATCCGACAGTTTCATCGGACACCGCCTATTCGATGTTCAAGGCGCCCGATCCTGGCAAGCGCGTCACCAGATCGGCGCCCAGCAACCTCGCAGGCGTGTAGGCACCGCCAGCCGGGCGCGCCTGTAACAGGTAGTCGACCACGGTCAGCGCACCGTAGACCGTCAGACTGTAGACATTGGTGGTGTGCACGCGCGCCACCTTGCAATCGCCGCGAGCGTTACGGGCTTCGCCCCAGACATAGGTGCCCTGATCGGCGCGCTTTTCGTCATCCGGGCCGATCACGGTCTTGCCGATGTGTGCCTTGAGCCGCTTCTGCACGAACGAAAAGCCCAGCAGCGGGCGAATGAAGTTGGCGAACCTGGCGCTGCGAATCATGCCGGCGGAGCCCGGCACGAACACCTCGATATTGGCAATGCCGGTGGTGTGATAGGCCGTGGAAACGTCCCCCCAGGGAATGGTCATGGCAAGCTTCTCTCCAGCGCCAAAGTCGATACGACGCACCCGATAGGCCAAGGGTACAGACACGATTTTCCCCTCGCGACGTACCTTGCCGCCCTGGGCCAGGCCTTCGATCGAAGTCTTGGCGGTGCCCGGCGACAAGCTGGAGCGCGAATCGAACCCCAAGGCCAGGTGCGTTGCATCCGGCAGCGCGGCCTTGAGTGCGGCGGCGACGCAGTCGGTGGGGATCACGTCGAAGCCGACGCCGGGGCAAATCACCACGCCCGCCGCTTGCGCACGCTCATGCAGGGACTGGGCATGCTCGAACACGGCGATCTCGCCGGTGATGTCCAGGTAGTGCGAATGGGCCCGCAGGCAAGCGTCCATCATTGGTGCGGCGGTCGCCGAAAACGGCCCCGCGCAATGCAGAACCAAGCCATGGCCCTTGATCTGGGCCAGCAGTCGCACCTCGTCATCCAGCCCGAAAATACGTGCCTCAAGCCCCAGCTCCCGGGCCAAGGGTTCGATCCTGCCGCGGCTGCGCCCCGCCAGCACCGGCCTGAGCCCACGCTTGACGGCTTCGCGGGCGATCAGCTCGCCGGTATACCCGTAGGCGCCATAGATCATCCATTTCATCTGCGCCAAGGGGTGGTCTTGCTGGCTCATGCTGTGGCTCCTGACTGGATGGTTAAGTGCGTTGTTGCCCAATCGGCGCCAGACGCTAACGTTGAAGTCAGGTTTAGAGTCAAGCAGAAGCGCGCCAGCGCCAACGGAAGCTTTTTGGAAATGTGGGGTTGACCTTAAAGCATGGTTTAAGGTGAGCATGACTGGCACTGCATGACAGTCGGAGCCCGGATGATGTTGAAGACCCTTGTTTCTTGTGCGTTGGTATTGATAGGCGGTGTATTCATGACTTTTGCAAATGCTGAAACCAACCCTTCCACTGCAATACCGAAGGATCGCCAGATACTGGTGATCATGACCAACCACGCCAGCTATCCCTCACGCACCGACACCACGGGGCTGTGGTTGACCGAGCTGACGCATTTCACGGATGTCGTCGAGGCCGCCGGTTATACGACGGTTTTTGCCAGCCCCAAGGGCGGAGCGGTTCCGCTGGACGAGCGCAGCCTCGGTTGGCTCTATATGGACAAGGCCGCCCGTGAGCATTTGCAGTCACCGGCGTTTCGCGCTCGCCTGAACAACACGATACCGATCGCCGACATCGATCCCTCCCGGTTCAGCGTCATCTATTTCACGGGGGGCCACGGCGTCATGTGGGACTTTCCCGAAAACCCGGACCTGCGTCGTGTTGCCGAAAAGATCTACAACCAGGGCGGCATCGTCTCAGCCGTCTGCCATGGCGTGGCGGGACTGGTGGATCTCAAGGATGAGCAAGGCCAGGCACTGATCAAGAACAGGAACATCACCGGTTTCTCAAATCGCGAAGAGCTGCTTTCGGGCATGAAGAACCAGGTTCCCTTCTTCCTCGAGGACAGGCTGGTCGGCCAGGGTGCGCGTTACCGCAAGGCCTGGTTGCCATTCACCTCATTTGCCATCACCGATGGACGCCTGGTGACGGGGCAGAACCCTCAGTCGCCCAGGGCCGTGGCTGAAGCCGTGATGGCCTTGCTCTCGGCGGGCAATAAAACTCGCTGAGCCATTGCAAACGGCACGCTGAAAACCAACGAAAAAAGCCAGCTCACGGCACTTGACCTTAAAGTTCAGTGCCGAGCTTGCCAGGGTTCGCGGCGTTGTCGGTTATAACCTGCCGAAATGGCTGACAGGTATTGAGCGAAAAGAGGATGCCAAATCGGTGGTCTATGACATTACCGACAGCCAGACCGGCCAGGTGGACGTGTCCTTCACCGCGAAGAAGCTCAATTTGGGAAAATGCTGAAGTACGAATATGTGCCAGCGTTCCAAAGCGCGCTCTACGCGCCAAAACCACTGGTTACCCTGGTTGGTACGCACTGATCAAAGGGGCATGGCTTTTTACCCCTTATCAGCCTGACAGGTTGCCTGTTACTTGGAAGACGCACCATTACGGCGGCCTGAAGCGGGCGCCACCCCCTCTTCGCGCAGACGATGCAATAACAACTGCGTGTTCTCCACACAGCCCATACCCTCGGGCTTACTCTCGACACCCTCGATCACAAGCAGTAGTTGGGCTTTATTCTGGGCCAGCCGTTGCTGGAGAATTTCGATTTCCTCGACCTTGCGCTTGAGCCCACTGAGCAACTCTTCATGCCGCCATCCGTTGGCATTCGTCGGCAGTAACTGGCGGATCTCCTCCAGCGAAAAACCTGCCGCCTGTGCCCCGGTGATGATCTCCAGGACCCACTCGGTGTCAGGTGCGTAGTCCCGATACCCGTTGGCTTTGCGCTCGACGGATTTGATCAGGCCGCTCGCTTCGTAGAAGCGGATGCGTGAAGGCGCCAATCCGCTGATTTTCGCCAGTTCGCCAATTCTCATATTCCCACCCGAAAAACCATTGACCTTAAAGTTGACTTTAAACCTAAAGTAAATTGGCGGCCAAGCAGCGCAGGTGTAAAGCACTGCTCTGATCTTGAAGATTAAAAACTGTCGCTAAAGATTAAAAACTGTCGCAGAGGGAAGGAGCTACCCTAGCTCCCTCCCTCGACACAGCCTTCCTTTCTCCCGTTGCCGCTCCCGCAACCTGCTTCGGCTGTAGTGGTCTAATG
>NZ_JACNDE010000056.1:0-27944 GCF_017351415.1 Pseudomonas sp. FW305-25 | reverse complement strand
GGCAGACGAAGATCGTCACGATAAACAGCAGCACCAGGAACACCAGGGCGCCGGGATGCCGCTCGAAAAACTCACTGCCGCGCTCGCCGCCACCGTCATAGGCAGCGCTCGGTTCGTCCAGTGGATTGCCGCCCAGCACCAGCAGCATGGCCGATACGCCATCACTGATGCCCTTGCTGAATTGGCCGGCCTTGAAGGCCGGGGTGATGACCTGGTTGATGATCACCGAACTTTGCGCGTCGGTCAGGCGATCTTCCAGGCCGTAACCGACTTCGATGCGCAGCTTGCGATCGTCGCGGGCGACGATCAACAAGGCGCCATTGTTCTTGTCCTTCTGGCCGATGCCCCAGTAGCGCCCCAGCTGATAGCCGAAGTCCTCGATGCTGGTGCCTTGCAGGTCCGGCAGGGTCACGACCACCACCTGCTCGCCGGTGGACTGTTCGTGGGAGGCCAGCTCCTGGGTCAGTTGCTGGCGCACCGCCGGCTCGATCATCTGGGCGTTGTCCACCACCCGCCCGCTCAGCGCCGGGAATTTCAGCTCGGCCTGGGCCGTTATCGCCAACACCCAGAGCAACAGCACCACACCCACTCTCAACACGCGCATTGGAACCTCATCCGTGGTAACGCCGGGGCGGATCCCGCGGTCGCTTGCACGATCCGCGGGTAGCCGCTGCTGATCAGAACTTCACTTGCGGCGCTTTGTCGGCGTCGGGGCTGGTGGCCTCGAAGGTCTCGCGCACCGGCAGGTTGCTGTACATCACGCTGTGCCACAGGCGGCCGGGGAAGGTACGGATCTCGGTGTTGTACTTCTGCACCGCGAGGATGAAATCGCGACGCGCCACGGCGATGCGGTTCTCGGTGCCTTCGAGCTGCGACTGCAGGGCCAGGAAGTTCTGGTTGGCCTTGAGGTCCGGATACCGCTCGGACACCACCATCAAACGGCTCAAGGCGCCGGTCAGCTGGTCCTGGGCCTGCTGGAACTGCTTGAGTTTTTCCGGGTTGTCCAGGGTGCTGGCATCGACCTGGATCGACGTCGCCTTGGCCCGCGCCTCGATCACCGCGGTCAGGGTCTCCTGTTCGTGCTTGGCGTAGCCCTTGACCGTTTCCACCAGGTTGGGGATCAGGTCGGCGCGACGCTGGTACTGGTTCTGGACCTGACCCCAGGCCGCCTTGGCCTGTTCGTCGAGGGTCGGGATGTTGTTGATCCCGCAGCCGCTGAGCAGGCTGCCGAGCAGCAGCAATGCCATCACGGGCCAGCTTGAGCGAAGGCTCTGTCGTACGTTCATGGTGGTGACGCTCCTTGCAACCTAGGGGATGGAACCTGTAACCCTTTGAATCGAGTGCATCGGGCATAATCTGCCGCCACCACTGGATTGCATCGGGCCAATCGGCTAAAAGATGCCCAGCGCGAAAAAGAGTTCAGAAGTGTGCTGCATTTATCCGAACAACAATAGTCGTTCCTTTATTAGCCGCTCTCCCAATTTTCGGCCGCTCGACGCGTACTGATCGCGTCTGTTTTAGGCCCTAGAGAACAATATTCATGAAGAAGCTGTGTTTGCTGGGTTTGCTGATCAGCCTGGCCAGTCACCCTGCCCTCGCCGCCGCCACGCCGGTATCGGCCCAGGAAAAACCCTTTTCGGACGCGGTCCTGCAGAACAAGGACGCTTTCATCGACAACCTGCTCAAGCAGATGACCCTGGATGAAAAGATCGGCCAGTTGCGCCTGATCAGCATCGGTCCGGAAATGCCCCGCGAGCTGATCCGCAAGGAAATCGCCGCCGGGCGCATCGGCGGCACCTTCAACTCCATCTCCCGCCCGGAAAACCGGCCGATGCAGGACGCGGCCATGCGCAGCCGGCTGAAGATCCCGATGTTCTTCGCCTATGACGTGATCCACGGCCACCGCACGATCTTCCCGATCCCCCTGGCCCTGGCGTCGAGCTGGGACATGGACGCCATCGGCCGCTCCGGGCGCATCGCCGCCCAGGAAGCCAGCGCCGACAGCCTGGACATCACCTTCGCGCCAATGGTCGATATCTCCCGTGACCCACGCTGGGGCCGCACCTCCGAAGGCTTCGGCGAAGACACCTACCTGGTCTCGCGCATCGCCAAGGTCATGGTCAAGGCCTACCAGGGCGACAGCCCGAAGAACGCCGACAGCATCATGGCCAGCGTCAAGCACTTCGCCCTGTACGGCGCGGTGGAAGGCGGTCGCGACTACAACGTCGTCGACATGAGCCCGGTGAAGATGTACCAGGACTACCTGCCGCCCTACCGCGCCGCGATCGACGCCGGTGCCGGCGGGGTGATGGTGGCTCTGAACTCGATCAATGGCGTGCCGGCCACCTCCAACACCTGGCTGATGAACGACCTGCTGCGCAAGGAGTGGGGCTTCAAGGGCCTGGCGGTGAGCGACCACGGCGCCATCGTCGAGCTGATGCGCCATGGCGTCGCCAAGGACGGCCGCGAAGCCGCCAAGCTGGCGATCAAGGCCGGCATCGACATGAGCATGAACGACTCGCTGTACGCCAAGGAGCTGCCGGGGCTGATCAAGTCCGGCGACGTCAGCCAGCGCGACCTGGACAACGCCGTGCGCGAAGTGCTGGCCGCCAAGTACGACATGGGCCTGTTCGCCAACCCGTACCTGCGCATCGGCAAGGCCGAAGAAGACCCGGCCGACACCAACGCCGAAAGCCGCCTGCACCGCAGCGATGCCCGCGATGTGGCGCGCCGCAGCCTGGTGCTGCTGAAGAACGCCAATGAAACCCTGCCGCTGAAAAAGGCCGGCAAGATCGCCCTGGTCGGTCCGCTGGCCAAGGCGCCGATCGACATGATGGGCAGTTGGGCCGCCGCCGGCGTGCCGGCGCAATCGGTCACCCTGTTCGACGGCATGAGCCGCGCCCTGGGCGACCAGGCACAACTGATCTACGCCCGTGGCTCGAACATCACCGCCGACAAGGCGGTGGTCGACTACCTGAACTTCCTCAACTTCGATGCCCCGGAAGTGGTGGACGACCCGCGCCCGGCCCAACAGTTGATCGACGAAGCGGTGAAGGCCGCGCAGCAGGCTGACGTGGTGGTGGCGGCGGTGGGCGAATCGCGGGGCATGTCCCACGAATCCTCCAGCCGTACCGACCTGCACATCCCGGCCAGCCAGCGCGAGCTGATCAAGGCCCTCAAGGCCACCGGCAAGCCGCTGGTGCTGGTGCTGATGAACGGCCGGCCACTGGCGCTGCTCGACGAGAACGAACAGGCCGACGCGATCCTGGAAACCTGGTTCAGCGGCACCGAAGGCGGCAACGCCATCGCCGATGTGCTGTTCGGCGACTACAACCCGTCCGGCAAGCTGCCGATCACCTTCCCGCGTTCGGTGGGGCAGATCCCGACCTACTACAACCACCTGACCATTGGCCGGCCGTTCACCCCGGGCAAGCCGGGCAACTACACCTCGCAGTATTTCGACGACATCACCGGTCCCCTGTTTCCGTTCGGGTATGGCCTGAGCTACACCACCTTCAGCCTGTCGGACATGGCCCTGTCGTCGACCACCCTGAACAAGAGCGGCAAGCTCGACGCCAGCGTGACCCTGAAAAATACCGGTAAGCGCGACGGTGAAACCGTGGTGCAGCTGTATATCCAGGACGTCGCCGGCTCCATGATCCGCCCGATCAAGGAACTGAAAAACTTCCAGAAAGTGCAGCTCAAGGCCGGCGAACAGAAGGTCATCCACTTCAGCATCAGCGAAGACGACCTGAAGTTCTACAACGCCCAACTCAAGTACGCCGCGGAACCGGGCGAGTTCAAGGTCGAGATCGGCCTGGACTCCCGGGACGTCAAGCAACAGAGCTTCGAACTGCTGTAACCCTCCCCCTCGGCCTCGCTCCTGCCGTAGGAGCGAGGCTTGCCCGCGAAGCGATCCACCTGCCCCACCTCACCGCCCATTTCGCCAGCAAGCTTGGCTCCTACAGAAGCCAAAGCCGCGCCGGGCCGGGCCGGGTTCAGTCGCGGCGATTGAGCAGGTTGACCACCAGCCGGTCCACCCAGCCCCAGATCCGCTGCTTGACCCGCCGCCACAGCGGGCGGTTCTTCCAGGCTTCGAGGCTGACTTCCTGGCTCTGGTCGAAGTCGGCGAGAAAGCTTGCAACCACCGCATCGGTGAGCGGCAAGTCGAGGGCTTCGAGGTTGGCCTCGAGGTTGAAGCGCAGGTTCCAGTGATCGAAGTTGCACGAGCCGATGCTCACCCAATCGTCGATCAGCACCATCTTCAGGTGCAGGAAACGCGGCTGGTATTCGAAGATCTTCACCCCGGCCCGCAGCAGGCGCGGGTAATAACGATGCCCGGCATAACGCACCGACGGGTGATCGGTGCGCGGCCCGGTCAGCAGCAGGCGCACGTCCACCCCGCGCCCGGCGGCGCGGCGCAGGGAGCGGCGGACCTTCCAGGTCGGCAGGAAATACGGGGTCGCCAGCCAGATTCGCCGTTGCCCGCTGTTCAGCGCGCGCACCAGCGATTGCAGAATATCCCGGTGTTGCCGGGCGTCGGCATAGGCCACCCGGCCCATGCCCTCGCCCTGGGCCGGCACCCGCGGCAGGCGTGGCAAGCCGAAGTTCGACGCCGGCTTCCAGGCGGTGCGATAGCGGTTGGCGATCCACTGCCGGTCGAACAGCATCTGCCAGTCGAGCACCAGCGGGCCGCTGATCTCCACCATGACTTCATGCCAGTCGCAGCTGTCTTGCAGCGGGTTCCAGAATTCATCGGTCACCCCGGTGCCGCCGACCACCGCCAGTTCCTGATCCACCAGCAACAGTTTGCGGTGGTCGCGATACAGGTTGCGCACCCCGCGGCGCCAGCTCAGACGATTGTAGAAGCGCAGTTCGACCCCGGCGCCCGTCAGGCGCTGGCGCAGGCCCAGGGTGAAGGCCAGGCTGCCGTAGTCGTCGAACAGGCAACGCACCCGCACCCCGCGCTCGGCGGCCTGGGTCAGGGCCTGGACCATGGCCTCGGCGCAGGCGCCCGCCTCCACCAGGTACAGCTCCAGTTCCACCTGTTCACGGGCCCGGGCGATCGCCACCAGCATCCGCGGGAAAAAACTCGGACCGTCGATCAGCAACTCGAAGCGATTGCCTTCACGCCAGGGAAAGACCGCGCCCGCCATATCAGCGCGCCGTGAAGATCAGCACCGCACCCACCGGCACCGACAGACTGATCGCCGACAGGCCGGCCGCCTTGCGCAGGGTTTCGAGCCCCGGCACCAGGTCGAAATCGGCGGCGTTGAGCACCAGCGGCTCCAGGGTCACCACCTGGAAGCGCCGATCGTCCAGCCGCGTGGCCAGGAGCTCGGCGCTGTATTCGTGCTGTTTGCCGTGCAGGGTGACGTTGACCGGCAGACGCAGTTCGATCTGCGCGCCGGGCGCCAGGTCGTTGATCGGGCGCAGGTTGATCTGTGCGTTGATCAGGGCATCCGGATGCCGCTCGATTTCGAACAGTTCCTTGCGCATGCGCTCGTCGCGCAGCGGAATCCCGCTGTTGATCGAGTCCAGCTCGACTTCCAGCTGCGCCATGCCCTTGGCGTCGACCTTGCCGTGCAGGACCAGGAAACGATGGACTTCGGAAACATTGGCGTTTTTGGTGGTGACGAACGACAGGCGCGAGGACTCGTTGTCCAGGTACCAGTTGGCCTGGGCCGGCCAGGCCGCGCAGGCCAGCAGCAAAGCGCCCAGGGCTTTGGGGAAAGAAGCGTTGAACATGGAAGACTCATGGGGTCGAGAAATCTGAGCCGAACCTTAACCGGCCCGCGCGCGCTTGCAAACAGCGACCAGCCCCGAACGGTGAATTCCGTAGCCGCTGGCGCAGGCTGCGAAAGACCCGCAGGACCTCCTACGCCCGCGAGAATGTCACGGCCGTGCCGGCCGATTGCAGCCTGCGGCAGCGGCTACAGGCTGCGCTCGACATCGTGGACAGTCGCCGCGAGGCTGTCCAGGTGCAAACTCAGCACCCGCTCCACCGGCGCCTGGTCCATCGGCCAGTGCAGGGCCATGCTGCCCACCAGCCGGCCCTGGTCACGAATCGGCAAGGCCACGGCGCGGATCAGGAACGGCAGCCGCACCGGGTACTCCCAATAGCCCTCGGTGCGCTGGCCGAACCCCTGATGCTGGGATTGTTCGCAGGCGCGGTACTGGTCCTCCTGGGGCACCCGCTCGCGGACGGCCAGGCGCTGGACCTGCTCGTGATCCAGTTCAGCCAGGCAAGCCTTGCCCATCGCCGAATGGAACAGGCTCGAATAGTGGCCGACGATCTGGCAGTTATGCGGATAACGCTTGCGCAGCACTGCCGGGATCGAGCTTTCCATGACTTCCAGGCGCTCGCCGTCGAAACACGACAGGTCGACCACCAGCCCGGTGCGCTCGCTCAACGCCTGCAACCAGGGCGCGGCACGCTCCACCAACTGCCGTTTGAAGCGTTGCTGCTGGTCGCCGAACAGCCGCCTGGCGCACAGCCGGTAACGCCGGTCGCTCAGGCCGCGATAGATCCAGCCCTGTTCCTGCAACGTCAGGAGCATGCGCGACACCGTGGCCTTGGGCAGCGCCGTCAGGTAGTGCAGCTCCTCCAGGCCCAGGGCCTGGTGCTGGCCCAGCAGTTCGACGATCGCCAACGCCCGTTCGACCGAACGCACACTGCTGGTTTCTACCTTGCTGGCCATATGCCGACCTCCCTGATAAGCGGATGGATGAGCGTTTTACGCAGCAAGATGCGGGCCCGATAAACCCGCACACCCCGGTTCGAGGGTTACAACGGATGACCCGGCGGCCGGCGCCTGACCCACTGCGTCAGTTGTTCGTGGGCATGACCGAGCTGCAACACCGCCCGGTCGGCCTGGGCCGGGCCGATGATCTGCATGCCCATGGGCAAGCCCGCCGGGTTGAAGCCGATCGGCACGCTGAGGCTCGGCAGACCGGCCAGGGTCGGGCCGATCACCACTTCCATCCAGCGATGGTAAGTATCCATTTCCCGCCCTCCGACAAGGCGCGGCCAAGGCACCCCTGCATCGAAAGGGAACACTTGGGCGCTGGGCAACAGCAGGAAATCGTAACGTTCGAACAATCGCTCCAGGGCCCGGTACCAGTCGCTGCGAATCTGCGAGGCCTGATAGACATCCGCCGCGCTCAGGCGCAGCCCGCCCTCGACTTCCCACTGCGCCTCGGGTTTGAGCAACTGACGCTTCTGCGGGTCGGCATACAGCGGCCCCAGGCTGCCCTGGACCAGCCAATGCCGGTGCACCAGCCAGCACTGCCACAGCGCCGCCATGGAAAACGCCGGCTGGCAGGCCTCGACCTCGCAGCCCAGCTGGCGAAAATCCCCCAGCGCCGACTCACACAGCGCCAGCACACCATCGTCCATGGCCAGATAGCCGTCGTAGTCTCCCAGCCAGCCCACACGCGTGCCGCGAAAGTCCCGCTGCAAGGGCTCGTTGAAGATCGCCGGGTCGTCCTTGAGCGACAAGGGCACCCGCGGGTCGTACCCGGCCTGGGTGGCCAGCAGGCGTGCGATATCGGCCACGCTGCGGCCCATCGGCCCCTCGGTGGCCAACTGCTGGACGAACAGCTCCGGCGCCGGGCCATGGGGCACCCGCCCCTGGGACGGACGCAGGCCGAAGACATTGTTGAAGGCCGCCGGGTTGCGCAACGAGCCCATCATGTCGCTGCCATCGGCCACCGGCAGCATGCGCAGCGCCAGGGCCACCGCCGCCCCGCCACTGCTGCCGCCGGCATTCAACGTCGGGTCGTAGGCATTGCCGGTGGTGCCGAACACCTTGTTGTAGGTCTGCGAGCCCAGGCCGAACTCCGGCACGTTGCTCTTGCCGATGATGATCGCCCCGCTGGCCCGGACCCGCTCCACGCAGATGGCGTCATGGGCCGGGATCTGTTCGGCGAACAGCGGCGAGCCCAGGGTCGTACGCAGCCCGGCGGTGGCCGCCAGGTCCTTGATCGCCTGGGGCATGCCGTGCATCCAGCCCAGGGACTGGCCCCGGTCCAACTGGCGGTCGCGCACCTCGGCCTCGGCCAGCAGTACCTGGCGCTCGCGCAGGGACACCAGGGCATTGACCCGGGGGTTGCAGCGCTCGATCCGGTCCAGGTAGGCCGACATCACTTCGCGGCAGGAAAACCTGCGGGCGTGGATCGCCCGGGACAGCTCGACGGCGCCCAGCTCGACAATGGGTCCAAGGTCTTGTATTGCGATATCCATCAAGGCTTCACCCCGAAATTCAGTGTGCTCGGTTTCTTCTCTTTGGGTGCCTCATGCAGGCAATAAGTGCCCAGCAGCGTCAACACGCAGGCAAACAATACGTAAAACGCCGGGGCCACCGGGGTGCCCAGTACCTTGCTGAGCCAGGTCACGATCAGCGGGGCAAAACCACCGAAGACCATGACCGCCACGTTGTAGGCCACCGACACCCCGGTGGAGCGCACCTGCACCGGGAACTGTTCGGCCAGCGCCGTCGGCGCCGGGCCGAAGAAGCCGCCGATGGCGCTGCACAGCAGCACCTGCATCACCAGCAGCCGCTCGATCGAGGGCGCCGCGGCGACCCAGACATACAGCGGGTACACCATGACGAAAAACGCCAGGGTGAAGGCCAGCAACACCGGGCGCCGCCCCAGCCGGTCCGACAGGGCGCCAGACAACGGAATCACCACCGTCATCAGCGCCACCGCGAACATCTGCACCAGCAACACCTGGTCCAGCGGCAAGCCGAGGTTCTTGTGGGCGAAGGTCGGCATGTTCACCAGCACCACGTAGAACGACACCGTCGCCCCGCAGGCCAGGCCCATGGACACCAGGATGCTGCGCCGGTGCTCGCGCAGCACCTGCATCAGGCCCGGGCCGTTGCCGCGCACCTGCCTGCGGGCCTCGACGAAGGCTTCCGGCTCTTCCATGTACTTGCGGATCCACAGGCCCACCGGGCCGATCAACAAGCCGATGACGAACGGCAGGCGCCAGCCCCACAGATCGAGGTCCTCAGGCGAGAACAGATGGGTGACCAACGCCACCATCGCCGCCCCGGAGAACACCGCCAGGCATTGCCCGACCAATTGCCAGGAGCCATACAGGCCCTTGCGGTGCGCCGGCGCGCTTTCCACCAGGAAAGCCGTGGCGCTGGCGTATTCGCCGCCGGTGGCGAAGCCCTGCAGCATCCGCGCGACCACGATCATCAGCGGCGCGCCCATGCCGATGGCCGCGTAGTTGGGGGCAAAGGCGATCAGGGCGATGGAGACCGTCATCAGGCGAATGATCAACTGCATGGCGGCCTTGCGGCCTTTGCGGTCGGAATACATACCCAGCAGGATGCCGCCCACCGGGCGCATGAAAAAGCCCACGCCAAAGGTGGCCAGGGCCATCAGCAGCGAGGCGTATTCGTCGTCGGAGGGAAAAAACTGCCGGGCGATGATGCTGGCCAGAAAGCCGTAGACGATGAAGTCGTACCACTCCAGGGCGTTGCCGATCACCGCGGCGACCACTTGCCGGGTACGCGAAACACTGGAATTCGAGGTGTGCATGAGCGCTGTCCTTCTATTCTTGTCGGGCCTCTCGGGTAACGAGTCGGGCCCTTATGGGAAGTGCCGGGCGCCACGGCGCCCGATTCAGCGGCAGAAGAAAGGGAAAACTCAGGCCGGCTCGAGCCAGCTCTCGGCCAGCGCGGCCCAATAGGCGGCGCCGGTCAGCAGGATGTCGTCGTTGAAGTCGTAGCCGGGGTTGTGGACCATCGGCCGGGACAGGCCGTTGCCGATGAACAGGTAGCTGCCTGGGCAGCGTTGCAGCATCCAGGCAAAGTCTTCACTACCCATCAGCTTGCGCGTGTTGCCGTCGACCGCCTGCTCGCCCAGCAGCGCCACCCCCACCTGGCGGGCGAATTCGGTCTGCTCCGGGCTGTTGACCAGCACCGGATAGGCCGGGCGGTGTTCGATGCTGGCCGAGCAGCCGAAGCTCTGGGCCTGGGTGTGGATGATCGCCTTGACCCGTTCGAGCATCTGCTCGCGCACTGGTGCGTTCAGCGCCCGCAGGCTCAGGCGCAGCAGCGCCTGTTGCGGAATCACGTTGGCCGCCTCGCCGGCCTGCAGCGCACCGACCGTCACCACCGCCGCCTCCTGGGCATCGATGTTGCGCGCCACCACGGTTTGCAAGGCCATCACCACACTGGCCGCGGCCACCAGCGGGTCGACCGTCAGGTGCGGCATCGAACCATGCCCGCCCACACCTTCGAGGGTCACGGTGAGCAGGTCCTGGGAGGCCATCATCGGCCCTTGGCGAAACCCCAGGTGGCCGGCCGGCAGCCCCGGCATGTTGTGCATGCCGAACAACGCGTCGCAGGGGAAACGCTCCAGCAGGCCGTCGGCGAGCATCGCTTCGGCGCCGCCCTGGCCTTCTTCGGCCGGCTGGAAAATCAGGGTCAGGGTGCCCTCGAACTGGCGCGTGGCCGCCAGGTAACGCGCCGCGCCGAGGAGCATGGCGGTGTGGCCGTCGTGCCCGCAGGCATGCATGCAACCGCTGTGGCGGCTGCTGTAGGCCACGCCGCTGTTCTCGATGATCGGCAAGGCGTCCATGTCGGCGCGCAGGCCCAGCCTGCGCGGGCTGTTGCCATTGCGCAGCACAGCGACCACGCCGGTCTTGCCGATGCCGCTATGCACTTGGTAACCCCACTCCTCCAGGGAGCGGGCGACCAGCGCCGAGGTGCGGTTCTCCTCGAAACCGAGTTCGGGATGGGCGTGGATGTCCTGGCGCACGGCGCGCAGGTCGCTGGCGACGTCGTCGAGCCAGGCAAAGATATGCGGGAAACGGGTCATGACGTATCTCCTCGGGCCGGGTGTAATCCCGTTCTTTTTTCGGAGCGTCTCACGGTGCGGCAAGGCGTGATCGCGGCGTGCCCTCAGATAACCGCGAGCCGTCACCCGCGACAATCAAATGTGGTTCCACAGGGTGGAACCTTGTGCGGGGAGCCAATAAACATGGGGGCTGGAAGCCCCGGAAAAGGATTACCGATCTTTACGCGGCGCCGTTCAGGGCTCCAGTCGACAGCCCTGGCGTTCGCCCAGCCAGACAGCGCTGTGGCTGCGTCCCAGGCCGCTGGCGCTGACCCGTTTGTGCTCGGCATCGTCCTGCAGGCTTTTCAGTGGCAGGTACTGCTGCACATAACCTGCGCAGTACTCGGCGGCGTTATGCATCACGTACCGGCAGGAGCAGTACTCCTTGGCGCTGTAGGCGCTGAGGATGTCCGGGAAGGCCCGCAGGGCGACCCGCTCGCTCCAGCCCCAGCCGAGCAAGGCCAACAGCGCCAGCAACAGCAGGCTGGCGAAGGGATGGCGCAGGAGCCATGGATGCCGGCTCATGGCTGCACCTGCCGGGCGAAAGCCGCCTGGGCCAGTTTGAGCAGCTCGTTGTGGCTATAGCTGCCGTCGCGGTCATCGGCATAACGCACGATCACCAGCCCGGCGCTGGGGATCACGTACAACGCCTGCCCCCAATGGCCCAGCGCCGCGAAGGTATCGGCCGGCGCATCCGGCCAGGGCGACGGGGCTCCGCCGACAGCGCGGTTGAGCCACCAATGACCGCCGGGCACCAGTTCGTCCTGATTGGCCTGATAACCGGCGAACGGCGTGCGATTGAATTCGACCCAGTCCCTGGGCAGCAACTGGCGCTCGCCCCAACGCCCATCGCGCAGCATCAACAAACCGACCCGCGCCAGATCGCGGGCAGTGAGGTAGGCATAGGAGGAACCAATGAAGGTGCCGGTGGCGTCGCTTTCCCACACGGCGTGGGTAATGCCCAGGGGCTCGAACAGCGCCTGCCACGGGTAATCGGCATAACGCCGGGCGCCCAGCATGCCTTTCAGGGCCGCCGACAGCAGGTTGCTGTCGCCGCTGGAATAGCGAAACACCTGCCCCGGCGGGCTGAAGGCCGGGTGCTCGGCGGTAAAGCTCGCCATATCGCCGTGGCCGCGGGTGTAGAGCATGGCCACCACCGAGGACTTGAGGGGCGCGTACTCGTAATCCTCCTGCCAGTCCAGGCCCGAGGCCCAGTGCAGCAGGTCGGCCATGCGGATATCCGGGTGCTGGCGCAGCGCCGGCAGGAAGCGCGCGGCCTTGTCCTGCAACTGGAAACGCCCTTCGCCATAGGCCACGCCCAGCACCGCGGCCAACAGGCTCTTGCTGATGGACCAGGTCAGGTGCGGGGTGTCGGCACTGGTCGGGCCGGCGTAACGCTCATAGATCAACTGGCCATCGCGGATCACCAGCAAGGCGTCGCTGCGGATGCCCAGGCGGGTCGCCTCGTTCCGGGGGGCGAAGGCGTAGGCCTCCAGTGCCTCAAGGGCCGGGCCGCTGGCTGCGGGCCCCTTGCTCCATTGCGCGCCGGGCCAGTTCTCGGCCCAGGCGGATGGGAGCATCAACAGCAACGCAAGCAGCAGGGTCGAGCCTTTGAGCATGGCGGGAACTCGGGCAAGGGAACCCGCTGAGGGTAGACCAGGGAGATGACAGTTTTTGTCCGGCCGGCGCTCCCGCGACTCCCTTCTATTTATAGAGCCAGCGCCTTGGCCAGGCGTTTGCTCCGCGCCCCCGCCGCCAGGTCCAGCACCGCCCGATCGCGCTTCCACAATTCTGCCCATTGCGGCGGGCCATCGGCAAAGGCCTGCTCAAGGGCCGGCTTGAGCCCGTCGAACTGGGCGAACAGGCCTCCCAGCAACACATGCCCGCTGCCCAGCGACGGGTTCTGCCGGCTGACTTCCGCGCAACCGGCGAGCAAGGCCAGCAATTGCAGGAGCAGGGTCTGCGGCCAGTCGTTGTCCTGGCCGACACCATACAGCCAGGCGGTCATGGCGCTGAGTACATAGATGTCTTCCAGGGTGCGGAAGGGTTTGACGTAGGCATCCCAACCGTCTCCCGCCAGCAGCTCGCACAGGGCGTTATCCAGTTGCAGGCGGCCGTGGCTGATGTCCGGCATCAGCGGGATCGCCGGCAGCTTGTCGACCTTGACCCCGGGCTCGCCGGCATAGACCACCGCCAGGTTCAAGCGCGGCGACTCGCCTGGCGCTTCGCAGCGGGCGGCGATCAGCAGCCAGTCGGCGGCATCGCCGGCGGTGACAAAATCCTTGCGCCCGTTCAGGTGAAGGTCCTGCAGACGGGTCTGCATATCGGCCGGGCGCAGGCTGCGCTGCTCGGTGGCGCACAGCGCACCCAGGCTCAGCGGCGCGCTGGGCCAGAGCATGCGCAAGGCCGCCTGGTAGCCCACCAGGAAGGCCAGCCCCGGGGTGGCCATCAACCGCCCACCGCGCACCGCCAGCTCGAAGGGCGTCACCGGTCCCAGTTCCTCTAACAACGCGGCATAACCCTCGGCCAGGTCCAGGTGGGCGGGCAGTCGGCGACGACTGTGCAGCAGGGCTTGCCAGGGCATAAGCGGGTCCTCAGGGGCTGTCATATAAGCATCACCAAAGCTTCATGGCGATGACACCGGGGCTACATAGCCTGACTTTGCACAACAAAGTCGATCGGCTGCAACCCAAGGCGGGTCAGTGGCCCGCACGGAGATTCACAATGACTCAGATCGCCCGCATCAGCGACACCGGCAATGAACGCCGCCTGCAAGCCGAGCGCCTGGTGGGCGCCGCGGCCCTGCAAGAAGCCCAGGCCCTGCGCTTCAACGTCTTCAGCGGCGAGTTCAACGCCAAACTGAAAGGCGCTGAGCTGGGTCTGGACATGGATGACTATGATGTCCACTGCAGCCACATTGGCGTGCGTGACTTGAACAGCGGCCGCCTGGTCGCCACCACCCGCCTGCTCGACCACCAGGCCGCCAGCAGCCTGGGGCGCTTCTACAGCGAAGAAGAATTCAGCCTGCACGGCCTGGTCCAGCTCAAGGGCCCGATCCTCGAGATCGGCCGCACCTGCGTCGACCCGGCCTACCGCAACGGCGGCACCATCGCCGTGCTCTGGGGCGAGCTGGCCGAAGTGCTCAACCAGGGCGGCTACAGCTACCTGATGGGCTGCGCCAGCATCCCGATGCAGGACGGCGGCGTGCAGGCCCACGCGATCATGCAGCGCCTGCGCGAACGCTACCTGTGCACCGAGCACCTGCGCGCCGAACCGAAGAACCCGCTGCCGAGCCTCGATATCCCGTCCAACGTCATCGCCGAGATGCCGCCGCTGCTCAAGGCCTACATGCGCCTGGGCGCGAAGATCTGCGGCGAGCCGTGCTGGGACCAGGATTTCCAGGTGGCCGACGTGTTCATCCTGCTCAAGCGCGATGAGCTGTGCCCGCGCTACGCCCGTCACTTCAAGGCGGCCGTGTGATGCGCCGGCTACGGGTCTACGGGCGCATCGCCCGGGTGCTGCTGGTGGTGGCGCTGGGCCTGAGCATGGCCTGCGTGTTCGGCGTGTTCGAGCGCCTGGGCGTCGCCCATTCCATGGTCCGGCGCCAGCGCTGGTCGCGCTTTTTCATGGCGCGCCTGAGCAATGCCCTGCCCTTCGGCGTGACGGTGCACGGCGAGGTGCCGAAGCAGCCGATGCTGTGGGTCAGCAATCACGTGTCCTGGACCGATATCCCGTTGCTCGGCGCACTGACGCCGCTGTCGTTCCTGTCCAAGGCCGAAGTGCGCACCTGGCCGGTCGCCGGCTGGCTGGCCGCCAAGGCGGGCAGCCTGTTTATCCGCCGCGGTTCGGGCGACAGCCAGTTGATCCGCAAACAGATGACCCGCCATCTGCAGCAGACCCACCCGCTGCTGATGTTCCCCGAAGGCACCACCACCGACGGCCGCAGCCTGCGCACCTTCCACGGTCGCCTGCTGGCCAGCGCCATCGATGCCGACGTGGCGTTGCAGCCGGTGGCCATTCGTTATCTGCGCGATGGCGATATCGATCCGCTGGCGCCGTTCATCGGCGACGACGACTTGCTGTCGCACTTGATGCGTCTGTTCGCCAACGATCAGGGCCGGGTGGAAATCCATCTGCTGCAGCCGATTGCCTGCCAGGGCCAGGAGCGAGCCGCGCTGGCGTTCCAGGCGCAACAGGCGGTGCAGAAAGTTCTGTTTGGCGACATCGCCCAGCCAGCCGAGCCACGGCGTGCCGGCGACCTGATCGCCGCCTGAGCCTGGAGGAGCCGGCCTTGCCGGCTCCTACCGCGGCTGCATGTGTTGCGCGGCGAACGCCTGCAACTGCGGGTAGAACGCCCGGAAGTCCTCGCTCAACGGCTGATACAGCCGCTCCAGCTCGCCCATCGCCGCCGCCAGCTCTTCCGGGCGTGACAGGCGCCGGGCAATCCCCCGCAACACCTGCTCCAGCACCTCGAACTCGCGGTAGGAACCCAGCCAGTCATGGGCGGCCATATGCGGCGCGATCTGCGCCAGACGCCCAGGCAACCGGGGTTCGGCCGCCAGCACCCGGTACACGTCCGAAGTGAACAATTCCAACGGCCGGTCGGCATAGAGCATCCAGTCCCGGGCCAGGCAGTGGTCGAAAAACACGTCCAGCACGATGCCGGCATAACGCCGACGGGTCAGGGAAAAACGCGACAGCGACTCGCCCACCAACGGATGGCGGTCGGTAAAGATGTCGATGCTGCGATGCAGCTGGATCGCCGCCTCGATTTCCGGGTCGAACTGGCCCTGCAGGCGCCCTTTGACGAAGTCGCCATACAAACTGCCGAGTAATTGACCGGGGCGCTGGCCGCCGAGATGCAGATGTGCGAGATAATTCATTCGCGCAGCTTAGCACCGCGCCTCACATATCGTTATAACCCGATATACCGATTAACGCTGATCTCAGATCAAAATCATATTGGTACATCGCGAAATAGCGATTTAAAGTTCGCCTCATCGCGATATAACGTTTTACGGAAAACGAGCACCGCCATGTCCATCGACCTCGACGAAATAATAAAAGCCCTGGCGCACCCAGTACGACGAGACATCCTTATCTGGCTCAAGGACCCGAAGGTCCAGTTCCCCGATCAGACCCACAACCACGAGTACGGCATCTGCGCCGGACAGATCGACCAACGCTGCGGCCTGTCGCAGTCGACCGTCTCCGCGCACCTGGCGACCTTGCAGCGGGCCGGCCTGATCAGCAGCCAGAAAGCCGGCCAGTGGCATTTTTTCAAACGCAACGAAGATGTGATCCAGGCCTTCCTCGAGAAGCTGACCGCAGAACTTCGCATCAAAGACTGACAAGGACCCGACAATGCCCCTCTCGCTCCTCATCCTGGCCTTGAGCGCCTTCGCCATCGGCACCACCGAGTTCGTCATCATGGGCCTGCTGCCCGATGTGGCGAACGACCTGGGTGTGTCGATCCCCGGCGCCGGCTGGCTGGTGACCGGCTACGCCCTGGGCGTGGCGATCGGCGCGCCGTTCATGGCCCTGGCCACCGCCAGGCTGCCGCGCAAGGCCGCCCTGGTAGCGCTGATGGGGATTTTCATCGTCGGCAACCTGCTGTGTGCGCTGGCCAGTGACTATGACGTGCTGATGTTCGCCCGTGTGGTCACCGCCCTGTGC
Organism: Pseudomonas sp. FW305-25; assembly: GCF_017351415.1. Classification (NCBI taxonomy): domain Bacteria; kingdom Pseudomonadati; phylum Pseudomonadota; class Gammaproteobacteria; order Pseudomonadales; family Pseudomonadaceae; genus Pseudomonas; species Pseudomonas sp. FW305-25. Next base: position 11,411 of record NZ_JACNDE010000056.1, on the reverse strand, counting down.
CATGGCGCCTTCTTTGGTATCGGTTCGGTGGTCGCGGCAGGCCTGGTGCCCGCCAACAAGCGTGCCTCCGCCGTGGCCCTGATGTTCACCGGCCTGACCCTGGCCAACGTGCTCGGCGTACCGCTGGGCACCGCCCTGGGCCAGCAGGCCGGCTGGCGTTCGACCTTCTGGGCGGTGACCGTGATCGGCGTGATTGCCCTGATCGGCCTGATCCGCTTCCTGCCCGCCAAGCGCGACGAAGAGAAGCTCGACATGCGTTCGGAACTGATCGCCCTCAAGGGCGCCGGGCTCTGGCTGTCGCTGAGCATGACCGCGCTGTTCTCCGCCTCGGTGTTCACCCTGTTCACCTATGTCGCCCCGCTGCTGGGCGAGGTGACCGGCGTCTCGCCCCAGGGCGTGACCTGGACCCTGGTGCTGATCGGCCTGGGCCTGACCCTGGGTAACATCATCGGCGGCAAGATGGCCGACAAGAGCCTGTCGGGAACCCTGGTCGGCGTGCTGATCGCCATGGCCGTGACCAGCTCCGTGCTGACCTGGACCAGCGTCGCGCTGATCCCCACCGAAGTCACCCTGTTCCTCTGGGCCACCGCCTGCTTCGCCGCGGTGCCCGCCCTGCAGGTCAACGTGGTGACCTTCGGCAAGGCCGCGCCGAACCTGGTGTCCACGCTGAACATCGGCGCCTTCAACATCGGCAACGCCCTGGGCGCCTGGGTCGGCGGCAGCGTCATCGCCCACGGCTACGGCCTGGTCAACGTGCCGCTGGCGGCCGCCGCGCTGGCGGTCCTGGCCCTGCTGGTGACGCTGATTACCTTTCGCCAGGGCGGCAATGCCGAACTGGCTCCTGCCACCAACTGATACGTTCATCTAAAGAAGGGTGTATTTCATGACGACTATTTTCGATCCGATCAAACTCGGCGACCTCGAGCTGGCCAACCGCATCATCATGGCGCCGCTGACCCGCTGCCGCGCCGACGAAGGCCGCGTACCGAACGCGCTGATGGCCGAGTACTACGTACAACGCGCCTCCGCCGGCCTGATCCTCAGCGAGGCCACCTCGGTGACCCCGATAGGCGTCGGCTACCCGGACACCCCGGGCATCTGGTCCAACGACCAGGTGCGCGGCTGGAGCAACGTGACCAAGGCCGTTCACGGCGCGGGCGGCAAGATCTTCCTGCAACTGTGGCACGTGGGCCGGATCTCCCACCCGAGCTATCTGAACGGCGAAGCGCCGGTCGCGCCCAGCGCCATCCAGCCCAAGGGCCACGTCAGCCTGGTGCGTCCGCTGGCCGACTTCCCGACCCCGCGTGCCCTGGAAACCGCTGAAATCGCCGACATCGTCGACGCCTACCGCGTCGGCGCCGAGAACGCCAAGGCCGCCGGCTTCGACGGCGTGGAAATCCACGGCGCCAACGGCTACCTGCTCGACCAGTTCCTGCAAAGCTCCACCAACCAGCGCACCGACCAGTACGGCGGCTCCCTGGAAAACCGTGCGCGGCTGATGCTGGAAGTGACTGACGCGGCGATCGAAGTCTGGGGCGCCGGCCGTGTGGGCGTGCACTTGTCGCCCCGTGCCGACCTGCACGACATGGGTGATGAGAACCTCTCGGAAACCTTCACCTACCTCGCCCGCGAGCTGGGCAAACGCGGTATCGCCTTTATCTGCTCGCGCGAGAAAGAAGGCGCCGACAGCCTCGGCCCACAACTGAAAGAAGCCTTCGGCGGCCCTTACATCGCCAACGAACGCTTCACCAAGGACAGCGCCAACGCCTGGCTGGCCAGCGGCAAGGCCGATGCCGTGGCCTTCGGTGTGCCCTTCATCGCCAACCCGGACCTGCCGGCCCGCCTGAAGGCCGATGCACCGCTGAACGACGCGCGTCCCGAGCTGTTCTACGCCAAGGGCCCGGTCGGCTATATCGACTACCCGACGCTGTAAGACGCTTCAATAAAAAGCCCCGGACTCGCAAGAGCCGGGGCTTTTTCATTCGCGTTCACCTGAAGGTGGGGCGCGATCAGCCGCGTTTGCGCTGGCCCCAGGCCACGGCCAGGCCGCTGAGGCAGATCACCGCGATCCCGACTATGCCGAAGCTGTCCGGGGTGTGATCGAAGATCAGGTAGCCGTACATGCCGGCGAATAGAATCTGCCCGTAGCTGAATGGCGCCAGCATCGCCGGCGCGGCATGGCGGAAAGCCTGGGTCAGTAACAGGTGGCCGAGCATGCCGCAGGTCCCGAGGCCGATCATGAACAGGGCGTGCCCCAGGGTCGGCGTGCTCCAGAAGAACGGCAGCGCCGCGCTCATGATCAGGCTGTTGAGAATCCCGGTGAGGAAGTTGCTGGTGGTGGGGCTGTCGACACCGCTGAGCTTGCGGGTGAGCAACTGATAGAAGCCGAAACACAAGGCCGAGCACAGCGGCAGCAGGATCGCCGGGGTGAACAAGGCGCCGCCCGGACGAATCACGATCAATACCCCGACGAAACCGGCCAGCACCGCCAGCCACTGGCTGCGGGTCACCCGCTCGCCCAGCAGCGGCACGGACAAGGCGGTAACCAGCAAAGGCGCGAGGAAGTTGACCGCGGTGGCCTCGGCCAGGGGGATATAACGCAGGCCGGTGGTGAAAAACAGGCTGGTGCCGATCAGGCACAAGGCGCGCAACAGTTGCAGGCCCGGACGCTTGGTACGCACCACGGCGGAGAAACCGCTGCGCGGCACGAACACCACCAGCATCAACAGCGTGTGCACCACATACCGGGCCCAGACCACCATGACGATGGGATAGAACCCGGACAGGTATTTGGACAGGGTGTCATGACTGGCGAACAGCAAAACCGCCAGGCAAATCAGTGCTATACCTTTGACCGGTTGCTCGGTGCCCTTGTAAGCCGCGGTACTCACACTCATTCACATACTCGCAACAATTTCCCTACAAAATACGTAGCTCGCTATCTATCAAGATAAAGTCGGCACGTATATAAAGGCATCCCGGTGAGCCGTGACGAATGAAACATCGCGTTTTATAACGCGCAAACGTTGACATCTGCCGACGTAATTCCGCATTTTGTCTCAATTACGCAGGCTGGGACTCAGGCGCAGCATGTCCAATCCAGTATCGATCCAGCGCTCCGCTTCCTTATGGAGTTCGAAACTGTCCGGCGCCAACAGCCACTGATAAAGAATGCCATCAATATAGGCGTGGATGCTGATGGCCGCCCGGGCAGTATCGAGGTTCTCGGGCAGTTGTCCCCGCTTCACGGCATTGCGCAACGCCAGCTCGATATGCACGTTGCAATCCAGGCTGGCCGCGCGACGCTGGCGCCGCAAGTCGCACATTTCATCGGTGAATTCGCACTTGTGAAACAAAATCTCATTAATGCGTCGGGTTTTCGGGTCCAGGGCAATTTGATGAAACAAATGAATCAGCAGCTTGCGCATGCATCCCAGCGGATCGACTTCCTCTTCGTCTTCACTGGACCTGGCCATTTCATTCAGCGGCTCGCGCAAGGTATCGAGCATGGCCTGCACCAGATCCGCCTTGTTGCTGAAATGCCAGTAAATGGCTCCACGCGTGACACCGGCCAACGCCGCGATATCGGCCAGGGTGGTACGCGCCACACCGCGCTCGTAGAAGGCTTTTTCAGCCGCCTCGAGTATCTGTTTGCGGGTTTCTTGAGCTTCCTCTTTGGTACGACGGACCATGGCAGTAAACCTCGATCAGGATGTTTCAGCGATGCATGAAGCTCATCTGAATAAATATGGAACGGCATCTCGGGTGCCGTTTGCCCAACCTACACTTCGACACTTGCAACGGCTTTTGTAACCGAATGGGTACGCCGCCAAGGTATTTACAAACAACCATGAACGTAAGTATATTCCTTAGCAAGCTACTTATCCACTCAGCACTCGTTTTTTACCCTTCCACTTTTCGAGTGCGCATTTTGCGCGCCTGACCCGAGGATCTTCATGCAACTCAAGCCAGCTGTTACCGCTCTGGTCACTGCCGTCGCCCTGGCATCGCTGCTCAGCGGATGTAAAAAGGAAGAGGCGGCTCCCGCCCCACAAGCCCCTCAGGTCGGCGTAGTCACCCTGCAACCTCAAGCCTTTACCCTGACGTCCGAGCTTCCAGGGCGCACCACTGCGTTCCGGATCGCCGAAGTCCGTCCTCAGGTCAACGGCATCATTCTCAAGCGTCTGTTCAAGGAAGGCGGCGACGTCAAGGAAGGTCAGCAGCTCTATCAGATCGATCCGTCGGTCTATGAGTCGACCCTCAAGAGCGCCCAAGCCAACCTGCAATCGACCAAGTCGATCTCCGATCGCTACAAGCAGCTGGTCGACGAGCAAGCCGTAAGCCGCCAGGAATACGACACCGCCGTCGCCAACCGCCTGCAATCGGAAGCCGCGCTGCAGAGCGCCCAGATCGACCTGCGCTACACCAAGGTGCTGTCGCCGATCTCCGGGCGTATCGGCCGTTCTTCGGTCACTGAAGGCGCATTGGTCAGCAACGGTCAGTCCACCGCCATGGCAACCATCCAGCAACTCGACCCGATCTACGTCGACGTCACCCAGTCGTCGGTCGAGCTGCTCGAGCTGCGCCGCGAGCTGGAAAGCGGTCGCCTGCAGAAGGCTGGCGACAACGCCGCCAAGGTCAAGCTGACTCTGGAAGACGGCAGCCAGTACAAGCTCGACGGCAAGCTGGAGTTCTCCGAAGTGTCGGTCGACGAAACCACCGGTTCCGTGACCCTGCGCGCGGTGTTCCCGAACCCGGAACACACCCTGCTGCCCGGCATGTTCGTGCATGCGCAACTGCAGGCCGGCGTGAATGCCGCGGCGATCCTCGCCCCGCAACAAGGCGTGACCCGTGACCTCAAGGGCACACCGACCGCCCTGGTGGTTGGTCCGGACAACAAGGTTGAACTGCGTCAGCTCAAGGCCAGCCGCACCGTCGGCAACCAGTGGCTGATCGAGGACGGCCTGAAGGCCGGTGATCGCCTGATCACCGAAGGGCTGCAATTCGTCCGACCTGGCGTCGAAGTCAAAGCCAGCGAAGCGACCAACGTTCCAGCAAAAAACCCGGCCACTGCACAGGCAACTGACAAAGCTGCAGGCGGCAAAGGGGAGTAAACCATGTCGAAATTTTTTATCGACCGTCCGATTTTCGCCTGGGTAATCGCCCTGGTGATCATGCTGGTCGGGGCTCTATCGATCCTCAAATTGCCGATCAACCAATACCCGAGCATCGCGCCTCCAGCGATCGCCATCTCCGTGACCTACCCAGGCGCTTCTGCACAGACCGTGCAGGACACCGTGGTCCAGGTCATCGAGCAGCAGCTCAACGGTATCGACAACCTGCGTTATGTGTCCTCGGAAAGTAACTCCGACGGCAGCATGACCATTACCGCGACCTTCGAGCAGGGCACCAACTCGGACACCGCGCAGGTCCAGGTACAGAACAAGCTGAACCTGGCCACCCCGCTGCTGCCGCAAGAAGTGCAGCAACAGGGTATCCGCGTGACCAAGGCGGTGAAGAACTTCCTGTTGGTGATCGGTGTGGTTTCCGAGGACGGCAGCATGTCCAAGGACGACCTGTCGAACTACATCGTGTCCAACATGCAGGACCCGATCTCGCGGACCGCGGGCGTGGGTGACTTCCAGGTGTTCGGTGCCCAGTACGCCATGCGTATCTGGCTCGACCCGGCCAAGCTGAACAACTTCAACCTGACTCCGGTCGACGTGAAAAACGCCGTGGCGGCGCAGAACGTCCAGGTGTCATCCGGCCAGATCGGTGGCTTGCCAGCCCTGCCAGGCCAGCAACTTAACGCCACCATCATCGGCAAGACCCGCCTGCAGACTGCCGAGCAGTTCAAGGCGATCCTGCTGAAGGTCAACGCGGACGGCTCGCAAGTGCGTCTGGGCGATGTCGCGGATGTGGCCCTGGGCGGTGAAAACTACTCCGTCAGTGCCCAGTTCAACGGTGCCCCGGCTTCCGGCTTGGCCGTGAAACTGGCCAACGGCGCCAACGCCCTGGACACCGCCAAGGCCCTGCGCAAGACCATCAGCGACCTGGAACCGTTCTTCCCGCAAGGGATGAAAGTGGTATTCCCGTACGACACCACCCCGGTGGTGACCGAGTCGATCAAGGGTGTGGTTGAAACCCTGGTCGAAGCGATCGTGCTGGTGTTCCTGGTGATGTTCCTGTTCCTGCAGAACTTCCGCGCCACCGTCATCACCACCATGACCGTTCCGGTGGTGTTGCTGGGTACCTTCGGCATCCTTGCGGCCGCCGGCTTCAGCATCAACACCCTGACCATGTTCGGCATGGTGCTGGCCATCGGCTTGCTGGTGGACGACGCCATCGTCGTGGTGGAAAACGTCGAGCGGGTAATGGCCGAGGAAGGCCTGTCACCCAAGGAAGCGACCAAGAAGTCCATGGGCCAGATCCAGGGCGCCCTGGTCGGTATTGCCCTGGTGCTGTCGGCGGTACTGCTGCCAATGGCGTTCTTCAGCGGTTCCACCGGTGTGATCTACAAGCAGTTCTCGATCACCGTGGTCTCGGCCATGGCCCTGTCGGTACTGGTTGCCCTGATCTTCACCCCGGCCCTGTGCGCCACCATGCTCAAGGCCATTCCCCACGGCGAACACGCCGCGCCGAAACGCGGCTTCTTCGGCTGGTTCAACCGTACCTTCGACCGCAGCGTCAAAAGCTACGAGCGTGGCGTGGGCAACATCCTGCGGCACAAGGCGCCTTACCTGCTGGCCTACGTGCTGATCGTGGTCGGCATGATCTGGCTGTTCGCCCGCATCCCGACTGCGTTCCTTCCGGAAGAAGACCAGGGCGTACTGTTCGCCCAGGTACAGACCCCGGCCGGTTCCAGTTCCGAGCGGACCCAGGTGGTAGTCGATGAAATGCGCGCCTACCTGCTGGACAAGGAAAAGGACACCGTGGCCTCGGTCTTCACCGTGAACGGCTTCAACTTCGCCGGTCGTGGCCAGAGCTCAGGCATGGCGTTCATCATGCTCAAGCCGTGGGACGAACGCTCCGTGGAAAACAGCGTGTTCAACCTGGCGGCCCGGGCCCAGCAGCACTTCTTCAGCTTCCGCGATGCGATGGTATTCGCCTTCGCCCCGCCGGCAGTACTGGAGCTGGGTAACGCCACCGGTTTCGACGTGTTCCTGCAGGACCGCGCCGGTATCGGCCACGAGAAACTGATGGAAGCGCGCAACCAGTTCCTCGGCATGGCGGCGCAAAGCAAGATCCTGTCCCAGGTGCGTCCGAATGGCCTGAACGACGAGCCGCAGTACCAGCTGGAAATCGATGACGAGAAGGCCAGCGCCCTGGGCGTGACCATCTCCGACATCAACAACACCTTGTCGATTGCCCTGGGCAGTAGCTACGTCAACGACTTCATCGACCGCGGTCGGGTGAAGAAGGTGTACATCCAGGGTCAGCCTAACGCTCGCATGAGCCCCGAGGACCTGAAGAAGTGGTACGTGCGCAACAGCGCCGGGACCATGGTGCCGTTCGCCTCCTTCGCCAAGGGCACGTGGATCTACGGTTCGCCGAAACTGGCTCGTTACAACGGCGTGGAAGCGGTGGAAGTCCTGGGTGCCCCGGCGCCGGGCTACAGCACCGGTGAAGCCATGGCCGAAGTCGAAGCCATCGCCAAGAAGCTGCCGGCCGGTGTCGGTATCTCCTGGACCGGCCTGTCCTACGAGGAACGCCTGTCGGGCTCGCAAGCTCCCGCGCTGTACGCCTTGTCGCTGCTGATGGTGTTCCTGTGCCTGGCGGCGCTGTATGAAAGCTGGTCGATTCCGATCGCGGTCATGCTGGTGGTGCCGCTAGGGATCATCGGTGCGCTGATGGCGACCAGCCTGCGCGGCCTGTCCAACGACGTGTACTTCCAGGTGGGGCTGTTGGTGACCATCGGCCTGGCGGCGAAAAACGCCATTCTGATCGTCGAGTTCGCCAAGGAACTGCACGAGCAGGGCCGCAGCCTGGTGGACGCGGCGATCGAAGCCTGCCGCATGCGTCTGCGTCCGATCATCATGACCTCCCTGGCCTTCGTGCTCGGTGTGGTACCGCTGGCCATCTCCACCGGCGCAGGCTCGGGTAGCCAGCATGCGATCGGTACCGGCGTGATTGGCGGTATGCTCACCGCGACTGTCCTGGCGATATTCTGGGTGCCTTTGTTCTTCGTCACCGTGTCCTCGATGAGCCGCCGCAAGGCACTCGAAGCGCAACCTACCGAAACTCCTGAAGAGGCTGGCCAATGAGCAAGTCGCTACTCTCCCTCGCAATCACCGCCGCCGTGCTGAGTGGTTGCTCGCTGATACCGGATTATCAGCAGCCGCAAGCGCCGGTCGCGGCGCAATACCCGCAAGGGCCGGCCTATTCGCCTGCGGAGGCTGCCAACCAGGCAGCCGCCGAACAGGGCTGGCGGCAGTTCTTCCATGACCCTGCCCTGCAGCAGCTGATCCAGACCGCGCTGGTGAACAACCGCGACCTGCGGGTCGCGGCGCTGAACATCGACGCCTACGCCGCGCAGTACCAGATCCAGCGCGCGGACCTGTTCCCGGCGATCTCGGCCAACGGCAGCGGCAGCCGTCAACGCACCCCGGCACGGCTGTCGCAGACCGGTGAAGCGGCCATCTCCAGCCAGTACTCGGCAACCCTGGGTGTCAGCGCTTATGAGCTGGACCTGTTCGGTCGCGTTCGCAGCTTAAGCGAGCAGGCCTTGCAGACCTACTTCTCCAGCGAAGAAGCCCGGCGCAGCACGCAGATCAGCCTGGTGGCCAGCGTGGCCAACGCCTACCTGACCTGGCAGGCCGACAAGGAACTGCTCAAGCTGACCCAGGACACCCTGGCGGCCTACGAGGAGAGCTACCGCCTGACCTCGCGCAGCAACGAAGTCGGCGTGGCCTCGGCCCTGGACCTGAGCCAGGCGCGGACCTCGGTGGAAAACGCCCGGGTGCAACTGGCGCGTTATACCCGCCAGGTGGCCCAGGACGAAAACAGCCTGACCCTGCTGCTGGGTACCTCGATCCCGGCCAACCTGCCGAGCCCGCAGCCGTTGTCGGCCGACCTGCTCAGCGAGTTGCCCGCCGGCCTGCCGTCGGAACTGCTGCAACGCCGTCCGGACATCCTCGCCGCCGAGCACAACCTGAAAGCCGCCAACGCCAGTATTGGCGCGGCACGCGCGGCGTTCTTCCCGAGCATCAGCCTGACCGCCAATGCCGGGACCTTGAGCCCGGATATGGGCGGCCTGTTCAAGGGCGGTTCGGGCACCTGGTCGTTCGCGCCGCAGATCAATATCCCGATCTTCAACGCCGGTAGCCTGCGCGCCAGCCTGGATTACTCGAAAATCCAGAAAGACATCAACGTCGCGCAGTACGAGAAGTCCATCCAGACCGCCTTCCAGGAAGTCTCCGATGGCCTGGCCGCACGCCAGACCTACAACCAGCAGTTACAGGCCCAGCGTGACTTCGTCAATGCCAACCAGGACTACTACCGCCTGGCCGAGCGTCGCTACCGCATCGGTGTCGACAGCAACCTGACCTTCCTCGACGCCCAGCGCTCGCTGTTCAGCGCGCAGCAAGCGTTGATCACCGACCGGCTTGCGCAGCTGACCAGCGAGGTCAACCTGTACAAGGCCCTGGGCGGCGGTTGGAACGAGCAAGGTTCGCAGCAAGCGGAAGTGAGCAAAGAGGCACCGCCACTGAAGCTGTTCTGAGTGCATGACGCTTGAAAAAAACCCACCTTGCGGTGGGTTTTTTTATGGGCCGAAGACCGCCGTCACTTGTGTTCGTTAATCGCCCAAAACCCGCCAAGGCCAATTGAACAGGGTCGTTGATCCAACGCACCATTCCCCGCACCTACAAAAGCCAATAACAACAGGTTCGTCATCATGACCCCGCGCCCTGCCCGCTCCGGCTGATTCCGTTCCATCCACCCTCCCGGTTTCAACCTTGTCTGCAACCTGACGTTGCGGCAGCGCCCAGCCTCACCCCTAACAATTAGAGAGCCCGATCCATGAAGCCATCCACTCGCACTCCCTATTCACTGCTGCCCAGCCTGCTGGCTGTCAGCATCGCCAGCACGGCCCTGCCGGTCATGGCCGCGGAGTCCGGCTTTCTCGAAGACGCCAAGGTCAACCTGAACCTGCGCAACTTCTACATCAACCGCAACTTCACCAACCCGGGCAAGGCCCAGGGCAAGGCTGAAGAATGGACGCAGAGCTTCATCCTCGATGCCAAATCCGGCTTCACCCAAGGCACCGTCGGGTTCGGCATGGACGTGCTGGGGCTGTATTCGTTGAAGCTCGATGGCGGCAAAGGCACCGGCGGTACCCAGTTATTGCCGCTGGATCACGACGGGCGCCCGGCCGACCACTTCGGCCGCACGGGCGTGGCATTCAAGGCCCGCCTGTCGCAGACCGAGGTCAAGGTCGGTGAATGGATGCCGGTGCTGCCGATCCTGCGCTCGGACGACGGTCGCTCCCTGCCCCAGACCTTCCGCGGCGGCCAGATCACCTCGAAGGAAATTGACGGCCTGACCCTCTACGGCGGCCAGTTCCGCGCCAACAGCCCGCGTGACGACAGCAGCATGAGCGACATGTCGATGACCGGCAAAGCGGCCTTCACCTCCGACCGCTTCAACTTCCAGGGCGGCGAATACAGCTTCAACGACAAGCGCACCCAGGTCGGGGTGTGGAACGCCCAGCTCAAGGACATCTACAGCCAGCAATACCTCAACCTGATCCACAGCCAGCCGCTGGGCGACTGGACCCTGGGCGCCAACATCGGCTTCTTCTACGGCAAGGAAGATGGCAGCGCCCGCGCCGGCGACCTGGACAACAAGACCTGGTCGGGCCTGTTCTCGGCCAAGTACGGCGGCCACACCTTCTACGTCGGCCTGCAGAAACTCACCGGCGACAGCGCCTGGATGCGCGTCAACGGCACCAGCGGCGGCACCCTGGCCAACGACAGCTACAACGCCAGCTACGACAACGCCCAGGAAAGATCCTGGCAGCTGCGCCATGACTACAACTTCGTCGCGGTCGGCTTCCCCGGCCTGACCCTGATGAACCGCTACATCAAGGGCGACAACGTGCACACCGGCACCATCACCGACGGCAAGGAATGGGGACGCGAGAGCGAACTGGCCTACACCGTGCAAAGCGGCACGCTCAAGAACCTCAACGTCAAATGGCGCAACTCGACCATGCGCCGCGACTTCAGCACCAACGAGTTCGACGAGAACCGCCTGATCATCAGCTACCCGATCAGCCTGCTGTAAGCCCACTCGCTCGGCCACACCAGAACCAAGGCCAGCCCCGTTCCCCGGGGCTGGCCTTGTTTTTTGTAGGAGCGAAGCTTGCTCGCGATGATCGTCAACGATGACGCGTACTGACGGGCTGAACG